>CAKZQI010000068.1 GCA_937139515.1 uncultured Armatimonadota bacterium | reverse complement strand
AAGCTCAGGGCTGGTTGATGCATCCCAATCTTAGCGTCAGTGAACTGCGTGGGTTTGATTTGTATGGTAAGACGCTGGGCATAGTCGGAGCGGGCAGTATCGGTCTGCATGTGATACGCATCGCGCGGGGGTTCGGAATGCAGGTGTTAGCGTATGACAAGCGTCCCCATCCCCTGCTGGCAGAGGTGCTGGGCTTCACCTACACGGACTTGCCTACCCTCCTGCGCCAATCGGATATTGTGAGCCTGCACGTGCCCGCCCTGCCAGAGACCTACCACCTGATTAACCGCGAGACGCTGAGCCAGATGAAACGGGGCGCCCTGCTCATCAACACGGCGCGTGGGAGCGTGGTGGACACCGAAGCCTTACTGTGGGCGCTGGACGAGGGCATTCTAAGTGGTGCGGGGCTGGATGTGATTGAGGGCGAAGAGTACATCAAAGAGGAGAGTGCGCTTCTGAACGCTCCCCTCGCCGAGCAGACCCTGCGCAATGTGGTACAAGCCTACCTGCTGATGCGTCGTGACAATGTGATTTTCACACCCCACATTGCCTTCAATAGTCGTGAGGCGGTTCAGCGCATTTTGGACACGACGGTGCAGAACCTCAAGGCGTTCTTGGAGGGCACACCTCAAAACCGCGTGGACTAATCCACGGGGCTGAAACTTTCGTACAGGCGCCCAGCAACTGCCACCAGCACCAGCATCATCAGTAGGTGTACCCCCAGCACCATCGTGCCGACGAGCATTAGCGGCGCCTTGAGAACCATCCCGAACACCCAAATCAGGGCGCCAGGCAAGCTGACCGCCCCCAGCAAGGGCACTGTCATCACCCCCACCAGCAGTCGCTGAGTGTAGTCGCTGGGGTCGGGGTTGACGAGCGCTAAGACCATCACGCTCAACTGCAGTATCACCAGCCAACTCAGCAAAGCCAACCCCCCCATCAGCCAATAGAGCCAGTCGTAAGGGAATAGTACTGTTGCCACAGCGACCACTATCACCTCCACAATTCCGAATAAGACCACCGTCGGGAGCGCCTCCACCAGCACCACCCAGCGTGGCTCCAACGGGAGCGGTTTTTGGAAGTCCACTCGGCGCAAAAGGTCTACCATAGAATAAAAAGTGCCAAAAGACACAAGGAAAAGGATAAGCGATTGGATAAGCATAAACATCACGCGGAGTGGGACGACAGCGCTTTCGGGGTTGGCTGTCGTCCTGGCGAAGGTTACCATCACGCCAATCGGGAGTGCCCCAATAAAGAGCATCGTCAGCAGGTTCGCCCAGCCGCTGGCGCGCCAAGTGATGAGCAGGTCGCGCCAAAACAGCGCCCACGCACCCTGAGGCGCCCACTGCTCTAACCAGCGCGGGGTACGCAGGGGGCGACGACTTGCCCGCTCCGCCGCACGCTCGTAATAGGCTTGTATCGGTGCCGACTGAGCCGTGCGTGAGCGCGCTCCAAAGCGCGCCATGTGCGCCCCCACTTCGTAGAGGCGGTCTGCGTTGCGCGCCATCACCCCGTTCAGGAAAAGAAGCAAACTCAGCCATAATCCGAACCCGACCCCAATAGCAGGGGTGAAACCGTTGTAAAGCACTAGCCCCGCATCGGCAAGTCCCCGCACGGGCAACAACCACAAATATGCTGGGAGCCAATCAATACTCTGACCCAGTGCCACCAAAAGGTTCTCTGGCTCTGATAGTCGTTGAAATGTTCGCCAACCGACCAGCCCGACACTGACCACCACCCAGACCACCATCCCGATGACGAGGCGCCTCTTGAGCTGGGGCAAGCGTTCCTCAAACATCATCACGACGATACCGCCCAGCAGAGCGCTCATCGTCACGATGAGGTAGAAAATCGGGTAGACCAACACTGCCCACGCTCCCACGACAGGTTTGGCAGTGGCACTCAGCGTGCTCAGGGAACCGCCCCCAAAGAACAGCACATAGACCACCAGCAGGATGAGGAAGATGAGTGCGCCGAACAGCCCGCGCACCAGAATAAGCCCGCGAAACAGTGTGAGCGGTTTCAGGGGCGTGGCGAACAGGAAGTTCACATCGCTTTCCATAATCAAGAAGTTCAGCATGGGGCGTAGAAACGCCGGGAAGAGACCCAACACCAGATAGACCCAGTGGAGTAGCACCACAATCCCCTGAGCCCGATTGAGAAGCGTGTCCACATCAAATGGCATCTCAGGCGGGCGGTTGGTACGGAAGCTGGAGTCGAACAGTGCCCCGAACAGGGCACTTCCC
>CAKZQI010000067.1 GCA_937139515.1 uncultured Armatimonadota bacterium | reverse complement strand
AGTTAGACCGCAACACAGGGGCACTACTGGACTCGTTCCCGGCTTCGGGGGCGCGTGGGGTGTTCCAACTACAAAACGGCAACATCCTCTGGACGAACGGTCAGGGTGCCTACATTTTCAATGTGCAGACCCGCACCTCGTCCCTAATTTATTCAGGAGGTGGTCGCTTCCTGGATGTGCTTATCATCCCCATTCAGGGCGATGTGAACAACGACGGCTGTGTGGATGACGCAGACCTGTTGGCGGTGTTGTTCACCTTCGGAAGCACGGGGAGCGGGTTGCCTGAAGATGTGAACAGCGATGGCGTGGTGGATGACGCCGACCTGCTGATAGTGCTGTTCAACTTCGGCAACGGGTGCTAACCTAATCTGTCCGCTTAGAAAGATGGAGGGACTATATGGCTCCCTCCACTGTATGGAGATTGGTCAACTCGGTATAATCCATTGCGTGGCGACGCGTATTCTGTGTGTGCCCAACTTCTCAGAAGGGCGCAACGAACAGACCATTCACCAAATAGCCCAAGCGGTACGGCTTCCCGGTGTGCAGGTTCACCACCTCTCGTGGGACTATGACCACAACCGAATGGTGCTGGCGTTTTCGGGTTCCCCACGCCAAGTCGCCCGAGCGGTGCTTCAGGCGGGAGTGGTGGCGGTGGAACGGATTGACTTGCGTGCGCATCAGGGCGCGCATCCGCGCATCGGCGCGGTGGATGTGGTGCCGTTCGTGCCGTTGGAGGGCATCACCCGCGAGCAGGCGGTTGCATTCTCGCTTCGTGTGGCGCGACGGTTCGCCCAGGAGCTGAAAGTGCCCGTGTACCTCTACGAACACTCGGCACGCGAAGGACGCCCGCGCGACCTGCCCACCCTGCGCAAGGGGGGCTACGAGGCGTGGGTGGGTAAACGCTTGGAAGGTCTTAGGCGACCCGACTTCGGTCCCGCTCGGCTCCATCCCACCGCTGGCGCTACGATTATGGGCGTGCGCGACCCGCTGGTTGCGTTCAACCTCAACCTGCGCGACCCACGCCCCGACCTGGCGAAGGCGATTGCCCAACGCCTGCGCACCGAGCGTGAGACGAACCCCGCCCTGAAGGGCGTGCGCGCGCTCGGCTTGTGGCTCCCCACGCGCCAAATCGCACAGGTCTCGCTCAACATCACCCAGCCCGACGCCACCGACCTATACCAGGTTGTGCAGTATGTGCGTCTGCAAGCGCAATCGCTCGGCACCGACATCGCCCAAACCGAACTGATTGGGGTGATTGGCTTGGAGAGTTGCGCCAGGGCGATCGCGCAGGCGTTGCTATGTCCTAACCTTCAAGCGGAGCAGATTGTATAACCCTACACAATCCGCCGTTCCACAATCGCCACCGGGTCAAAAGTGCGCAAGCGCCAGCCAATCGTGACGAGTGCAAACCCTAACACCATCAGAGGCACGGGCAGGGTATAGCGGTAGGCAATCGGGTCGAACGGCTCCAGATATAGACCGCGCGGTTCCATAATGTTGCCCTTCGCCCACATCAGCACTGCCATCGTCACCAGCACGCCCAGCGCCCAGCCCGCCAGCACCACCGTAATCGTCTCCAGCGAGACGCGGGTAAGCAGTTCGCGCCGTGTGTAGCCAATCGCCTGAAGCAGTCCGAACTCCACCAAGCGCTGTTGGAAATAGATGTTCGCCAGCAGACCAGTCATCGTCGCCAGCATCAGCGACACCACGACCACCACCACCCCCGTGATGAAGTACAGGTTGCGGAAGGCGCGATGGGTCTCTTCTTGCAGTTCGGCATAGGTCCACACGCGCGCTTGCTCGCCCCGCAGGGTGTCGCGGAGCCAGCGGTCTAACTTGGGCTGTTGGCGAGGTTCATCGGCGAAAATGAGCAGGTTGCGGGTGGGGGGGAAGAACTGGTCGCGGATGAACTCGTAAGAGCCAACAGCGAGCCAGGTCTCGCCCTCCAGCACACCCACCACCTTCACAGGCACGGGTGCATACTGGTCGGGAATGAGAGGCGAGAGCACCACATCGCCCAGCCGCAGGTTCTTGTTGCGCATCAGCGGTTCCGAAAGCGCCACGCCCGCCTCGCCCTCTTTGGGAAGACGCCCCTCACCCAGTCGGAGCTGGACGCGGGCTACCAGCGTCTGCATATCGGCTTGACGCATCCCGAAAATCACGAACGGCATCTTGCCCACGATTGTGTCGGCGTTCATAAAGCACACGACGGTCTCATAAATCGCGCTCACTTCGGGGGCGTTCTCTATCCGTTGGCGCAGTTCGGGCTTGAGCTTGTCCGAACCGCGCGGGGTAATCGCAGCGAAGTAGCGGTTGTAGTCGTAGATTTTAAGAATCGTGCGGTCTATCGAGTTGAGCAGGGCGACCACGCTGGCAATCGTAAGCACCGCCAACGCCAGCACGAGGGTCAGGGGCAAGCTCCGCCCTGGGTTGCGCACCAGAAACAACAACGGCGAGAGAGGATGTCGGCGAGGCATAACTAAAAGATACCCTATTTGCGTGCCACCGCCACAAGGCTCACCCCGAACGGGAGGTTCACCCGACGAATGAGGCGCGCCTCCCACGCTTGGAGGCGCGTGAGCCAACGGTTGAGGGAAGGCGATACGGGCACCACGGTTGCGGAGGGCGTGCCCTTACGAAAGCGGTCGAACCACCGAAACAGCGCAATCGGCACAAACAGCAGGCTCACCGAGTAGGAGATCTTGAGCACCTCAAAGCCCGCTCGGTACAGGCGCGACTGGAGGGCGCGCGCGGTGTAGCGACGGTAGTGGTGGAGCGCCACATCGTGCCGGCTCCAGAGCCACGCATAGGCGGGCACGGTCGCAATCAGTAGACCGTTCGGCTGAAGGGTGCGCCATATCTCACGCAGGGCGGGGTGGTCATCGGGCAGGTGTTCCAGCACATCGAGCGCCGTGATGAGGTCAAAGCATTCGTTGGGGAAGGGGAGCGCCTCCAAGCGTGCCTGAACGAGCGGGAACTCACCCCTTTGGCGTGCCAGCTCCAGCGCTTGCCATTCCAAATCCACTCCTACAACCGAGCCGAGCGCCTGCAAGTCGCAGAGCATCGCCCCCGTGCCACACCCTGCGTCCAGTATTCGTTCGGGAGGGTCGGGCGCGTAGCGGTGGAGCAGTTCCAGCACGAGCCGTCGTCGTCCGACGAACCACCAGTAGTCGCTCTCGTACTGAAACATTCGGTCGTACTCTTCCGCTTGCATCGCTTGGCAGAGTCTACCCTGAAAGTGGACTACCCCCCTGAGGTGAGGTCAGGGGGGTAGTTGGGGTGGGAGGTGGGAGTGATGAGGTCAGGCTGAACGGCGTCGGCGCAGAGCCAGCAGTCCTGCCAGCCCAGTGCCCAGCGCCAGCATACTCGCCGGTTCAGGAATGACGACGGTGAAGTATTGGTTGCCGTTGATGTTCGCAAAGTTCACATTGCGCGGTTCGCCCAAGTTCCCCAAACCTCCAACGCCCCCAAGCACTTGGTTAGACACGAAGTCGTGCCCACCACCGTTGATGAAGGCGCTGATTTTGATGGTCGGGGTGCCTGTGATACCGATGGCAGAGAAGGGGATTGCCAACTCCACGCCTGTGGAGACCGCCGCAGCGGCGATGGGGTCTGCAGTGGAACTGGTGACCCCGCCCGTGTTGCTGTTGTTAATGGTGATGAGGATGTTGTCGGGGTTCGTACCGCCTGTCAGCACGCCGCTGGAGGCAGCGCCCGTCGTGCCAAGATAGTAGCCTGGTCCGCCCCCAGAGGTGAGCAGTTGCGCCCAGTTTGCAAACAGGGCATAGGGCGGTCCACCACCACCCGTGATTCCAATCCAATAGTCCGCCGCGAAATCCGAATCGAAGGTCAAGCCGTTGCCCGAGCCGCTGTCGCCCATGCGGTTGAGACCGCCGAAGTCCACACTCGAGTTGTCCCCGCGCAGGCGGTTCTGACCCCCAGCGACGGTATCAAAGAAGATTTCCAACTTGTTGAAGTTCGACTCCAAATTGCCTGCGAGGAAGAGGTAGAGAGTCGAGTTCGCCATGTCTACATAGGCATATGCTGCATCCAGCTCGGAGCCGTTGGCATAGCCCACCTGCCCCAGATTGCTATCGCCGAAGCCTGTGGGCGTATCTTGCACCACGATGGGGCTCCCGTAAATCGCATCGCGTGTGCCGTCCACAGTCTGTGTGAAGGCACTTGTTCCAAGCACCAGTGCGCAGGTCAGTGCGCTCCATTTCATCGTTCGCTTCATCGCATTACCTCCGGTTGAGATGGTTGGTGGGCGAGAGGTCTCACCCACATCGCTGGTGAGAAATCGTATTCTCACCAGCCCCCTAACGAATAGGGTCAGGTACAGGGCAAAAATAAGATACAGCGGAGGGCAATCCTCACTTCCTATTATAGCACACTTTTAGGGCGATCGGTCGTCTCCTCCGAAAAACAAGTAATTTTGCGGGGAAATAGGGTTTAGGATGGGAATGTATGGCAGGGACTTCGGGACAACTCGAAAACCCCACCCTGTCACACTGGGCGAAGCGAAGGGTCTATTCTTGGGGCTGCGTAAGATTCTTCGCTGCGCTCAGAATGACACTCCCTGCATCGTCACCCTGAGTGCTAGCGAAGGGTCTGTGCTGGAGAGTTTTGGAGATTCTTCGCTGCGCTCAGAATGACAAAGTGGGACGCTCAGAATGACAACCTCACACTTGTCACCCTGAGCGCTAGCGAAGGGTCTGTGCTGGAGAGTTTTGGAGATTCTTCGCTGCGCTCAGAATGACAAAGTGGGACGCTCAGAATGACAAAAAGCGACGAGGGGCTAACGAGTGAAATTCCCCTTAAATTCCGCAAAAAGTAGCAGGAATCCAAATGCTCAGGTATTATAGTTATAGTGACCGAAGGAAGGTGAACACACACTCTTGGGGAACGGGTGTCCAAGCCCATCCGTTCCTCTTTTTTTTGTTTGCGGTACAATCTGGAGCGATGACAACACGGAGAGTGCAGTCAAACCCCACCCGCTTAGAGTGGATTGTCAAACCGAATAACGAGCAGGGTCTCCTCACGAACTCCTTCCGTTCCCGAGTGGAGGGAAATGCGCGCTTGATTGGCAACCGTGGGAGCGCCACCTACAGTTTTCGCCTTCTGAGCGGGATGGATGTCGGACTACGGATTGTTGCAGGAGGGCAAGGGCAGGTTAGACTACGCGCAGGCAATACAGGGTTGCTGGCGCGCCGACTTCCCAACACAGTACAGACCCTCAACTTCACCACACGCGTGCCGTTGAACACCCCCATACAGAGCTTACAAGTCATCTTGGAAGCGGACCGGCGCGGACAGGTGCGCCTTTACGAAATGCAGCTGGTCGCTACCGACCGCGATGAGGACGGCGACGGCGTTCCCGACGGGATAGAGCGCCTTCTGGGTGCGCCTGCCAATGCGCTTCGTCCGCCAGCGGTCAGCCACCCCCGCACGCACTACCAAACGGGCGCCGACTACACCCCGCGACTGGATTTGGCGACCGATGCGGTGATTATGTACGGCGCAGACCCGCGACGCTTCGCCAACTGGAGCCAAGCGGGCTATCCCATCGTGATGATGGATGGCTTTCGGGATTATCAGCCCTATGCCGACGCCTACCCTGAGGTGGTGCAAACCCGCCGAGACGGCTCGCGCCTACAAATAGAGACCAGTTTCTACCTCGCTCCTGCCCCCGAACGGATTGCCCAACTGGTGGAGCGCTACCTTCAAATGGTTGATGCTGGGGTGATAGGCGTGTGTCCCGAAGAACCCGAATATTGGGCAGATGCGGGCTATGAACCCACCTTCCAACAACTGTATCAGCAGCGGTTGGGGCGCCCATGGCAACCGCCTCACGAGTCGCATTCGGCACGCTGGACGGCTGACCGCCTGAAAGCGCGCCTGATGAACGAGGCGATTTTCACTATCCTCAACGCCGTGCGGGCGCGTAAGCCATCGGTGAAGCGAATGGTCGCCGTCCACAGCCCCCTGAACTATGCTCTGTGGCGCATCTGCTTAGCCCACCACGCGCTGATTTTGGGGGCGGATAGCCCCGTGGAGGAGGTGATTGGGCAGGTGTGGAGCGACACTGTGCGCACCCCTATCCCCTCAGGAGGCGACACGCGTCCTGAGCCGTTCGCGATGGCATATCTGGAGTACGGTTCGTTGGCAGGGCTACTGCGCGGAACCGAACGACGACTCTGGTTCCTGTGCGACCCGCTCTCGGATGTGCAGGCGCGAAGCCTCAGCGAGCATCAGGAGTACTATTTTGCCACACTCGTTGCCAGCTTGATGTACCCCGAAGCGACAGGCTACGAGGTGTTGCCGTGGCCCGAACGGATTTTCGGTAGTGTGCCCAGCGAGTACGCCGTCACCATTCTCAGTGCGATTCGTGCCAGCGAGGCGATTGCCGAACAGCCTCGTGCGACGCTGGATGCGGGCGTGGAGGGCATCGGCGCGCTCTTCAGCGACACGATGACCGCCGTGCGCGGCGAGCCAGAAATCGCCCCTGTGGAAGACCTGTGCGCGCTGACGGTTCCGCTGGTCAAAGCGGGCGTGCCGGTCACGATGCTCTCGCTTCAGCGTGTCCCTGAGCGCGGATACCTTCAGGGGGCGCGTGTGCTCCTGTGGGCGCCCGAAACGGTGAAACCACTTAGCGAGGCGGAACTCCGTGCCCTTGCAGAATGGGTGCGCAACGGGGGGTGGCTCTGGGTGGTCGGTGGGGCGAACGGCTACGACGACATCCCCGAACAGCCTTGGCGCCAGGCAGGACAGCCAACACCCTTGCACTGGCTATTCCAAATGCTCGGCATCCCCCTCCAGATGGAGACGGTGCGGGCGGAACCTGCACCTGCTCAAGCTTGGCAAGAGGTCGCTCGGCACGGCACGAACCCAGAGCAGGGCACGCTCAACCGTCGCTGGCTTGAGTTAGACTTGAGCCGATACGCAGGGCAGACGGTCTACCTACGCATCCGCGATAGCCTGCCAGACACAGGCTGGGGCGCCCTGGTTCGGCAGGTGCGCTTGGAGGCGGACGGACGCGCCTTAGCCGCCTTCACAACTGGTTCCGCAGTAGAGGCGATGTTCCTCTATACCAACGAGGGCAGTCAACTGAATAGTGCAGGCGAGCGGTTCGCCGACCGAAACAGCTCTTGGGTCTATCGGTTCCCCTTGCCGAACGCCCAGCGAATCGTGCTTCGGGTGGAGATTGCGCAAGAGTGGTTGGTGGAGCTTAGCACCCAGCCACCTTATGCCGAGCGGATTCTCCAACCAACGCGTACCGACATTCCGCGCCTAACCCTACGAGGCGATGAGACGCTCACCTACTACTCGGTGCCCAACAGCACGTCTCTTTATCTGCACGAGGGGCGTTCGGTCGGGTTTGCGCTCTCGGTGGGGCGAGGAGGTGTGGTGCTTCTAGGAGCGTCAGGCAGACTCTTTGGACGCACGCGTGGAGGCGATGAGCAATACCGTGCCCTTGCAAGGCTGGTGTGTGGGTTTGCGAACCTGCGCTATCGGGAGCGTGGGCGCCTACTTGTTCGTCGGGGCGATTGGGTCGCCATCTACGGCACAACCCGCACGCTCACCCTGCGCGGAACCTACCTGGATGTACTGAACCCCCGCCTGCCCATCCAGACCGACATCCCGACTGAACCCGGACAGGCGCGCCTGCTTCTTCAGGTGGATGCACGGCTCCAGCGAGCGGGGATGCTTCACACGAATGCGCGAATTGTGCTCCAGAATGAGACGGGTCAGCAACTGTCGTACTATCTGCGCGGTCCGGAGGGGGTCAATGGGGTAGCGCGTCTGAGCATACGAGGCTTGCGAGGGCAGGCGACGCTGACCGATACGCTCGGCAACCCCCAACCCGCGAACGCTGAGCGGGAGGGCAACACGCTCCTCGTGCGCTGGAACATGAACCCAGCGGGGCATGTGCTGACAGTGCGGTGAGGGTCGTCCTCAACCCCCCGCCCCCTTCTCCCGAAGCTTCGGGAGAAGGGGGAGCGTTTTATCTCAATGTCACCAAACTCAACGACCCAACCTCCAGCGAATCGGTCGCCAGCATGTAGTCGAATCCATGGTACTCCTGTATGGGTTGTTCAAAACTTCCGTTTTGGATGAGATTCTGGGCGGACAAAGTCGCACTCGTCGTAGTGAGCAACGCACCAACCAAAAAGGCGTGCACGCATCGCTTCACCATTATCTGTTGCTTCTTCGTTCAGCCATCGCCATAGTTCCTCCTTGTGTCTGTTGTTCTGAAACCTTGCGGTCTCTGGCTTGGATATAGTGCGGATTGTCTGCATTTGTGACAGAGATTCGGGGCGATTGCGCGTCGAACTTGCAAAATCGTTCGGGGGTATTAGTTGCTAATGCGATTCCCCCTTAGGAAAGCGGGCGTCTCACCCACACTCCTTCTCTATTGAAAGCAAGATGAGCAGGATGCCCAGCTTCGATGAGTAGGAAATAGGAGTTAGCTGTTCAGGGAGGGCGGCGTTACGCCCGCCTCTTTCTCTATTAGAAGCGTGATGGCGGGATGCCCGAGCCTCGTGGCTTGAACCTCTGGCTCACTGCAAGATGGGCAAGATGCCCAAGCCCCATTCTTCCTAACTCAGAACCTCGCTCAGTGCGCCCACAAAGGTATCGATCTCCTCGCGGGTGCGGGTCTCGGTGGCGCACACCAGCAGGCAGTGCTTCAGGCTCGGCTCGTAGGCTCCCAGTGGTAGCCCTGCGATAATCTGGCGCTCCAGCAGTCGCTCGGTCACTGTGTCCGCATCGGTAGGCAGGCTCAGCACGAACTCTTTGTAGAACGGTGCGTTGGGGAAGCGCAAGCTCACGCCTGGTATCTGGCAGAGTTGCTCCGCCGCATAGTGCGCCTTCTGTGTGCAGGTCTCGGAGAGTTCGCGGAACCCGCTCTTGCCCAACGCCGAGAGGAACACCGTGCTGGCGAGCGCGCACAGCGCCTCATTCGTGCAGATGTTAGAGGTCGCCTTCTCGCGCCGAATGTCCTGCTCACGCGTGCGCAGGGTCATCACATAGCCTCGGCGTCCCTCCACATCGGTCGTCTGCCCCACGATGCGACCGGGGATGCGACGCACATACTCCATCTTGCAGGCGAACAGTCCCAGCATCGGACCGCCGAAACCCATCGCATTGCCCAGCCCCTGACCTTCCCCCACCACGATGTCCACGCCGTACTCGCCAGGCGGTTTCAACACACCCAGCGCAATCGGATCGACGGCGGTAATCATCAGTGCCTTGTGGCGATGAGCTCGCTCCACCAGAGGCTCCAGCGACTCGATGAGACCGAAAAAGTTGGGCGTCTGCACCATCACGCAGGCGGTCTGCTCATCGACGGCGGTCTCCAGAGCGCTCAGGTCGGTTAGCCCCTCGCTGTGAGGCACTTCCACCATCTGTCGGCTGTTCGTCCACAGATAGGTGCGCAACACTTGGCGGTAGTGGGGATGAATCGACTGCGAGACCACTACTTTGGAGCGCCCCGTGAGGTTGCACGCCATCAGCGCCGATTCGGCAAGCGCGGTGGACACATCGTACATCGAGGCGTTCGCCACCTCCATCCCCGTGAGTTCGCAGACCATCGTCTGGAACTCGAAGATGCTCTGTAGAAGCCCTTGGCTCGCTTCGGGCTGGTAGGGCGTGTAGGCGCTCAGGAACTCGCCCCGACTGATAATCGTGCCCACGACAGACGGAATGAAGTGGTCATACGCGCCCGCACCCAAAAAGCTGAGGTAGCGCGCCGTGTCGGCGTTCTGGCTGGCGAGATGGTTCAGGCGACGAAACAGCGCATGCTCGTCTAGCGCAGGGGGCACATCCAAAGGATAGTCAATCAATAACGATTGGGGAATGTCGCGAAACAGCTCGCGGATGGAGCTGACTCCAATCACATCCAGCATCTGCTGGATATCTTCTTCTGTGTGCGGGATATAACGCATCGTTTAACCTCAGATTTGACGGTAGTTGCGATACTCTTCGGGGGTCATCAGCGTCTGAACTTGGGTGGGGTCTTTGAGGCGGATGCGCACCATCCACCCCGCGCCGTAGGGGTCTTGGTTGATGACCTCCAGAGCCGACATCAGCGCGGTGTTCACCTCCGCCACTTCGCCCTCCACAGGCGCATACAGGTCGGATGCCGCCTTGACCGACTCGATGACGCCGAACGATTCATCCAGCTGAAGGTAGCGCCCTGCTTCGGGCAGTTCGAGGAACACGATATCGCCCAGTTCCGACTGAGCGTAGTCGGTGATACCGATTTCTGCAATCTCTCCGTTGAGCCGTACCCACTCATCGCTTTTGGTGTAGCGTAGGTCGTTCGGGATATTCATAAGGACGCCTCCGTTCGAGGGAATTGTACCTGATGAGGTTGGGGTATAATAAGCTATGAATCCGAGAAAGGAGGTTATGCGATGAAGCGATGGATTTTGAGTACCCTCAGTGCGTTCCTCGCACTTGGAATTGCAGGCGCTCAGACGATTCTCATCACCGAGATTCAGTACGACGACTCGGGGGATGATGACTACGAGTATGTTGAGTTGTATAACCCGAACAGTTTCCCCGTGGACATCTCTGGCTGGGTTTTACAATCAGGCGACCAGTTGACCGGCGACAATAATAGAGACTTCATATTCCCTGCTGGTACAGTCATCCCCGCAGGCGGCTATCTCGTGGTGGGCGACCCAAACATACCGAATGTGAACATTCAAGTGGATCAAGACATAATCAGCTACTGGGAAAACGACAACGAGTGGACGGCTCTCAGAGATACGAACAATGTTGTTGTTGACGCCGTAGCCTATGAGGTCAACAAGGCTCCCAACCTCAGCACCTGGGTTCCCAGCAACATAATTCCTCAATTGGGGCGGGGCATCTGGGGCAACTACCTCTTTCAAGATGGAACTCTTGCCACCACAGACGCTACGAGACAATCCATCTCGCGCTATTTTGTCTCTCAGACCGTTGCGATTGACACTAATGTGAACGGGCGCGACTTCGGTCTGCTTACAGGAACTCCTGGCGCTTCGAACTACCTTGCCCCCCCGCCGTTCCCCTATGTGGAGAACTTTGACAGTTTCAATGTCGGCGATGTGTTCAATCCAAACGGTGTCGGTTCAAACGCCTCATTCCGGTACGCAAGGGTTATTGACCCCACCCTATCCGATACACCTGGCGGAAACAATCCCTCCAATCCCAATCCGAACGCGATTGCTACTTCTCCTCAGGGAGGCAATGCGTTGATTGCCTGGGATTGGGCAGGTGGCGGAAATCAAGTCGCTGGCAACTTTGTATTTCAGGGTAACGCGGGGTACGAAATGTGGGTTTATGTCAACCCAACCCTCGCACCGACCAACCAGAACGAGTCATGGGCTATTGGTCTTTTGGGACATGCCGAAAGTGTTTATAACACTCCCTATATTGGGACTTCAGCGAACGCCTGTGGAATTACAGGGATTGCTTGGGTCTTCTTCAAAGACTCTACAGGTGCCTTCCTACGGCTGGTTGATGCCAAAGATGGTGGTGATAGCCGACTTTCTTCCTCGTATTGGACAACATTTGGAACCGTTGATTTGTCCCAGTTCAGCGCGGGCTGGTACCGCCTCAAGCTGAAGATCAAGAATGGGCAAGTCACCGGCTCGTTTGGTAGCATCACCTTCACTGGAAGCACGGATGCCAACTTGGTAGGAACCTTCTATATAGGTTATCGTGAGGCACTCACTCCTAATGACCTCACGCGTCCCGTCACGATTGATGACCTCAAACTGTATGTTCCAGGAGCAATTGAAGGCGATGTAAACGGCGACGGCTGTGTAGACGACGCCGACCTATTGGCAGTGCTCTTCGCCTTCGGTGGTAGCGGAGGCGCTGAAGATATCAATAGCGACGGCATCGTGGACGATGCCGACCTGCTGGTGGTGTTGTTCAACTTCGGGAGCGGGTGTTAGTAAACCTCTCCCCCTGTGTCCCCCCTCTCCTATAAAGAGAGGGGGTGCCCCTCTCTGACAAGGGTGTATTCTCTGAGTTCACAATTCCACTAACCCACCCACAGTTTGACGCCCATTCGTTAGCCACCCGCCCCCAACTGTCATTCTGACACCCCCCCCTTCTGTCATTCTGAGCGAAGCGAAGAGTCCCTACATAACCCCAAGCCCAGACCCTTCGCTGACGCTCAGGGTGAAAAGTAGCAGGTTGTCATTCTGAGCGCAGCGAAGAATCTCGGTGCCACCCGAAGCAGAGACCCTTCGCTGGCGCTCAGGGTGACAGGG
>CAKZQI010000066.1 GCA_937139515.1 uncultured Armatimonadota bacterium | reverse complement strand
TGGAGGTTGGGTGCGAAGAGTTGGAGGAGCGGTTGGAGGAAGTGCTCCAGCAGTGCCTTCCATGGCGCATCCCAGCTAACACGAACTGTATCCGTAGACTCGTTCATCGCTCCAAAAACATAGAGGGCAAATCAGAGGGGCACGCCGATGTGCGCCCCTGACTTCTCAACCTCCTAACGAACCTGGCTCATTCGCTCGTGGAACTTTCGGGCGTTTTCAAAGCCTGTGAGGCGCAAATTGCGACGCTCGTTGCCCGACGCGTCGATGAAGATGACGGTAGGTAGCCCCACCACCTGATGGCGCTTGAGTGCCTCGTTGACCGCAGGGTCGGCATCGCTGGTGGCGTCCAAAACTAATCGCACGAATCGCTCCGATTCCGCAACCACTTTGGGGTCGGTGAAAGTGTAATGTTTCAGTTCACCACAAGCTTGACACCACGAGGCGGTGAAATCAATCAGCACTGGCTTGCCTTCCGTGCGAGCCTGCTCCAATCGCTCTACGCTATAGGGTTCCCAAACGATTTCCACCTTCGGCTTGAGCATGGAGTAGGTGTTGTTGAGGCTCAGCACCAGCAAGCCAGTCCCCAACGCCTGCTTGAAGCGCACGACACCGCGCTGAGTAATCTCCTTGCGCTCCCCGAAAAGCAGGTAGAGCGCCGTGACTCCCAAGAAAGCGACCCAGAGCCAACCGTAGACCGTAGGGCTAAGCAGGCTATTGGTGAAGAAGACTGCAACGGCTAATAGCAGGATGCCGAAAATGCGCTCCACCAGAATAGTCCATTCACCCGAGCGGGGGATACGCTTCTGAACCCGATCGTAGAACAGCCCCGCCAAGAAGTAAGGCGACCCCAGACCTATCCCGAGGGCGAAGAACAGCAGAAAACCGAGCGTCGGGTTGCCCAGCGCGGCGACAATCGGCACAAGCGCTGCGATGACGGGTCCGATACAAGGTGCGGCGGCGACCCCTGCCAGCATACCCATCAGGATTGCACCGATCCAACCTTGGCGCGCCCCCACAAACCGCATCAGCGCCGGAGGCACTTGAAACTTATACACCCCAAACAACGCCAACGCAAACAGCACCATCAGGGCGATTAGTGTGCCCGTCACATACGGATTTTGGAACTGGAAACCGAACGCCTTGCCCGCCAGCGATGCTGCGGTGCCCAAGAGGGCGTACATAGACGCCATGCTGAGCGCATAGAGCGCACTCAAACCCACACGCCGCCCCGTCTGACCCCGCGCCTGCATGCTGAAAAAGCCCAGCGTGATGGGAATCAGCGGTAGCACGCACGGGGTCAAGTTCAGCGCCAGCCCACCCACAAACAGTACCAACACGAATAGTACCCAGCGTCCTGCACGGTAGTTCTCCTCAACCCAGCCTGCGAATCCCCCACTGGAAGAGTATTCTTGCAGACCGCTTGCGGTCGTTCCGCTCGCCTCGCTCTCGCTGGACGCCTCGGCAAACTTGGGGTTCACCGCGCCGTCCTTATCCGCCACTTTGACCGCGATTTCCAGCGGGATACGCTGGGGCGGATAGCAGGCGTTGTCGTCGCAGGCTTGGTAGCGCAGGGTCGCTGGCACCTTCAGGTCGCCCTTCGGGGCGTTCTTTGCCAAAGTCAACTCAAACTGGATTGCGACGCGCCCTTCATAGATGCGCAACGGCTTGTTGGGCGAGAAGTTGAACGCCTTCTCTTTCGCCTGGGGATAGGTGACTTTGCCAACTTTGTGATGCTTGCCTGTCTCTAACTTGAGCTCGGTCGGAATGAGATAGTCTTCTGAAGCGGGGTTCGCATTCACATGGTAAGGCTTCTTGATGTCCACAAACAGCTTGCCCTTCACGGTGGAGCTGGGCGCATAAGCAGTGCGCTCCAATACTATCTCGGTTGGGAACTTGAGATTGGGCATCTGCGCCCAACCGAGACACCAACCAACAAACAGCAACCCCATCCATCCAAACCGTCGCATAGCTATAGGATACCCTGAGACTTATCCTTCGGTGTTTCACTGGGGTATAATCACAGGAACCTTAGGGGTTGAGACCGAATGGCTAAGACAAAAATCAGTATCCAGGACATAGCGAGAGAAGTCGGCGTATCCGCCAATCAGGTTCATAAAATTCTGGTTGAGCTGGGGATTTCTGAAGCCGAGGCAAAACGCGGGCTGGACGAAGAGACCGCGCAGATTATCAAAGAGATGGTTCAGGAGCATGGTGGCGAGGCGGGCACCATCACGGTGGCGCCCGAACCGACCGTGCGTGACCTCGCCCTCGTCGGCTTCCTCGCCGCGCTGCTGGCGCTCGGCCTGCGCCGGCCGTTCCTTCTGGTGCTTGCCTATGCCTATGTCGATATCGTCGCACCGCAGCGCCTGT
>CAKZQI010000065.1 GCA_937139515.1 uncultured Armatimonadota bacterium | reverse complement strand
GCAGGGACTGCCCTATCCTGCGCTCCTCACCCGCCACCTGCATGTATATCCCGACCATTATGGCAACCGCGCCCCCTATGGCGACCCCTACTCGAGAGGCATCGTGGACGGCTTGACGCTCGACCGAAGCCCCGAAGCGCTCGCTCTGCTCTACTATGCCACCCTGCAAGCGCTGGCGTACAACATTCGCGATGTGCTACGCGTGATGAGCGAGCACGGCTACCAGATTGACACGATTTTCGTCACGGGCGGGAGCGTGAAGAATCGGCTCTGGGTTAGGGAACACGCCGACATCACGGGCTGTCGGATTGTGGTGAACCAAGAACCCGAAGCGGTGCTACTGGGCAGTGCCATCTTGGGTGCGGTGGCTTCGGGCGCCTACCCCAACATCCCCAGCGCGATGCAGGCGATGAGCCAACCCGACCAAGTCATCGCTCCCAATCCCGACACCGCGCACTATCACAGCGTGAAGTTTGAACTCTTCCGCGAAATGTATCAACAGCACCGCCAACGCCGAGAGCGCATGAACGCCCTATGAGCGTATCGGGATCCAGCGTCCGTAGGTCAGCACGCGCCAGAGCCACTCCATCGGTCCGTACTGGAACCCGCGAAGCCACAGGGCGCTGAGTATCACCTGCGCCAGATAGATGCCGAAGGTGAGCGCGATGCCCTGTGCAACCGTGGCGTTTTTCGCCAGCTCCAGCCCATAACCGTAGAAAATCATGGTGCAGACCACCGATTGCATCAGGTAGTTGGTCAGTGCCATCCGCCCTGCATAGGCGAGCGGTGTCAGCAACGCCCGAAACCACGCCCAACGCTCCCAAACCATCAGCAACAGCGCCACATAACCCATCGCCTGAAGCCAAGTGAGCGAGACATAGACTGCCAGTGCAATAAACAGCGCACCCCAGTTTCCGTTGAGCGTGGACGCCCACAGAGAGGAGTTGTACATAAAGCTGGCAAGCAGACCTATCGGTAGGCCCACCAGCATCCACCTCAAGACACGCGCATGCGCCCACGGCTCGGTGAACAGACCTATCTTGCTGAAATAGATGCCCAACAGGAATAGCATCAATATCTCAGGGAAGGCTATCAACAGCGAAGCTAACACATAACCCCAATCGCGAACGCGCTTGGGGAGCACCTCAAGGTAGCTTTCTGTTAGGTACGCCTCGCGGTCTTTGAGTGTCTCTTGCTCCATCTCGGCGAGGATGTTCTCCATTTCGGCGGACTGTGTGCCCGAAACCAACAGCCCGTATCCAGCGCAGGGCACAGTACAGCACAGGAACAGACTCAGCCACAGCCCCCCACTCCACCAAAGCAGGGTTCTGGGTTGACAGCGCTGGAACAGCAGCGCCAGTAGCCCAATCAGCGCGTACACAAACAGAATATCCCCACGCCAGATAAAGATGGCGTGCAAGGCGCCCATCACCAACAGCACCAGCAAGCGACGCACCATAATCCCTGTCGCCGGGCGCCCCCGCGCCTCGAGGCGCGCTATTTGAAGCGCAAGCCCCACCCCAAACAACAGCGAGAAAATCGGGTAGAACTTGCCATCAAACAGAATCTGAACGAGGCTCGCCAACCAGTACTCCACGCGATTGGGCGCCTCTATGTAGCCCCCGATTGGGCTACGAAGGAGCTGAAAATCGCCCATGTTCACCATCAAAATGCCGAGCAGGGCAATCCCGCGAAGCACATCCAGAACCAAAACCCTTTCGTGTTGAGTTGCAGGAGCAGGCGACATCGCTGAGGGCGTTCCCAAATTCCCCGACTGAGTAGATAGGCTCTCCATTTCCATCCTCCACCTCAGGTATACCTCAAATAGCAGGAACCGTTCCCGACCATGCGAAAGTGGTGATTATGCCCAAAGTGGGTGAGGATATTGTTGAGAGTTTTGAAGGGCACATGGCTCACTCAACGAGAGGCATCGCTCAACTCTTTGAGAGAAGACGCTGATACACAGAAGCAGTGCGTACAGCGATGGCTCGCCAACTGAATTGACCTAAGAGATAGGTGCGCTGGGTGTCAGCATCAATTGGAGTCTCCCAGGCTTGAAGCACGGCTTCCCGAATAGAAGCCACAGAGCGCGGGTTCGGGTATAGAGCGTAATCTCCAAAATATTCGCGTGCCCCCCCGATTGGGGTCACCACAATTCGTGCCCCAGCAACTCCTGCTTCCAGCGCAGATAAACCGGGCGTCTCCAGAAGCGATGGCAGAGCGAACACCCGACAGCTCGCGTAGGCACTTGCCAGTAAGGGGTCATCGTGGTCAATAGGCGGAAGAAACAAGACCTGGTCGCCCCCTATCGCCTTGCAACGGTTGAGGTAGGCTTGGGCAATCGAACGCCCCACCACAACCAAAAGAATGCCTGTGCCTTTGAGGGCTTGCACCAGTCGGAGCTGATTTTTGCGCCGTTCTATGCGCCCTACGGTCAATACAAAGTCGCCCTTGATGCCGAAAGTCTCTCGGAACAGGCGCGGGTCTCCCTCAGCAAAGCGGGGGTCAACCCCATTAGGAACCACATCAAACGCATCATCTGGGATACGAAAGTAGCGTCTGACCTGCTCTTGTTCCGCGCTCGTGTTAGGCAAGAGGCGGTCGGCGAGCCGAAGCAGTTCGCGCTGAGCGCGGTAACGACGAGAGAGCATGCCCCAAAGGGGCGCGCTCACGACCCCGACACGCTTGAAAGGGCTGGATATGTCTTTGAAAAAGATGGGCGATAGCAAGAGCGATGCCCCCCGCTGGCGCGCTTCGCGCAACAAAGGTATATACTCCAAAATCGTTCCGAATGCGTGGACAAGGTCATAGCCCTCTTGCGGCAAGTGGGCGCCGAGGTGCACCTGATAGCCGAGTTCGCGCAAGGCGTGGGCGGTGGAATAGGCTTGGATGTCCGCACCGCTGTACCATGCATGGTCACTCTGACGGCGAAGTAGGGCTATACGCATCGACTTAGTGAGGCGAGGGACAGACCAGTCCTAAAAGGTGGGGGGAGAGGGCACACATGCGGTTCGTAAATGGACGCACTTCGTACAAGCGGAAGGGAATGGGCGTCGTTAGGATACCGCTTTGGCATGCCTTGCACACAAGGGACGCATTGAGGCAGCTGACCATTTGCTTCCTCGTCCGAAACCCTTGAAAGAGCTCAAGCCTCAACAACCACATCTGCTCCTGAGCCTCGCACCAGCTGTTGCCGATGCCTATCTGCGGTATCTGCATTGGTCGTTTAGGTCTATCGTTTGCTGGGGCAGGATTATACCCAGCACTGTATGCTTGCGCATACACAACATTTCTTGATGGTGTGGACAACAATTGCGCTATAACGGCATTCGTATCGTACGCCAGTTGCGAAGGCTACGAGAACATGAGTAGCAGGAACCGTTCCCGACACAGCGAAAAGACCTCTTATGCTCACCGACTACATCCCTCAGGTGTTGAAACGGCTCGCTGAGGTGTACGAAATCCAGCGCGAGAACCTGCAGACCGCAAGCCAGTGGATAGCCGACGCGATAGAGCAAGACCACTTGCTGTATGTGTTCGGCGCTTCGCATGCGGGCATCCTTACCGAAGAGCTCGTGTATCGTGCAGGTGGGTTGGTTCCCGTCAGCCCTATCTTCATTCCAGGGCTGACTTGCGATGTGCGCCCGATTACGCTCACCTCGGCGTTAGAGCGTCTGGACAGCTACGCGCTCTCGGCGATGCGCGAGGTGCCTATCGGGGAGGGCGATGTGCTTTTGGTGCATTCGGTGTCGGGGCGCAACTCGGCACCTGTGGAGGTCGCCCTTTATGGCAAGCAGCAGGGCGCAAAGGTGATTGCGATTACCTCGCTAGAGTATTCCCAATCGGTGAGATCGCGCTCCAGCACGGGCTATCGGCTGTTTGAGGTCGCCGATTTGGTGATAGACAACGGAGCGCCCAGAGGCGATGCGCTGGTGCAGTTGGAGGGTTTTGCCCAACCGATTGCGCCTGTGTCGACCGTGTTGGGTACGGCGCTGGCGAATGCGATGGTGGCGGAGGCGTGCGCACTTCTGCACGCACGAGGGATAGTGCCCCCCGTGTTTATGTCGGCGAACTTGGAGGGGGGCGACGCTCACAACGCTCGGCTGATGCAACGCTATCGAGGGCGCGTGCTGTACCTATGAGCGTCGTACATAGACCCACCACTCGACCAACAACACCGCCAGCATCACCCAGATGAAGGGGCGCCACAAATCACGCATTGCGTTTAGGCTCCCTTCGGCTTTGACCAACTTCCCGCCCAGCTCGATCTGAGTGCGGGGTGCAAGGTTCGACTCGTCGCTGTTGAACAAGTTCGCCCCGATGGGAATCGTGCCTTTGGAGGTCTTGAGCTGATACAGTCCCACTTGGTTCAAGCCCGCGATCACCAGCGACCCCTCGCTGGGTTCGTAGGGCAGGGTCGTGCCGTTGGGCGCTACTAGCTCCACCTTGCGCTCGTTCGGCTCCAGCGACAGTCGGAACGGCGCACCTGTGTTGACCGTAAAGCCCTGCTTAACGCTCGGCTCGTCGGTCAGCCACTCCAGCAAGTTCGCGATGAAAATGGGGAAAGCAGGCTGGAGCGGAAAGTCCGACTCCATCAGGTTCCACCCGATGCCCACATAGCGTCGCCCGCGATGTTCGCCTGCGACGATGAGGGGTGTCTGTTGACCTTCGGCAATCACCTTCGCCCAAGAAGCGGGTGTGATGCGTCCTGCGCTGTCAATCAACACATTTGCCAGTTCCACATAGTTGAGCGCGGGATGCTCCCGTTCCCAAGCGACCACACGGGGAAGGTTGACCTTACCCTCACGTTTGGCAATCGGACCACCTTGAGCATCAATCACCACCACGGAGCGCGCTCTGACACTCACCGCAGGCACGCCGTCAAAAATCACGAGGTCAAACTCGCTCCCACCCGGTTGTTCGCCTTTCTCCGATTCGGGGACACTATTGGCTTTGAAGACCTCCACATTCGGTTCAAGCGCCAGGGCGCGCTCTAAGAAGAAATTGCCTTTGCCCACAATCAGGATGCGTTTGGGGCGCTCGGTTGCCCCTACGCGATAGGCACGGTTATCGGTCTCCAGCGCATCGTTGGCATCTATTCGGACCTCTAACGGTTCGGCAAGCCGAGCCAGCGTGAGGGACTGCCCGAGGCTCTGCCCTGCAGGCACGCTCACTTCGCGCGCATCGACCAGATTGCCCCCTGCGTAGAACTCCAGCACGGTTTTCGCCTCGCTTGTGCCGAAGTTTCGCAGGCTCACGAACCATTCCCACCCGCGCTTTGTCTGCTGAACATCCATCGCCACAATCGCGAGGTTCTCGGTGTTGCTGCCGAACGAGCGGAAGTTGAGTTTAGCAACGCCCGCCGAGAAGTCGCGGATGGGCGGGAACGCCCCGTCGGACATCAGCACGATGCGCCCTTGCTCGCTTTTGCCGACGAGCGCCGAGGCGAGCCGAAGTGCCTCGTCCAAGTTGTTCGCGGTGTGGCTCACCGTGAGGCTATCTACCGCGCTGAGCAGTTTCTGTTTGTCGTTGGTGATGGGAGCAACCACGCGCACTTGCGCGCCCGCCTCCACGATTGCCATTTGCTCGGATGGGTTCAGGTCGCGGATGAGCGTGCGCAGTTCGGCGCGCATCTGCTCAAAGCGTGTGGTGTTGCCCTCACGCGCGCCCATGCTGGCGGAGGTGTCTATCACCACCACCGACTGACCTGGCAGTCCCTTAGCGAGCATCATCGGGCGCGCCAACGCCAGCAACACCAGCAACGCCAGCAAGAGCTGGAGAAACATCAGCAGGTTCGGGCGCAGTTTCTGGATGAGCGCGTTCGCACGCACATCGGTCGTGATGGGCGGAAACAAAAAGCGTGCAGGCACGCGCACCTCACGCCGACGCACCTTCAGCAGGTACAGCAGGACAATCAAGCCTGTGACCGGCAGGAACCACAGCAGTACCCCCAGCGACTGGAACTGCATACCCTAATTTTACCTGCGCCATCCAAGTTGGTCTACAAGGTTTATGAGGGTGAGCGCAGAAAGAATCGTGCTTAAGTCTATCCGATTCGCTTCCGGTACGAAGACAACATCCCCTTCAAGAATGGTGGGATTGCCCTTGAGGTCTCCACGCCTGAGGAAACTGAGGTAAGATACTCGTATTCGTTGTATCTCACCGCCTTGCGCGCGCAAAATAAAGATGGACGAGGTTTTGGCGCGGGAGTTGACACCTCCTGCTAACGCCAACGCATCGGAGAGCAGGAGCGGTTTGCCCTCTGGGAGCGTGTAGTAGCCCGG
>CAKZQI010000064.1 GCA_937139515.1 uncultured Armatimonadota bacterium | reverse complement strand
GCATTCAGCGTGAGCGGGGTAGACACCGAACCCAACCACGGGTCTTGTTGCAAGAACCTGCCCGTGTAGGGGTCATACCACCGTACCCCCACTTTCTGCAACCCGCCCGTGTCTGGCTCGTTGCGATAGCCCCAACCACCGTTCCAGTCGTAGGTACTCCGCACCCCGCTCACCCAATCGCCAAAGGCGTCGGTGAGAGGTGCAGGGCTAAACGCACCTGTCGGGTTAGACTGCACCATCAGGTCGCCTCGTTGCGTCCAGTGTTGGTAGGTCTCGTTGATACGATACATCGCTGAGCCGTGGCTATAATATACCCAGTTCGCCCCGTTGCCCTCGGCGACCAGCGTGTCGCCTGAGTAGAGGTACTGATGCACCGTACCGCCTCGCTCGGCGCGCACTCGGCGCCCCAGGCCGTCGTACTCGTACCGCCAGCCTGTGAGCTCACCCACGCGTTGCAGACTAACCAAGTTGCCTTCACTGTCGTAGCCCAACTGCCAAGTTTCACCGTTCGCACGGCGCGTGATGACATTCCCGTCGGCATCGTATTCCCACGCTTGTCCATTCAGATGCGTGAGTTGGTTGGCTGAGTTGTAGTCCAGCACATCCGTCGTGATCGCGCCATTCCCGATTTGGCGTGTGCGCGACAAGCGGTTGCCCACCAAGTCGTAGGTGTAGTTCACACGATACGCCCCGACGCCTGTGCGCTCTTCCTGTACCAACTGCCCCTGAGGGTCGTAGGTATAGGTCACGGTCGCACTCTGACCGCCGAGCCACTGCTCTTGCACTTGCGTCAAGCGTCCCAGAGCGTCTCGCGTATACTGTCGGGTGCGGTAGCGCGTGGTACCCGACCAGTACTCTTCAGTTCGCACCTCATCTGCACTGTTGTACTGGTACACCACACGCGTGCCGTTAGCATAGCGCACCTCGTTCAGGCGCCCAAAGCCATCACGCCGATACTCGACCTCCGTCTGACCTTGTGCATTCTTCACATCGGTCAACTCATCGGCGGCGTTGTACTCGTAGCTCCATTGGCGGGGGGCACCTCCAGAAGGCGTAACCTGCAGCCAAGCCAGCAAGCCTTCACGCCAGTGATACACCACCTCCCCCTCAGGGCTGGTAATCCTCGATAGCCATCCAGCCGGCTGTTGATAGGTCCAAGTGGTTGTCCGTAAGGGGCGGTTCGGCACTATCTCTTCCATCCCCAGAGGGCGTCCCATCTTATCGTACTGATAGCGCACAGTCTTTTCGGGGGTCTGTTTCTCGCGCAGGCGTCCCCAACTATCATACCGATAGTGAATGGTTTGCCCCCGCGCGTTGGTCACTTGGGTCACACGCCCCAGCACATCGTAGGTGGCGGTTCCTCCCTGACCCAGAGCGTCCTTGACCTGAGTGAGATGTCCCCAGTCATCGTAGAGTCGCTGTTGCACCCGATGGCTGTTGGCGTCCCACGCCTCGTTCAGCAGTCCTCTCTGCGTGTCCCACACATACAGTGTGTTCGCGCCTGCCAAGTCGGATACCTGCACCAAGTCGCCGAAGCCGTTGTAGCTGTAGAAGACCCGATGACTGCCTGCAGGGGTCAGCGCGTCGCGCACGCTCTTGAGCCGATTGAGGGCAGTCCACTCCAACTCCGTCCAGCGTCCCAACGGGTCTTCGGTGCGCGTGAGGTTGCCGCGCTCGTCCCAGCAGAACTGCCAAGTTGCGCCAGAGGTTGATCGCGCCCACGCCAACTGATAGAGTGCGTTCCAGCCCATCTGGGTTGAGCGCCCTAACGGGTC
This sequence comes from uncultured Armatimonadota bacterium, assembly GCA_937139515.1. GTDB lineage: Bacteria > Armatimonadota > Fimbriimonadia > Fimbriimonadales > GBS-DC > CAKZQI01. The sequence goes on along the minus strand of CAKZQI010000064.1, from coordinate 4,509 downwards.
GACCACACGCACCAATCGGTCAAGCGAATCGTACACATAGGCCCAGTTGTCAAAATGTACAATCCGACTACCGCCTAGCGCATTAGGATAACCTACGACCTTCTCAGGGCAGACCATCACCATATTGTTGCTGCCGGAGTTCTTCCCACGATATTGATAACTTCGGAATCGCCTGTCTGCATGATGAGTATACGCCGTCTGGTAGCCTTCGAGGTCAGCAATCAGGCCCAGTTGTCCATCGGTATACTCGAAGCGGTATTCCGCTCGCTGAGGGGGTTCATTTTGATAGGTCAACTCGGGCACCACCACCCGCGCCAGCAGAACCTCGCTGTCAAGATCATCCCCTGTTCCCGGGCTATCGCCCGAACTGGGCATCGGGTAGTACAAGAAACGCCAAGTGCGCCCCACAGGGTCGGTGATGCTCTTGAGATGTCCTACCCAACTGGGGTTAATCCCTGTGTCTTGAGGTGTGTAGTAGGTCAACTGGAGCGCCCTACCCACAGTGTCGGCTATGCTCATTAGCTGCCCTGCTGAGTTGTACGAGAGGTTGACCCCCTGCCCGTGCAGTTCGCGTATCTGGACTAAGCGCCATTTGCCGGCTTGAGCTGACTCGAACACCCAGCGCACTTGGGACGCACGCACCAACTCATAGCGTCCCGCTACAAATCGGAGCTGGTCATACACGCCTTTCATCGGAGTGAACGACCCATCGGGTTGCTGGGCAAACCAGAGTTGGCGCCCATCTGGTTCGTTGACCTGCACCAGCGGGGGATTGTGGTCTGCGTGCACCACCAGACTGGCTTCGTAGCTGTGGCGCCAGCCCTTGCCTAATGCTCCCACACGCTCATCGCGTGAGTTGTAGGTCAAACCGAAGCCGACCCCGCTCTGACCGCCCCAGCCAACCAGACCCAGTCCAACGCTTAGGTTGCCGTTGACAGGGTTGACTACCCCGTAAGGTGCAGGAATCGCTCCCTGCCACGCAAAGGGAGTACCATAAGTGTTCGGAACGGGCGCTGTCGCCTGAACCTCCTTGCGGGTAATCGTCAGCCAACTTCCACCTTGCGGAGCCACTACCTGAACAGCGTAGGTGTTATTGGTAGGCACCGCTATCTGAACCGCTTGCAAAGCAGAGCCCAGTCCGACCGTTTGAGTATAGGTTGCTCCTGTCTCGGTGTCTTGCAGGCGCACTTCTACACTCCAGCCTGCCGTGCCTCCTGCGAAATGGCTCAGTTGCACTGCAAAATTCAGCGTGTACCAACCTGTTGGCGATGGGAAGTTCCCTTGCCAAGGGGTATCGGCTTCTAGCCCGAGTGAGGCTTTGACAATCTCTAAGTCCTCCTCGTTGACTTTACCATCGCCATTCAGGTCAGCAGTGGGGTCGGTAGTGCCCTGATGGGTGTCTACATAGGTCAGGTCCTCCTCTGAGACGGCACCATCTCGGTCAGCGTCGCCGTTAGGCAAGGCGAGGATTGGAATATCAGGAGGACACGGAACGGGCAAGAGGGCTGAGAAGTTGAACAGGTTCCACGAGGCGCTACTGGTTGCTATCGGAAGAACACTAATAACACTATTTACCCCCCCCGTATGTATTCTAACGAGAGGGCATAACCGAGTTGTGGGGGAATCGTCAAAGAGAGTGCGAGCGCGACTGCGACTGCCTTACCGACTGTCCTTTGCGCAATTTGTTTGCGCACTTGTCGTAGATTGAACCGCATCGTTGAACCTCCTTCAAGCAAGATGCTTATATTATAGCACAGATTTGCGGATTTGTCAAGGGGGGTGGGGCGAATTTGGGGAAAACCTCCGCAATCTCGTGAGAATTGGGCGATAAGAAGGGAGTGCGACTGCTTGTTCTGGAGTTCTGTGTTAAGGATTCCTCGCCCTCAACCATCCTAATCGGGCGTGTCTACAATCAGCGTGACGGGACCGTTGTTGAGCAGGGAGACCTGCATAGTTGCCCCATAGACGCCCTTCTGGACAGGTACGCCCTCGGCTTGCAGGCACTCGCAAAACTGCTGATAGAGCGCCTCACCCTGCTCATAGGGAGCCGACTCGCTGAAGCTGGGGCGACGCCCTTTGCGACAGTCACCATAGAGCGTGAAGTTGGACACCACCAACATCGCCCCGCCCACTTCGCTTGTAGAGCGGTTGAGCTTGCCTTGCTCATCCTCAAAAAGCCGTAGCCCAGCGACCTTTTGCGCAAGCCAGCGTGCCTGTTCAGGGGTATCGGTACGATGCACGCCCAGCAACACCAGCACGCCGACGCCGATTTCACCGACGGTCTGCCCCTCCACTTCTACCTTCGCCCATCGCACGCGTTGGAGTACCGCTCGCATCAGCTTCGCCCCCGGTTCTTTTCGGACATCACGCGCGCAACCGAGATAACAAAATCCAACCCCGCGATTTTCTGGGTCACGGCGCGCAGTTCTTGGGCAGAGTGTACCTCCACCGTCATAAAGATTTGGGCGATGTGGGGCTTTTTGCGCTCTACGAAAATCTGTCCGATGTTGATGTGCAAGCCTGCCAGCAGGGCACTGATCTCAGCCATCACGCCAGGGCGGTCTAAGGTCTCTATCACCACGCCCGCAGGATAAGTTTTCTGCTCGCGGAGCACCCAATCGATGTTCATCACGCGCTCGGGCTGGGTATCTTCCAGTCGGCGCAGGTTGGGGCAGGAGGCACGGTGAACCACTATCCCCTGACCGCGCGAAACGAACCCACGCAACTCGTCGCCCGGCAGGGGATAACAGCAGTTCGCGCGCTTCGTGAGGTAACCTTCGGTGTCCTCAATCTGCATCGAGCGGATTTCGCGCCCAGATGGTGGTGGAGATGGGGCAGGGGAGGGCGCGGGCGTCGCGCTCGCAGTGGGGCGCACCCGCTGGAGAACCGCCTGCACGCTCGTGAGCGACTCGCCGATGCTGGCGTACAAGTCGTCTTCAGTACGGAAGTTCATCGCTTTCAGAATGTCGGGCAGTTGTTCACGAAACGCCGACTGAAGGGGTGTGTTGCGGTTCAGCTCGCGCTCCAGCATCTCGCGCCCCATCCGAATGAACTCATCGCGCCGGACTTGGCGGAAGTAGTTGCGTATCTTACTACGGGCGCTGGCGGTTCTGACAATCCCTATCCAGTCGTAGCTGGGTTGGGCGTTGGGGCGCGTCTGGATTTCCACCACATCGCCCGTGTGGAGCTCGTAGTTGAGGGGCACAATCTTGCCGTTGACCGTGGCGCCCACACAGCGATTGCCCACCTCAGTATGCACGCGATAGGCGAAATCGATCGGGGTGGAGCCTTTCGGCAGGTCGTACACATCGCCCTTCGGCGAAAAGACGAACACCTGGTCGGGCGAAAGGTCGCTGAACACATCACTCAGGAACTGGCGATAACTGCGCGAATCGGTCAACTCCCGCAGTTGCCCCTGAAGTTGGGGCATCTGAATGGGTTTCTGGTCTGCCTTGAGGTTGACGCCCTCTTTGTAGCGCCAGTGCGCCGCCACGCCGTACTCGGCAATCTGGTGCATACGCCAGGTGCGTATTTGCACTTCCAGCGTGCGCTCGTTGGGACCGATGACCTTCGTGTGCAGAGATTGATAACCGTTGGGTTTGGGCGCGGCGATATAGTCGTAGAACATCGTGGGGATGGGGCGCCACAAATCGTGAACAATCCCCAGCACCGTGTAGCACTCTTCCACCGTGTCCACAATCACCCGCAAAGCAATCAGGTCATAAATCTGGTCAAAATCGATGTGCTGTTGCTTCATCTTGTTGTAGATGCTCCAGAGATGTTTGGGGCGTCCCGTCACCTCCGCGTGGATTTCGCGCTCCCAGAGGCGTTCCTTGAGCTTGCGGATGAGCTCCTGAACCTCCATGTGGCGCTCGGCGCGGGTGCGGGCGACCTTCTGACTGATCTCACGATACTCTTGAGGGTACAGAAACTTGAACGCTAAGTCGTCCAACTGCGATTTGATGCTCCACAAACCGAGCCGGTGGGCAAGCGGGGAGTAGACCGTGAGCGTCTCGCGGGCAATCTGTATCTGCTTGTCGGGCGACATAGCATCCAGTGTCTGCATATTGTGCAGTCGGTCTGCAATTTTGATGAGGAGCACTCGCAGGTCTTCCGAGACCGCCACGAACAGTTTGCGCAGGTTCTCTGCGCTTTTGCGAAGCAGTTGCTGGTTCAGGCTCGCCTCGCTGAGTTTCTCTGCCTTGCGCTCGGACATCTGCAGTTTCGTGACGCCCTCCACCAAACTGCGCACGGTCGTCCCAAAGTGTGCTTCCAGCTCTTCGGGTGTCGTCTGGGTGTCCTCCAGCACATCGTGCAACAGCCCTGCGATGACGGTATTGATGCCTGTGGTCAGGTCGGCGAGGATGTGCGCCACGGCGAGCGGATGCGTGATGTATGGCTCGCCGCTCTTGCGATACTGCCCGTGGTGGTGCTCCTCGGCAAAAAAGTAGGCGTCCACAATCCGGCTGACATCCGCTTCGGGCATGTAGTCGCGCACCTTGTTGATGA
>CAKZQI010000063.1 GCA_937139515.1 uncultured Armatimonadota bacterium | reverse complement strand
AAGAAGATAACCCCCAGCGGTCAACGATGATTAGTTGCCACAGCCCGTTCCGAAGTTGAACAGCACCGTGAGCAGGTCAGCGTCGTCCACACAGCCGTCCAGGTTCACATCGCCCGAAGTGGGACCCAGCACGGACTTGCCGTTGAACTTGATGCTACACCACTGCGCGGTTCCACCCTGCGTGTTGCCGTTGTTGATACCGTTGATCTGCAGGTAGCCCCCAATAGAGAAGTAGCGCAGACCGTGCGGACCGCCGTTGTAGGTGCTGGCCGAGTCGCCCGGATTGAGCCAACCGCTGGTTGCGGTGGTAGTGCCGTAGCGCACCTCATACTGAACGCGCTTGGTTTGCCCATCATAACGGAACACGAGGGTAATCGGACCGCCCTGATAGCGCACGCCCCCGCCGTTCCAGAAGGGCATACGCCCACCGAACGCAGCGACCTCGCCACCGTTCCCACCTGCCGACTCGTTCGCCACCATCAGCACTCCGTCAGCGAACCAGTTGCCTTGGTCGTTGATACTGCGCGGATAGCGCGGGAACGGACGCTCCAAGAAGAATAGCCCCGACTCGACCGTACGCCCATCCTGCATCACGGGGGTCAGGTTGAAAGTCACTTCCAGCTCCAGCGAGCTGCCGTTCGCATCGGGGTCAAATATGGCGGGGTTGATACCGTCCAGCGAGAGGAACCAGATATGGCGGTTCGCAAAGCCACACTGCGAGTACCAATCGGCTCCGGTGGGACCTTGACAATCGGTTGAAGTGTCGGACAGGGTGAGACAACCGTTCGTGAGGGTTGCCGAAAAGTTGGACGAGGCGTCATCGTGCCACACATACGGTCGGACAACGACCGATTGGGCTTGTGCCCACAAAGCAAGTACCACCGTTGCTACACCTACTGCAAAGAGTCGCTTCATCGCTTGTGCCTCCATTCGTTGAGTGATGGCTACTCGGATTAGGGCTAATCGTGCCCCGTTAACCGATTAGTGTACCCCTATTATAGCACATTTTTGGGCGTTTGTCAAGGGGGATGGAGGGTGTTTGAAAAATCGTAGCACGAGCATCCTACCCGTGAAAAATCGTGTAGGTCAGGGCAGAATGGGTCCGCTGGGAACGCAGGCGTCTCGCCTGTATCGTCGTTGAGAACCGCTTGGTGAGGG
>CAKZQI010000062.1 GCA_937139515.1 uncultured Armatimonadota bacterium | reverse complement strand
CGCCGGGTTTGCGCCCATCAAAGTAGCGTGAGTAGTTCTCAATCCCGTTGCAGTAGCCCTGCTCGCGCATCATCTCGATGTCCATCTCCACCCGTTGGCGGATGCGCTGGGCCTCTATCAGCTTGCCCTGCGCCTCAAAGTAGGCGACCTGCTGTTCCAGCTCCTCGCGTATCTGGGCGATGATGCTCTCCATTCGGTCCCACGGGGTCACATAGTGGGTTGCAGGGAAGAAGGTGGCTTGCTCCAGCTCTGCCAGCACTTCGCCCTTGAGCGGGTCATATTCGTAGATGCGCTCCACCTCGTCCCCAAACAGTTCGATGCGCGTTACATACTCCTCGTTGGCAGGTTGGACATCGATCACATCGCCCCGAATGCGGAAGGTGCCACGCCCCAGCACCATATCGGAACGCACATATTGCAGTTCCACAAGGCGCATCGCCAACTCGCGCGGGTCTACCTGAGTGTCCCGCCTGACCGTGACGATACTGCTGAGGTACTCGTGGGGCGAGCCGAGACCGTAGATACTGGAGACGCTGGAGACCACAATCACATCGCGCCGTTCCAGCACCGCTTGGGTCGCCGCGTGGCGCAGGCGGTCTATCTCGTCGTTGATGGAAGCAGACTTCTCAATATAGGTGTCCGATTTGGGGATGTACGCCTCAGGCTGATAGTAATCGTAATAGCTGATGAAGAAATGCACGGCGTTATTGGGGAAGAACGCCCGAAACTCCTGACACAGCTGCGCGGCGAGCGTCTTGTTGTGGGCAATCACGAGCGCAGGGCGTTGGACTTCGGCGAGCACCGCCGCCATCGTGAAGGTTTTGCCCGTGCCCGTTGCGCCCAGCAGGGTCTGATACTCGTAGCCTTTGTGAAGCCCCTCTACCAATTGGGCGATGGCTTTGGGCTGGTCACCACGCGGAGTGAACTCGGGATTGAGGCGGAACATTTGCAGGAATTATACCTTGCATGGGGTATATTAGTCCCAACCGCGGGGGGTGCTACCCAACGGTGGCTGAGACCTCTGAAACCAGAGGAACCCCACGAACCTGATCCAGGTAATGCTGGCGAAGGGAACGCGGAATGGAACCATTCCTCACGCAGACCCTCGTACACACCTGCCCGCGTCCATCGTAAGGAGGAGAGTTTATGACACAAAACGGGCAATCGGGTGTTGTCACCCAAATGCATTACGCACGACAAGGCATCATTACGGAGGCGATGCGTTTCTGCGCGGAGCGCGAAGGCGTCTCGCCTGAGTTCGTACGCGATGAGGTTGCCAGGGGACGCGCGATTATCCCCGCTAACATCCACCACACGAGCCTGCAACCCATCGTCATCGGCAAGCGCTTCCGAACCAAAATCAACGCCAACATCGGCAGTTCCGCCCTGAGTGCGAGCGTGGAGCAAGAGCTGGAGAAACTGCACACCGCTATCCACTGGGGCGCGGACACCGTGATGGACCTCTCTACAGGGGGCGACTTGGACGCCATTCGTACCGCCATTATCCAACATTCGCCTGTACCTATCGGCACAGTGCCAGTGTACCACCTGATGATGCAGGTGCGCTCGGTAGACGAGATACGCGAGAGCGATTTCTTGGACATCGTGGAACATCAAGCCCAGCAAGGGGTGGACTATATGACCATCCATGCGGGAGTGCTCAGGCGCTATATCCCACTCACCCAAAAACGGCTCACAGGCATTGTGAGCCGGGGCGGGGCGATTATGGCGGAGTGGTGCCTCATCCACCACCGTGAGAACCCCTACTACACTCATTTTGACCGCTTGCTGGACATCTGTCGGCGCTACGATGTGACGATTAGCCTTGGCGACGGACTGCGCCCCGGCTCGATTGCCGATGCGAACGACGAGGCGCAGTTAGCAGAACTGCGCACGCTGGGCGAGCTGGTTCAGCGCGCTTGGGCACGCGATGTGCAGGTGATGGTGGAAGGGCCCGGGCATATTCCCCTGCACCTCTTGGAAGAGAATGTGCGCCTTCAACAGGAGTGGTGCCACGAGGCGCCGTTCTACACGCTCGGACCACTTGTGACCGACATTGCGCCGGGCTACGACCACATCACTTCGGCAATCGGTGCGGCAATCGTCGCTTGGCACGGCACCGCGCTCCTGTGTTATGTGACCCCGAAGGAGCATCTGGGGTTGCCCAACGCCGACGATGTCAAGCAAGGGTTGATCGCCTATCGCATCGCCGCGCACTCAGCGGACATCGCAAAGGGTATTCCGGGCGCACGCGACTGGGACGATGCGCTCTCTAAGGCGCGCTTTGAGTTTGATTGGAAACGTCAGTTCGAGTTGGCGCTCGACCCTGAGACGGCGCGCGCCTACCACGACGAGACGATGCCCAAAGAAGCGCACAAGTTCGCCCCCTTCTGCAGTATGTGCGGACCGCGCTTCTGCCCGATGGCGACCACACAGCGACTGCGCGAACTGCAGGAGGTACCTGAAGCCTAACGCACTCGTTTGACCTCACCCTCCCGCTCTGCTTGCGGAGGGGGAGGGCACTAAGGGCATAAAAAATGCTGGGAGCGCGAGCGTCCCGCTCGCTCGTAGCTTGGGCATCCTTGTCTCAGGGTATACTCCCCAACGGTGAGACGATGGTCACAGTTCCAGAAATCACGCTTTTGGATGAGGACGGTATCCCGATGGAGAACATCTACCACCGTCATCAACAACAAATTTTGATAGAGAGTTTAGCCCATTACTGGAGAGAGCGCAGCGACTACTTCGTGGGGGCGAATATGTTCGTCTACTTCAGCCGACGCCAAGCCGAGAATGTCTCCAGAGGCGACCTCACGGAGTATCGCGGTCCCGACTTTTTCGTGGTGCTGGGGGTTGACCTTCACAAGCGACGCACCTGCTGGGTGGTTTGGGAAGAGGATGGACGCTATCCCGATGTGATTCTGGAAATCTTATCGCCCTCTACCCGAAAGGTAGACCGCGAAGTGAAAAAACAGCTCTACGCCGAAGTGTTCGGCACGGAGGAGTATTACCTGCTTGACTGGGACACAAAGCAGTTGGAAGGCTACGATTTGCTGAAGGGGGTCTACCATCCCAAATCGCCCAACGAGCAGGGCTGGCTCTGGAGCGACAAGCTGGGTCTCTGGATCGGATTTTGGCAAGGGAGCTATATTCACCAAGAGGAGACTTGGCTTCGCTTCTTCAACCCAGAAGGCGAGCTGGTTCTGACAGGTGAGGAATGGGCACAGCGCGCCCTTGCCCAAGAGCAGATGGCTTTGGCGACGGAGCAAGAAACGCGTAAAAAAAAACGAAGCAGAGCTGGAACGCGAACGCCAACTAAGACAGCAAGCGGAAGCCGAGCTCGAGCGACTTCGCAGCCTCCTCCAGCAACGCGGTGTGAACATGGAAAAGTAGGTACTATCAAGGGATTTCGAAGCGAACAGAAGGTGTCAACCCTCTGTTTCACAAGCCGAGTGCCCTTAGATATTCCGAAAACCCCACCTTGTCACCCTGAGCGTCAGCGAAGGGTCTCTGCTGGGGGTTTTATTGAGATTCCTCGCTTCGCTCGGAATGACAGACAGGAGTAAGCTCTTCTGTATGCCGAAATAATCCCCCCTCCCAACGCTAAGGGAGAGGGGATAGAGGACAAGACGGGGTGATAACCCCCTTAGGGCTGGTTGCCGATACCCAGTATGTCCGCTAACGAAGGAACCCGAATCTCGGGCATACCCAGAATGTACTCGGCGTCCAGCACCTTGTCAATCAGATCGATGGCGTCGGCGTAGTGAGCGCGCGTGTAGGTGTCCTTCACATTCGGGAGCTGTCGCGAGAGCTGGTCGTGCAGTTGAGTTAGGTGGTAGCGCGCCAGCATCTTCGCGTCATCGGGCACCCCAGACGGCTTCACCACCATATCCACCAGCGCCTGCAGATGTTGTCGTTGGAGCAAGCGTCGGAGCGCAGGCACAGGTTGGCTCGATTGAGCTTCCGCCCAGATAACGCCTTGCAGAGTATCAAACATCTCGGCGAGGGTGAACGCCTCATCGGGGTTCACTGCCTTAAACTCGTTGTTCACCACGCGGCGCAGGGTGTCGGGCGACATCAAGCGTGTGAGTGTCAGGCGCTGGATGTTGCTCAGGAAGTCGCGCGCAGGTGCATCAGCAGGAATGGCGCTCCCTGCCCCCGTGAACGGAGTCGGCGCCAGCAGTTGGTACACCCCTTTGGGGAAGTTGAAGGCACTCGGCGCGAAGATGTAGGTCGCCAGTAGTTGGAGCGCACGACGCTGGGTCGCCCCGTCCATCGGCTGGAGCGGGGGCTGGCTGTTCGGGTCCGAAGCGAAGTTGCGACGAATGTTCAACGCCCCAACATAGCGCACCAGCTGGGTCGCCGCTCGGCTGTAGTTGGACACCGTGCCGAAGAAGAGGCGCGTGAACTCGTGGTAGCTCTCGTTCGGGCGCGGGAAGCGCGCGGGCAGAACCTGAACCAGCGCCTCCGTATCCTTCAGGAACAGCTCCCAGTATTCGATGGGGTCCTTTCCGAGGTCAAAACGCGTCACATAGGGGTCAAAGCGGTCGGCATAATCGTCGGTCTCGTAAGCCAGCTCTGGCTCGGTGTTGCGACGCGCAATCTGGAGCAAGAAGGGACGCTCGGCTTCAGGGCTATTCGCTTCAGGAAACACACGGTAGCCATACTCAATCGCCCAGTAGTCATACGGACCGATTGTCGGGTTCCAGTAGACCGTGTTGGGCGCGTGGAGCGCCGCTTGGTTGAACGGGTCGTACTCCATCACGCTGGCGACCGTTCCGCGCTGGCGCACCTTGTTGCCGTCTTTGAGGTCTTCTATCGTGTTGAGACGGCTGGCGACGAAGTTGTGGCGTAGTCCCAAGATGTGCCCCATCTCGTGCATCGTCACCGAGCGGATGTAGCCCTTAACGAACTCGTCCTCGCTCACTTTGGTTGCGCCTCGCATCGGCGCCAGCAGGCTCGCCATCAGGTAGCCGATGTGCGCCCGCTGGAGCGTGTCCTGAGCGAAGGAACAAGCGCTGGGGTGATTGGGGTTGTGATGCTCGGGGCAACAATCGCGCTTCTCCGCTTCGCGGAACGCCGCGAGCGGGTCAATGTCGTACAGGTAGGAGGCGCGGGTGATGCGCGCCATATTGCCGTCAATCGTGATGCTGGCGTTCAGGATTTGCCCAGTGAGTGGGTTCGCTCGGAACAGCGCCACCGCATAGCCGTTCGCAGGCGAAGAGACCCACCGTATCACATTATAGCGCATATCGGCGTGGTCCCAGTCGGCATCGTCGGGCATCTGCTTGACTACAATTGCATCTTTGAAACCGATTTTTTCAAACGCCTTGTTCCACTCCAAGAGACCTTCACGCACCGCATCGCGGTACTCGTGGGGGATGGCGTTATCGAGCCAGAACACAATCGGCTCTTTGGGGGGCGAGAGTTCGGCGTTGGGGTCTGCCTTTTCCAAGTGCCAGCGCAGGATGAGACGCTTGGTCTGGTCGGGCGCCTCCACATTCATATCGGTGTACTCAGCAGTGAAGTAGCCCACGCGCGGGTCGTAGTAGCGGGGGCGATAGCCGTTGTTGGTGGGCAGTTCCCACAAGTTGTAGTTCACGGTGAGGGGCAAACTTCGGGGGTCAGCGAGGTTCGCACCGCCCGCCAGCGCGCCCAAGATGCTCGCCAAACCACCCCCACGCTGTTGACCGCCCGTGAAATGGTACGCGGTCTGAATGAACAGGTTGTTCGGGAATGCCTTGACCTGATTGTACACGGTCTTCTCGCGGTCAATCGTGTAGCTCCCACCTGCGGCGATGCTCGCCAACTGCTGAATCTGGATAAGGTCGGAACGGAACAGGTTGGATACATCAATCAGGAAGCGTTTGCCCTCCTCGTCCTTCGCCTCAATCTTGAAGGCTTCTAAGAAGGCATCGGCGAACGAGCGACGCACCGAGCGCCCCATCGGCGTGTTCGGGTCAGCTTGGAAGCCGATGTTGGGCACCACCAACAAGATTTGCTCGTCGCGCTTGACGAACTTGAACAAAATGTCGCTAATCGGGCTTCCAGGCGCCAACAGGAAGCTGGGCAGACCGTCGCTGACTGTGGACTGCAAGAAGTAGAGGCGCTCCAGCTGGTCTTCACGCAGTTCCAAGTAAAGCGTGTCTTTGGCGGGTTCCTTCTTGCGATACAGAGTGAACAGTCCTTCCATCTTCTCAAAGTCTTTGGTGACTTCAGCGATGGTCTTCTCTTTCCTCTTTGGCTCTTCCTTCTTCTCTTCTTGCTTGGCCTGCTCGTTAGGCTGAGCATCGGGCTTTTGCTCAGTTGTTTGAGCAGGAGTAGCTTGTGCGCCGTTTGCTTCTTCGGGGAGCGGGCTACCTGAGATGCGCTCGTACTCCAACTGCGCGCTGGCAGAAGCGCCCGCTTCACCTTCACCGAAGTTCATTCCCGTTATCTTCGCGGTGGCATAAACTGTGTCGCCCGTGCGCACCTCCACGAGCAGTTCCATATCGGCAGAGAGTTTGCTGTCGTCGCGAGCGGTGTACACGCTTTTTATCCGTGCCACACGCAAGCCCTTCCAAGTCTCAAAACCTCGAAGCGTGTAGTCTATTTGGGCGGGCACGGTGCCCAGTTTCGAATCCTCGCTAATGGTGTAGCTCCACTTGTTGCCTGCACCGACGGGATTGGGAGGGAAAACCACGAAGAAGGCTTGACCGAGGTGTGCTTGGTCACCCTCAGCCTCCTCCTCACGCGTGCTCTCGCGCGCAATCAGCTCACCGTTGGGTTTGAAGGTGACGTTCGTCTTGCCTTGAATCACCTCATCAGGCGCGGGCATTTTCTGCCCGTTGAAGGTCATCTCATACGACTCGGTGCTCTGCTCCTGAGTGATATTGCCCTCTGGAGAGACCGCTGTAATCGTCTGAACGGAGACCGAGGTGATTTCCAAGTTGAAGGTCTGTCCTGCCGCCTCCACAGCAATCGTGCCTGAGAGGCGATAGCGCATGGTCTGTCCGGGCTTGCCTTTGTACTGGAGAAGCACTTTGTCTTGTGCATAGCCACCCACAATTAGGAGAAACGCAAACAGCCAAGTTATATATCGGCGGTATCTCAACATCGATGTTGCCTCCATAGCGAAATTTTACCCAACGCTCGCCGTGAAAAATGGTGTACAATAGGGGCGGAGGCAAACGATGGCACTGGCAGATGTTGAGATGAGGCGCATGGTTCTGCGCGAGATTAGCAAACGCCACTTAGATACTTCGCTGATGGATGTGCATGTAACGCACGGAGTGGTCTACCTGAGGGGTACGGTGAGCGCCGTTCGCGGGCACGATGCCGACCCCAAGCACGAGATTGAGATTATTCGTCGTATCCTGCGTCAGCGCCCTGGCATTCGGGACGTGGTGATTGACCTCATCTTCCGCTGAGGGGGATGCGCGCCTGGCTGGACTGGCTCTATCCCCCGCGCTGTACCAGTTGCGGGGGGTTCAGTGCTTCTCCCCTGTGCGCAGTTTGTGAAGCCACGCTCAACCTGATTCGGGGACCGACCTGCGAGCGGTGTGGGATGCCGATTGTGCAGCATGGTGAATGCCCCGCTTGCGTTGCGGAGGATTATGGGTTTGACGGCGCCCTGTGCGTAGGGTTTTATGAGGGCGCGCTTCGACAGATGATTCTCAACCTCAAGTTCCGCCGATGGCTTCGGGCGGTGCAACCCCTTTTCGAGTTGTTGTGTGACGCGCTCAAGCGTGCGTCATGGTTCACCTCAGGTACGGTTGACAGCCTCGTGCCCGTGCCCATCCACTGGAACCGTCGTGCCTATCGCGGGTTCAATCAGTCGGAACGGCTTGCGTGCTTTGTGGGGCAGGCGTTATCGCTTCCAGTACAGACCCAGTCGTTGCGCCGTCGCTTTTACCGTCGCCCTCAGGTCGGGCTTTCGCGGGTGCATCGAATCCAGAATGTGGCGCAGGCGTTCGAGGTCGTCCAGCCCGAACAGGTTCGCAGACACACGCTCGTGCTGGTGGACGATGTGTTCACCACGGGCAGTACCCTCGACGCCTGTGCGCAGGCTCTCAAGCAGGCGGGGGCTAAGCGTGTGTTCGCCCTGACTGTGGCGCGCGACCTGCGACCGCTGCCCACCGAAACGGAGCTCGATGCTATCGTGTGATTCGTATCCCCGCCCTCTGATACGAAGTTGCACATAGACCGTGTGAAGCCCCGCCTGATTGGGCAAATGCCACTCTACCCATTCCTGAGGGGCGACCCAATCGGTCCAGTTCACGCCGTCGTGGCTGAGGCGCATGCGTTCGGCAAACCCCGCGCCGTGAACATAAATCTGCACCAGAGGACTATCCGTGTAGGGAGCATCCAGGTTGATAATCACGGGGTAGACACTAGGGCGCGTGCCGAACACCTGCGCCCAGGCGTAGTGGTATCTACTGTTGGGCATCACTGCCATACCGACCCCCACCTCGCGGTAGTCAGGGCGGAGCATATTCGCACGGTGGGACGGGCTGTGAAGCCAAGCGGTCAGTGCCCTCTGCCAATTGCGCTGTCCAGCAGCGAGGTTCTCGCCCAATCGGAAGTAGTGGTAGCCTACCTCCATCGCCCGTGCATCGGCGCGCCGCCCCCAGCGGTCAAGATGGCTACAGCGCCCCATCTGTAGGATTTCGTGTGCCTGCGTCTCTGCCGCTCGGCTCAATTCGGGATTGAGCTTAACGGGGGGCAGTCCTTGAGCGACGCGAATCTGGTTCAGTTCTGCCACACGCCAATACATGTCGGCAGACAATGCAGAGGGTGCGTCGCCGTTCGCCATCGCCACGCCAATCCAAACGAGTGCCATCCAAAGGGTCAGTGTCCTGCCTCGCTTCATGCCTTCCTCCTGATGTGCCAGGAGTGTCATTCCATATTGAGCAGGATTCTTCAGCCTTGTTCACCCGACAATCGCATTCGCATAGCGCTGGCGACTCTTCATGTAGCCACTCCTTTCGCAACCCGAACAACACCGCCACAGCGACTCATATTATACCACGATTCCAGAGACTTTCGGGAACCCAGACCCAAACATGGGCGTCTTAGGAAAAAGATTTACGAAAGGTAGAGCGAGTCTCAAGACGCTCCTTTTTCTGTGAATCGGCTGACCTAAAGGCTACGGGGTGCTTGAATGGCACAAAAATTGCCGTGGTCATTTAGGCTTTGCTCATCAAACGAGGTGAATTTTTCCTCGTATGAGCATTAAACAGAACGGAGGATGACTTATGCGCATCAAGAACTGGCTTTTCGGAGTTACGATCGGAGCGCTCTGTGCGCTGAGCGTGCCAGCAATGGCACAACAAGAACGATGCTGTTCCTTCCAGGTACGCCACAACTTCAGGTTCTGCTTGAGTTCGGGGCAGATTGCGAACGGCACTTGGCATTGGAACCTCAACGCGTTTGTCTCCAACCCGCCCAGCACCAACACCAACGCAGGCTCGATGAACTTCACGATTCCGCCCACCCCCTTCAGCCAAACCCAGACCGTCACGAACCAGCTGCTCGGTCCGAATCAGCAGACCTGTGCGATTAGTTCCGCTGTCGCCCAGATTTTTATCGACCAAGATCCTAATACTAACTGCTACACGGGCTACCACGAAGTGTTGGGGCGTGCCTGCGCTTTCTGCCGCGGCTATAGCGCTGGCGGGTGGGGTTCAACCTCGGTCGTAATCGGCGTGCAGAATGTGCAGGGTGGTCAAATCGGGTGGCAACCGATTATCCAAGACCGTGCGGCAGCAGGGTGTGAGACCCAGATGATTGACCCCGTAGAGCTCAAGGTTCGTGACTCCTCAGGGCGTATCATCGATATTCCCTTGTTCCACTTGACGACCTACGGATTCACCATTCGACCGAACACCCAAGGCTCCCTCGAGATTATCCCCGACAACGACTTGGATGGCGACGGCACCCACGACGCTGGCTCGCTTCGTATCAGATTGGATGGAGACATTGTGGGCGGGGTGTCGGGCGAGCTGATACTGGAGTATCAGGCAGGTCGCGTATCACAAGCGTTTGCCACAGGCGACCTTTCCGACATCCCACTGCCTAATGTGGGTGAACCGATTCGTCCCATCGATACCGGGTACTCTGAAGTGCCTCTGCGCTTCCAAATCCCTGCGGGACACGAGCTGGTCGCTATCCAGATGGGTGGCGGTGGACAAGCGGGTGAGATACCCCGCGTTGAGGGCGATGTGAACGGCGACGGGTGTGTGGACGACTCCGACCTGCTTGCCGTGTTGTTTGCCTTCGGCGGTCAAGGCGGTGCGGAGGACATCAACGGCGACGGCATTGTGGACGACGCCGACCTGTTGGTGGTGCTGTTTAACTTCGGAAGCGGTTGCTAACTTCTCTCCTTCCCTGCTCCCCCTCTCCTACAGAGGGTGCGTCAGCGAAAGAGAATCCCCACCCTAACCCTCCCCCTAATGCAGGGGGAGGGAACTCAATATCGGTTCCCCCCGCTTGCAGGGGGAACCTCAAGGAGGGGGGTGGAACCGTAGTATTCCGATGCCGCACGCTCTACAAAGAGAGGGGGAGCATTATTGGCAAAACACCCAAGCCACGATATGATTTTTCAAACAGTCTCAATACCCCTTGACATTCTGTTGCTTTATCGGGTATGATTACATATAGAAGACTGTTGGGACACAGTGTCTGCTGGTCAACAGTTTCCTACGCTTCTGGAGAGGCACGACCAGTAGTGAAACGCTAAGTCGCCTAAAACTATCTTGAGCGCAGGCTCCGAGACCGACACTGTCGCCCCCCGCAGTCTCAAAGAAAACTGGAGGTGACGATTATGACTGACCGACGATCTGCCTATATCGAGGGTATCCTTAAGGCGTATAAGGCAGGTGAAATAGACATGGCTGAAGCAATCAAAGCGATCCGACGGCGCAAGCCGAATCAAGCGAAGTTGGACGGAGCGAAGGAGTTCGCTCAACTGATTATGGATGGCAAAGTCGAGGAGGCATTTATGAAGTACCGCTTCGGGCTGAAAGATGTCCGACCCCGCAAGGGTAAGAACGGGAAGGCTTCCTAACTACGCTTGAACAGAGGCTCCCGTTCGGGGAGCCTCGTTTTTTGATTCTCAATCCACCCAATCCGCAATAAAGATATTCGTCTCGCCCGCCACTTTCTGATTGCGGTTGGATGCCCACACCAACTTCTTACCGTCCCGCGAAAACATCGGGAACCCATCAAAGTCGCTGGTGTAAGTCACCTGCTCCACTCCTGTGCCATCGAGTTTGATCAGGAACAGGTCGAACTCGCGCCCGCGCGGGTCGTGGTGGTTGGAAGAGAAGATAATCTGGCGGTTGCCGGGTCGCATAAAAGGTGCAAAGTTCGCACCGCCGAGATTGCTTACCTTCCACTTGCGTTTGCCGTCGGCGGTCATCACCCAGATCTCTAACTTGCTGGGGCGCACCAACCGCTTGCGCAACAGCTCTTGAAACTCATCAATCTCCTCCTTCGTCTTGGGGTGGTACGCGCGATAGACGATGTAGCGCCCATCCCACGAGTAGAAGGGTCCGCCGTTGTAGCCGATTTCGTCGGTGAGGCGATTGAACTGGCGCGTGCGAAGGTTGTACTCACACAAATCGATGTTGCCCCAGCGCGTCGTGGTGAACAAGATACGGTCGCCTCGCGGGTGGAACGAACCTTCGGCGTTGTAGGCGTCATCGTCGTTAATCGCCTCGCGGTTCGTGCCGTCGGCCTTCGCGATGTAAATCCGATAGGGCAACAGGGGCCACACATAGCCCTGACTGCGGTCGGGCGGCGGAGGTGGCTCGTCGCTGTACCAGTCGGTCGAGCTGTAAAGAATCTTCTTGCCATCGGGCGACCAGTACCCGCAAGTACACCGCCCACGCCCCGTGGAGACCAAGCGCACATCACTCCCATCGATGTTCATCGTGAACATCTGGTCTGCCTTGAAGGGGGGACGCGTGCTTTGGAAGACGAGCTTCTTGCCGTCAAACGAGAAATAGGCTTCGGCGTTCTCCCCGCCAAAGGTCAGCTGCCGGAGATTACGCAGGTGGCGCTCACGAGGGTCAGTCAAACCCGAAGTAGAAACGGACTCTTGGTGATAAGGCAGATAACACATGTCCCTATTTTACCTGCCTTCGCACTCATCGAGCTGACGGCGCACTTGGTTGAGAAGCGCCACCATCATCGGCTTGGTGAGCAGTTTGGTGTAGGTGTTGCGCGCACTCGGATGGTAGCTGACCGCCAGAAAGCGCCCGCCCTCTAAGGGGTAGAAAGCCCCGTGTTCAAACTTAGGGCGCAGACCGCTGGGCAGAAAGCCTTCCGTATGTGCCACTGCCACACATGCCTCCATCGCCAGCTGCCCCAACGCTAAGAACCCCTTCAGGTTCGGCATCAGGCGCACCGTTTGCACCAGAAAAGGCAAGCACTGGGCGCGCTCTTCAGGCGTGGGCTTGTTATCGGGGGGCGCACAGCGTACGGCAGAACAGATAGCGCAATCGTGAAGCACCAAGCCATCATTGCGATGCGTGCTGGTCGGTTGGTTGCAAAAGCCCGTTTCGTGCAGGGCATCAAATAAGAAATCGCCCGACGCATCGCCTGTGAAGAGTCGCCCTGTGCGGTTGCCCCCGTGCGCAGCGGGCGCCAGCCCCACAATCAACAGGCGTGCGGAAGGACTTCCAAAGTTGGGAATAGGCTTACCCCAATAAACCTCGCCCTGAAACGCACGCCGTTTAGTCTGGGCAACCTGCTGACAATAGTCTCGCAATCGGGCACAACGCTCACAATTCACAATCTGCTCGTTGAGTGTCTCCCACTGGTTCACAAGTGGAAGCATACCTTAGGGGGTATACTACCTGTGTTATACCGAGTGTGGAGGAAAAAACGAGATGGCAGAACTCTTAGCAGCGCAGTTGGTGCGGGACATCCCGAACTTTCCCGAACCGGGAATCATCTTCAAGGATATCACCCCCATCCTCAAACATCCCGAAGCGCTCAAAGAGGTCGTGGATTTGATGACCGAACACGCGCGGGCACTCAAACCCGACATCGTCGCTGGCATCGAGTCGCGTGGGTTCGTGTTCGGTCTGCCGATTGCGATTAATCTGGGACTGGGATTTGTACCCGTGCGCAAACTGGGCAAACTGCCGGGCGAGAAGATAGCCGAAGAGTACGCGCTGGAATACGGCACGAACACCGTGGAAATGCACACCGATGCGGTGGAGCCGGGTCAGCGTGTGGTCATCGTGGATGACCTACTGGCGACGGGGGGCACCGCCGCAGCCGCCGCGCGACTGATTGAGCGATTAGGTGGAACGGTCGCAGGTTTCAGCTTCCTGATTGAACTCACCTTCCTCAACGGACGCAAGAACCTGCGGGGCTATGATATCTACACCTTGATTGAGTACTAAGATGACGATACGCGAACAGCTGGAACGGTTGGAGTTGGAGCTGCTGGCGCCCCACGCCACCAAGAGCGCGCACTCGCGGGGACGCCCCCTCCCCGAACCGCCTGACCCCGTGCGCACCGCCTTCCAGCGCGACCGCGACCGTGTCATCCACTCTAAAGCGTTCCGACGGCTCAAGCACAAGACGCAGGTGTTTTTAGACCCCAACGAAGACCACTATCGCACGCGCCTGACCCACACGCTGGAGGTGGCGCAGATTGCCCGCACGATTAGCCGTGCCCTGCGCCTCAACGAAGACCTGACCGAAGCGATTGCCCTCGCCCACGACTTGGGACATCCCCCCTTTGGGCACACGGGCGAGGAAGCGCTGGACGAGATTTTGCGCGACTATGTGCCCGGCGCACGCTTCCGCCACTACGAGCAGAGCCTCCGCGTGGTAGACCGCATTGAGAAGCACGGGCGCGGGCTAAACCTCACCCACGAAGTACGCGAGGGGATTGTCGGGCACTCCAAAGGGCGCGCCGACCTCAGCGCGCTGGAAATCGCCAAAACCACCAGCCCCGAAGCGACCGTCGTGCGCATCGCCGACCGTATTGCTTACCTCAATCACGACCTGGATGACGGTATCCGCTCCGGCTTGCTCACCGAACAGAGCCTGCCTCGCCACTTGGTGGAGTTCCTGGGCGACACGCACAGTGGGCGCATCGCCCGAATGGTGATGGATGTGGTGGAGAATAGCCTCGGCACCGAAAGCGTCCAACTCAGCGACGCCATGCGCGAGGCAATGAACGAGATGAAAGAGTTTATGTTTGAAAATCTCTATCATCACCCAGCGGTGCAACACGAGCGCGAGAAGATGGCGCGCATCCTCCGACAGATGTTTGAGTATTACTACGAAGAGCCAACGCGCTTGCCAGAGCGCTTCCAACCACCCGACCCGAGCGATAACCAAGCGCTGGCGCACGCCGTGTGCGACTACCTCGCCGGGATGACCGACCGCTACGCTATCCAGAAGTTCGAACAGCTTTTCCTGCCACGCAATTGGGGAGGTTCGAGCCTATGAAGCCCCTGCGCTGTCGCTGTGGACAGGTCATCGGGCTGGACGACCTGATGCATATCGCCTATCATCCCCACACGATGGGCGCCAACCGTATCCAAGTGCGGTTTGAGTGCCCCAAATGCGGGCGCGTCAGCGAACGGCTCCTGCCCCAAGCGGTGTGGGACGAGATGCTCCTTGCCTATTTAGAAAACGACGAGCGTACCCTGAACGAGTGGATGGAAACGACCCAGCTCGGTCCGATTACTGACGAGGAAATCCGTGCGATGCGCCGCGAACTGCGTCAAGGCGACCTGCTGCGCAGCTTGCGCAAGTGGGAAGCCTCGCAAGGCGAACCGCAGGATTGAAAGCCCCTACCCCGAATAGTGCCCTTGTATGAGAATCGCCCATATCAGCGATGTGCATCTGGGTTATAGAGCGTATAGCCGTGTTGACCGTCACGGGCGCAACCAGCGCGAGAGCGATGTGCTCTTAGCATTCAAGCGGGTGCTTAAACAAGCGTTGGATAACGAGCCGGACCTCATCCTCATCACGGGCGACCTGTTCCACACCGTGCGCCCGTCCAACACTAGCCTGCTGGGGGCGTACACATATTTCAGCGAAGCCCAAGGTCGTCGCGAAGGCGCGCCGATGTTGGTCATCGCAGGCAACCACGAAACCCCACGCACCATAGAGAGTGGGTGTATTCTGGAAATCCTGAAACATATCCCCGGCGTCACGGTGGTCTATAACACCATCCAAGCGGTGGTGATTGAGTCGCTGGGGCTACACGCGCTCTGTATCCCATCGCGGGGCGTGCCCGAAATTGAGAAGCACATGCTGGAGCCTGACCCGAAGGCGAAGGTCAATCTGCTTTTACTGCACGGGATTTTGGAAGGGACCGCTCCGTTCGCTTTAGAGCGCCCGATTGAACGCAAGCGCATCGTGCGCGAGGAGTGGGACTACATCGCGCTGGGCGACTATCACCTCCATCAGCAGGTCGCCCCGAACGCCTACTACGCGGGCGCTACCGAGTTCACCAGCACCAACATCTGGGAGGAGGCGGGCAAAGAGAAGGGCTTCATCCTCTACGACACCGAGGTGCGCACCGCCCAGTTCATACCTATCCGAACGCGCCGAGTGATTGACCTGCTCCCGATTGATGCGCAAGACCTCACCATCCAAGAACTCAACAAAGCCATAGAGAGCCGAGCCAACTCTGAGGGTTTTGACGGGGCGATTGTGCGCCAGCGGGTTTATAATCTTCTGCCTGACCAGCGTTCGGGCATCGATGGCGATTTGATACGGGAGTTGCGGACGCGGGCGCTCCACTATCAGTTAGACCTGCGTGCCCCCCGCGCAGGAGGGCGTCCCAGTTTGGGAACGGGGCACGAAGACGAAGAAACGGGCGAGACGCGTCTCACCCTGCAAGACGAGTGGCGCCAGTTCGCAGGACAGTACACTATCTCGCCCGACATCCGCCGCAACGAGATGATTGAGCTGGGCATTCACTATCTTGACCGCGTGGGCGCCGAGGTGGAGTCAACCTAAAGGTTGATGGGGGTGAAAAACCGTAGCACGGGCATCCTGCCCGTGAGAAAAAACAGGCGCGGACGCAGTAAGCATGCTTGGGCAAGGATCCCTAAGCCACGAAAGACAACATGGGCAAGGATGCCCATGCCACGAGCGGGCGAGACGCCTGCGCTCCCAGTGATTTTTACCCCCCCTTAACTAAAGGTTTGTATCAGTTTGCCGATAATCCCTGTTGATGGCGGAACCGGCTCCTAACTATTCAGAAATGAGTCGTGCGCAGGGCGACGAGCGTCCCCCACTGCGCGTGTTGCAGGAGACATTTAGCGACGGCGAGCCTTTAGAAAACCCGTGCGATATGTACATCCTGCACATCCTGCGCAGTCTCCCTCCCGAGCTCATCCAATCGCTCAGTCCCCGGCAATACCAGCTGCTCAAACGCTCGCTGTATCGGGCGCATCGTCGGCACTTGGTGGACATTCGCGGGGTGATTCCGTTCTTCTTTGCGCGCTACTACTTCGTGTTTTTGTTTGGACGCGACCGACGCACCTACACGCGCCCTGTACCGTTGGAGAGGCGTAAGTCTTCGCGCTGGGCACAAGTATGGGGCTGGGTGCTGATGGTGGGGATTTTGGGGTTGTTGGTGTTGGGCGCCCTCAGCGTGTCGCGCCTATTCCGCTGAGGGCACTTGGCATCCGTAAAATGGGGTAGAGGCGCGCGGGGGGTGGCGCCCTTCCAACAGTGCCTCCAAGGCTTGTTGGGCATAGGCGGTTTTGCGATTGTCGCAGTAGCGCCCGATGTTGTATGCCCCCAGATAGACCACCTGAC
Organism: uncultured Armatimonadota bacterium; assembly: GCA_937139515.1. Classification (GTDB taxonomy): domain Bacteria; phylum Armatimonadota; class Fimbriimonadia; order Fimbriimonadales; family GBS-DC; genus CAKZQI01. Next base: position 17,799 of record CAKZQI010000062.1, on the reverse strand, counting down.
CTTCTGGGTTCACAATCACCGCCGAGGGACCAGCCCAAACGCCAAACCGGCGCGATAGCGCACCGCCCACATCGGCAACTGCAGGAGTGTCTATCCGACGGCGATACCAGCGCTCCAGCAGGTCTGGCGCGTCCTCACCGTTGCCTTCACCCACAATCACCGTAATGAACTGAACACCTTTCGGGCGGTAAGTGCGCACCAGGTCGCGCACATGGCGTTCCATAAATCGGGAGCAGGCGCAATCGGGCGACCAGAAGTTCAATAGGGTCAGGTGCCCCTGCAGCGAATAGACCCCTCGGTCAGTGTTCAACTGGGAAGTGGGTGCGAGCGGTTTTTGAGCGGGGTCTATCTGGGCTGCCCCTTCAGGACGCGGGGCGGGCTGGAGGAACCGCCATTCCATACGCCAGAAGGTGGTCACCACCAGTCCAATCCAGACACCGATTATCGCGCCTGCCAGCAGTCGCTTCATAGGCTACGCCGCCTCCCGATAGGATGAGGCGTCCGCTTCGGACGCCTCTGTTTCGGTGCGGAACTGCGCCAGCAGTTGATACACACCCTGTGCGGTCTGGTCTGTGCGGGCAATCTCGTCCAGCAGAGCCTGCACCGCTTCAAACTGCTGACGAATGGCGTTCTGCACTTCCATCGTTGCGGCAGTGGTCTGCTCGCTAATCGCGGCGATGCCGTGGATAATCTCGTTGATGAGCTCCATCTGCTGGGCGGTGTTGGCAGACGCCTCGTTGCTCTGTTCCAAGATAGCCTTAAGTTGGTCTATCTGCTGAGCGACCGCTTCCATCAGGTGTTGACTTTCGGTGGCACGCTCGTAGTTTTCGCCCGCCGATTGCTCTATCTGTCGGCAGTGGCGTACCACCGCCTCACTGGACAGCACAATCGCCTGAATGAACTGCTCAAAGCCGTTCAGTTGAGCGCGCAGTTGGTGGAAGGCGGATGAGACCTGCTCTAAGACCTCGGTGGTGATGCCCTGTAGCCCAACCTGGTTCTGGCTGCCGCGCACACTTTCGTTGATGGAGGCGATTTGTGCCGCCATTTCCTGAAGCACGCCATCAATTTGGCGTGTGGCTTCGGCGGAGCGGTTTGCCAGCGCCCGCACCTCGTCGGCAACTACCGCGAAGCCTTTGCCATGTTCGCCTGCCCGCGCCGCCTCTATGGCAGCGTTGAGCGCCAGCAGGTTGGTCTGCCGAGCGATTTCGGTGATGGTCGTTAGGATTTCGCGCACACTATGGGAGTGGGAGTACAGTTGCTCGGCGCGTTCGGTCGTTACACTCACCGCATCTTGAAGCACCTGACGCGCCTGTATCACCTGCTGAAGCACCCGCTCGGCGGTCTGGTTCACCTCGTGGATAGCGTTGACCGCTTCATCCACCGATTGCAAAGAGTGCTCGGCACTCGCTCGTGCATCGGACGAGGCGGTCTGCTGGAAGTGGCTTGCCTGCACAATCTGTTCGGCATAGCGTGCCACCTGTTGCGCACTCTCCCACGCCTCACTGGCGCGCTGAAGTTGAACATGGCTTTGTGCGCGCGTCTCGGACGCCATCTGAGAGATTGCGTGGATTTGGTTTGCCGACTGCTCAATCTGCTGGGCTTGAGTGCGTGCGCCTTCACTGACCTCGCTGATAGACTGCAGGATTTGGTTGCCCAGCCCATGGATACGCTGAGCGTCCTGACGCACGGTCTGGGTCTGTTCGGTAATGGCTTGAGCAGAGTGTTTAGACTGGTTAATGTTGTCGCGCAGGCGTTCAATCAGGGCGTTGATGACATTCGCCGTCTCTGCAAGCGCAGAGGTCGGGCTAAGCGCAATCTGTGCGGTCAAGTCGTTGCCAGCGAACTTTGGACTGCGCAGTTGTTCGCCAAACGCACTTAGCTCCTCGGCTTGTTGCCATTCACGCTCACCTTGGATGGCTTGCCAGATGAGAATTGCCGACTCCAACACCACGAACAGGGCATGCACGAGCGTGAGCACAAAGTAGTTCAGGTCGGTCGTGTACACATAGAAGGGTAGCCCGATTGCCTGAAGCACGGCAAAGGTCGCGTGGTGTACCGCGATGGTGCCCGCCGCTGTTGCGATAACGCGCCAGTCGCGATAGACTCCCAATATTGCCAACGAAGCAAATACATGGAAGTGGAGCTCGGTGACCCCACGCGCTTGGTGAATGAACAACGCCGAGTAGACCATGAAGCCAGCGCCGATTACACATCGTGTAAGTAGGGAACCGGGTTGAGTGCGTGTTAACCAATAGGCGACCAGCGCTGTGGGCAACCCCACTAAAAATGCTTCTTCAAAGGTACGGTGCCAAAATGCCAATAGCACAGACACCACGAAATGCCCAAAGAGCATCCAGCTGAATCGTTTATCCCATTCGGAGCGCACTTGCTGACGGGAAAAGGTCAGCCCTTGGACAGAGCCTGCTTTGCTATTTTCCATCCTTAAATGCCACCTCTGTCCGAATTGTAGGATGAGGTGGCGTTCAACTTTAGTGATAAGACTTTCAGGACTCAGGGGCGTTCACGGTTAGCACAGGGCAGGTCGGATGGCGCACCACCTTCTCGGTGACCGAGCCGAACACGAACCGTTTCCAGCCTCCGCGCCCGTGCGTCGCAATCACAATCAAGTCTACTTGGTTCTCTTTTTGGTAGGCGATAATCTCATCAGCTGGGTCGCCCCAGACCACGCTGGAGAACACGGTCAGCTCTTTGGGGATGCGCTGTTCAATCAGGTCCTGCATCGAGCGCTCCGCCGCCTCGCGCATCTCCATCTCGTAGAGGGGAACCTCCACATTCACGGGCACGGGAACCACATGGAGGGGGGGTACTGCGTGCAAGAGGTGGAGCTCCGCCCCGAAGTGCTGTGCCAACTCCACCGCAAGGTCCAACGCCTCGTACGACGGTTCGCTGAAGTCGGTTGGTGCCAAAATTCGCTTGAACGGTAATCGCATCAGTCTCCTCCCACGAAGAGTGTACCTGATGTGATGGGGGAGAGCCTCCAAGTGTCTTCACCACCCCATTTTGCTAAAACCCCCGATTTTCTGGAAAAATCCCCAAAAGCGTGAATCCTTTTGGCACCGAAGTGCCTCTAACAAGTGGAGGTAGAAGATGTCAGTGCAGACAGGTTTACAGATGTCGGAGCAGTCGTTGAGTCGTAAGCAAGCCCACTACCGCGTGTTGATTGTAGGTGGGGGCACCGCCGGGATTACTGTCGCCGCACGCCTCAAGCGACGCGGAATCGACAAGGTCGCGATTATTGAACCCTCGGAAGTCCACTACTACCAACCCCTCTGGACGCTGGTAGGGGGTGGAGTTGTCCCCGTTGAACAGTCCGCTCGCCCCGAACGCGGCTACATTCCGAAGGGAACCGAGTGGATCCAAGACCACGCCGAGTCGTTTGACCCCGAAAAAGGGCTGGTCTGCACTCGGAGTGGTAAGACCTATGGCTATGACTATCTAATTGTGGCTCCGGGACTTCAGCTGGATTGGCAAAAGGTTTCGGGTCTCACCGAGACTTTGGGGCGCAACAATGTCAGCAGTAACTACACCTATGAAACTGCGCCCAAGACTTGGGAGTTCCTCAACCAGTTCCGTGGGGGTGTCGCCCTCTTCACAATGCCCAGTACGCCTGTCAAATGTGGTGGCGCGCCTCAGAAGATTATGTATATGGCAGCCGACCTCTTCCGGCGCAAGGGCATCGCAAAAGACACCCAAATCCTGTTCTACTCAGGAAGCAACACGCTGTTCGGGGTTCCAGAGGTTCGCAAGGTGCTGGAGAAAGTGGTAGAGCGCTACAACATCCAGGTGAACCTGAACTACAACCTCGTCGCTATTGACCCCATTCGGCGCGTGGCGACCTTTGAAGCCACTGCCAACCACCCCGATGTCCAAGCGAACCCGGACAAGCCTGCTCCCAGCGTAGAGGTGCCCTATGACTTCCTCCATGCCACCCCGCCTCAGAGCGCACCCGACTTCATTAAGCAGAGTCCGCTTACCGATGGCTCTGCACTTGGATGGGTCGCGGTGGACAAGCACACGCTCCAGCACACCCGCTACCCCAACATCTTCAGCCTGGGCGATGTGAGCAATCTACCCACCTCCAAGACGGGCGCGGCAATCCGCAAACAGGCACCTGTACTCGTGGAGAACTTGATCGCCCTGATGCGCGGTCAGAAGCTGTCCCAATCGTACGACGGCGCGACCGCCTGCCCCATCGTCACCGCCTACGGCAAACTGATTATGGCAGAGTTCATCTACGACTCCAAGTGGAAACCCACTATTCCGCTTGTCAAGACCGATAGAGAGCGGTGGGATATGTACATGCTCAAGCGCTGGGGACTGCCGTTTATGTACTGGCACCTGATGCTTCGTGGTTTAGCCTGATGGAGTTCTCTCCGCTTGCGTGGTTCGGGGCGGTCTTGATTGGGGTGTCTTTGGGCTTACTCGGCTCGGGCGGCTCCATCTTGACCGTCCCGATTTTAGTCTATCTGGTACACGAACCAGAGAAGTTGGCGATTGCCGAAAGCCTGGCAATCGTGGGGGCGATTGCGCTGGTAGGTGCCCTGCCCTACACCTTTCAGAAGTTGGTGGTGTGGCGCAGTGTGTTATTGTTTGGACTGCCCTCCATCGTGGGCACCTACGCAGGCGCCTGGCTCTCTCAGTGGGTTAGTGGGGCAATCCAGCTCAGTCTGTTCGCCGGGGTGATGCTGTTAGCCTCTTGGATGATGTTGCGCCCTACGAAACTTAGCCCCCACAGCGACCAGCCTCATCCCTTCTGGAAAATCGGGATGGAGGGGCTCTTCGTGGGGGCGCTCACAGGGCTGGTGGGCGTGGGCGGGGGCTTTCTGATTATCCCCGCGCTCGTGCTGCTGGGCGGGCTGAGTATGCAACAGGCGGTCGGCACCAGCCTCTGGCTCATCGCCTTCAAATCGTTTAGCGGGTTCTATAAATATGCTGAAATCTTGCCTCAACAGGGCTACACACTCAACTGGCAGGTGATTGTTATGTTCAGCATTGTTGGAGCTATTGGCACGCTCTTGGGCAATCGGATTGCTCTGCGCGTGCCTCAAGCACGCCTGCGACAGACCTTCGCCCTCGTGCTGATTTTGATGGGGGCGTTCATTTTATGGCAAAATCTCCCGAAAATCTTAGGGACGAACAAAGGAAGCGAAGCGATGTATCAAGAAATTGACCCGAAGGAAGCGAAACAGTGGATTGCGAAGGGCGCCCAGGTGATCGATGTGCGTGAGCCGTTTGAGTTCGCCGATGGACACATCCCCCAAGCGAAGAATATCCCGCTGGGGAGCATACCCCATCGCGTGAACGAAATCAGCAAGGAGAAGCTGGTGGTCGTGGTATGCCGAAGTGGTAATCGCTCGGCTCAGGGTGCCCGCATCTTAGTAAGTTTCGGCTTTGATGGCAAACGGGTCGCGAACCTGCGCGGCGGGATGATACGCTGGCATGCAGAAGGGGGCGAAGCGCGCTGACCTCACTCATAGCGCAGGGCTTCCACAGGGTCGCGTCGTGACGCACGGTAAGCAGGAACCGTGCCGAAAAACAGCCCCACCACTCCGCAGACCGCCAACGCTAAGGCAACCGTGTCCCAAGTGACCACAGGAGTTAGCACGGTGTACTGGTCTATTATCCAACAGGCGCCCCACCCGACCAGTACGCCTAATGCCCCACCAATCAGCGCAATCATCACCGCCTCCAGCAAGAATTGCCCGAAGATGTCGCGTTGGCGGGCGCCCACCGTCTTGCGAATGCCGATTTCGCGCACACGCTCCGTTACGCTCATCAACATCACATTCATCACGCCGATGCCACCCACGAACAGCGCAATCGAAGTAATCCCCGTGAGCGCCACCTGCACAATCTGAAGCAGGGTGAACAGTCGGCTCAGCAGTTCCTCCTGGGTCAGCACGGTGAAGTCCTCGCTCCCGCCATGATTTTGGCGGATTGCCTCGCGCAGTTGGTTCACGATGAGGTTCGGTTCCTTATCGGAGGCGGTCTGGGCAATCACGCGGTGCAGCTGACGGCTCCCCATCGCCTTTTGTAGGGACGCAATCGGCGCGTAAATCGCAAACTCAAATCCGCCACTGCCCAGCAGGGAGCGGTCGGTATTTTCGGCAGTCACGCCGATGACGCGGAACGGAACCCCGTTGAGCCGCACCGTCTTGCCAACAGGGTTCTCAGTGCCAAAGAGTTGTTCGGTGGGCTTTGGTCCCAGCACGCACACATTGGCGTTGGCTTCAGCTTCGTTCCAGAGGCGTCCGTGCGCCAGTTGATGGGGACGCATCTGGAACCACTCGGGGGTGGTGCCGATAATCAGCGCGGCGTCCGCCCACTGTTTGCCCCGATTGGCTCCCCCTGCCACGAACATTATCGGGGCGACGCGCCGTACGCCCGAAACCCTGCTTGCCACCTCCAAGTCCGACTCGCGCAGGGTGCTCAGCCCGATGAAACTCATCGGGTTGAACGGGTTCTCAGCGCTGATCCTGCCAGGCAACACAATCACCAAGTTGACCCCCAACGACTCGACTTGGCTGACCACATCTTGCTGAACGCCCTTGCCGAGCGAGACGAGCATCACAATCGCCGCAACGCCCACGGTCATCCCAAGCCCACTCAGAATCGTGCGCCTTGGGGTCATCCAAAGCGCCTCTATTGCCGATTGGAAACTTTTTTGTATCATCGTTCGTATATGCCTTTGGAACACCCCGTGAGGGGTTGAAATGAACGCCTGATTAAGGTATAGTTAAGTAGCACCCCGGTGTGCCCGCCCGCGACTTGGCAATACCCCTAAAGATTTTTCGGCACCCTGCCGACAATCGAGAATAGGAACGAGTTCACCTTCCTTCCTTGGGGGTGGCAGGCTTTGCTCTCCTTTCACTGCCACCCTCCTTTTTCTTTTAAACCACCAGCGCTTCGGCATAGGTTCCGTAGACCTCTTTGAGCGCGTTTACGATTTCACCCAGCGTCGCATAGGCTTTGACCGCCTCCAGGATAGGCCCCATCAGGTTCTCGTCGGCGCGGGCTTTTTGCTGGAGGTCGCGCAGGGCTTGTGCCACCGCGCGGTTGTCGCGCTTGCGCCGCAGCTCCGCCAATCGCTGAACCTGCTTCTCGTGAGCTTCACTGTGAATCTTGAGGATGCGGAACGGGATAGGTTCTTCCTCCATCTGGTACTCGTTGACCCCAACCCAGATGAAGTCGCGCTCTTCCACACGCTTTTGGAACCGATACGCCGCGTCGGCAATCTCTTGTTGGAAGAACCCGCTGCGAACTGCAGGGATGACCCCACCTTCCTGTTCGATGCGCTCAAAGTACTCGCGAGCGCCCTCCTCCATCTTGTCGGTCATCCATTCCACGAAATAGGCACCGCCCAGCGGGTCAACGGTGTTCGTCACGCCCGACTCTTCGGCAATCACCTGCTGGGTTCTCAGGGAGAGCAGAACCGCCTCTTCGGTCGGTAGTGCCCACGCCTCGTCAAACGAGTTCACATGGAGCGACTGAGTTCCGCCCAACACCGCCGCGAGCGCTTCTATGGTGGAGCGAATGAGGTTCACATACGGCTGTTGCATCGTGAGGGAGACGCCTGCGGTTTGCGTGTGGAAGCGCATCCACCAGGAGCGTGGATTTTTCGCTCCGAAGGTCTCGCGCATCTCACGCGCCCAGATGCGTCGCGCCGCACGGTACTTGCCAATCTCCTCAAAAAAGTCAATATGCGCGTTGAAGAAGAAGGAGAACTTCGGTGCGAAGTCGTCAATATCCAGCCCCCTCTCCAAGCACCAGCGCACATACTCCAGCCCGTCAGCCAGCGTAAACGCCAGCTCCTGCACGGCAGTGGAACCCGCCTCGCGGATGTGATATCCGCTCACACTAATCGGGTGCCACTTCGGCACATGCTGACAGCCGAACTCTATCGTGTCCACGATGAGCTTCATATGAGGCTCAGGCGGGAACACCCACTCCTTCTGAGCGATGAACTCCTTGAGGATATCGTTTTGAAGGGTGCCCGAAAGTTTTTCCAAAGGCACGCCCTGTTTCTCGGCAACCGCGAGGTACATCGCCCAGATGATAATTGCCGGGGCGTTGATGGTCATAGAGGTCGTGATCGCGCCGAGGTCGATCCCCTGAAACAGGATTTCCATATCCTCCAGGGAGGCGACGCTCACCCCACACTTACCGACCTCGCCCTCCGCTTCGGGGTCGTCGGGGTCTACGCCCATCAGGGTGGGCAGGTCAAACGCCACCGATAGCCCCATCTGCCCCTGCTCAATCAAGAAGCGGTAGCGGGCGTTCGTCTCTTCGGGTGTGGCAAACCCTGAAAACTGACGCACTGTCCAGAGCTTGGCGCGGTAGCCCGATTCGTACAGTCCGCGCGTGAAGGGATACTGACCAGGGTCGCCCAAATCGCGCTCGTATTGGAGATGTTCAACATCCTTAGGGGTGTAGAAACGCTTGATATCAATACCCGACAGCGATTCGAAGCGCGCTTTGCGCTCGCTCATGGTCTTCTGTTGGTGGTTCATACGATAGCCTCCTGTAGCGTCGTTGCTCAGATTGAATTATACACAACGGATTAGCAGGAATCGGCGAGTATAGGGCGTATCTACGACGCGGAGGTTCCAATGCAGCGTTGCAATGATACTGATACTGGAAGCGGGCTATCGCGTCGTGAGTTTTTGAAGGTCTCTGCAGGTGCCGTAGCAGGCAGTTTGGTGGCGAGTTTGCCCATCCATGCCTTCGCCCACGCTCAAGGCTCTGACCGCCTACGGGTGGGGCTAATCGGCTGTGGGGGGCGTGGCACCGGCGCCGCGGTGGATATCGTGAACGCAGGCGAGGGCATCGAAATCTACGCTATGGGCGACATCTTCCCCGACCGCCTCAATGCTTCCCGCCAAATCCTCGCCGAACAAATCAAAGACCGCCTGAATGTGACGGATGACCGCTGTTTCACGGGCGTGGACAACTACAAGGGCGTCATTCAGAGCGGTGTGGACATCGTCATCTTGGCGACGCCTCCTGCTTTCCGCCCGATTCACTTCCGCGAGGCAATCCAAGCGGGCAAACATGTGTTTATGGAGAAGCCCGTAGCGGTCTGCCCTGCGGGAGTGCGTTTGATGTTCCAGCTGGGCGAGCTGGCAACCCAGAAGGGGCTGTCGGTTGTCGCAGGTACTCAGCGCCGTCACGCCCCCGACTATCGCGAGACCATCCAGCGCATCCACGACGGCGCCATCGGGCGCATCGTGAGCGCATCCTGCTACTGGAATCAGGGCGGGCTGTGGCATATGGAACGCCAGCAAGGCTGGAGCGACACCGAGTGGCAGCTGCGCAACTGGCTCTACTTCACTTGGCTTTCGGGTGACCATATTGTGGAACAACACATCCACAATATCGATGTTATCAACTGGGTGCTGGGCGCGCATCCCGTCAGTGCGATGGGCATGGGCGGTCGCCAAGCGCGCACCGAACCCCACTTCGGACATATCTACGACCACTTTGCTGTGGAGTTCGAGTATCCAGGGGGCGTACGCGTACTGAGCATGTGTCGCCAGATTGACGGGTGCGCCAATTTTATCGGTGAGCGCGTGGTGGGCACCGATGGCACCGCCAACCCCGCCAACAGCATCCAAGGCAAGCAGGAGTGGCGCTATCAAGGACCGAAAGTAAGCGCGTATCGCCAAGAGCAGGTGCATCTGGTTCAAGCCATCCGCGAGAACAAACCCCTCAACGAGACCCGAACCGTGACCGAAAGCACGCTGAGTGCGATTATGGGACGGATGTCCGCCTACACGGGCAAGCAGGTCACTTGGGAACAGGCGCTCAACTCCAAGCTCAACCTGTTGGAGCGCGCGGAGAACTTCCGCTTCGGCGAGATGGCGGTTGACCCCGTGCCGATGCCCGGCAAGACGGAATTGGTCTAAGGCTAAGAATGCCCGTGAAAAAACCGTAGCACGGGCATCCTGCCCGTGAGCCAAAACAGGCGCGGACACGGTAAGCATGCTTGGGCAAGGATGCCCAAGCCACAAGCGGGCGAGACGCCCGCGCTCCCAGCATTTTGCAGGTATACTCAAGGCAGTTGGAGGGACTCCTATGCCGAAAATCGAGAAAAGTGTGAGCGTGAATGCGGAGGCAGGACGCGTGTTCGAGGTACTTCAGCAAGCCGACCAGTTCGCCCAGTTCTTGCCCTATGTGAAGAGTGTGAGCGTGGTGGAGAACACAGGCGAAGCCCAAGTGCTGGACTGGGCAGTGACGGCGCCCGGCGTGGGGATGGAAGTGCGCTGGCGCTCGCGCCATACAGTCCACCCCGGCGAACATCGTATCACCATTCAGCCCGAAGGGAGCGCTATCGTGAGCTTGGCGGGCGAATGGGCGGTCGTGCCCAGCGGCTCTACAAGCGAGCTGAAGGCAACGATTGACTATCAAGCGAATGTGCCCCCGATGTTCGCAGGGGTCGCTCAAAAGGCGGTAGACGAAATCATCACGGGCTGGCTCAACGGCTTCAAAAAGCAAGCGGAGGGCTAACCGCTATGGCGCGCGTGGAACTCCAAGTGCCTATCCGTGCCCCTGTGGAGCGAGTCTACGCGATTGCGCGGGATGTAGAGTCGTTTCCCCAGTTCATGCCCGATGTGAAGGCGGTCAAGGTGCTGGAAAAGAGCGAAGACGGCAGCCGAACCCTTACCGAATGGACCGCCTACGCCTCCCAACTCAAACTCCAAGTCAAATGGACCGAGGAAGACATCTGGGACGACACGGCACGCACCTGCCACTTCCGCCAGGTCAAGGGCGACTACGACATGATGGAGGGCGTCTGGCGGTTTGAACCCCACCCCGAAGGCACCCTGTTTGTGTGCGAGCTGGACTACGAACTGCATGTGCCTCTGCTGGGTGCGGTGGTGCAGAAAGTAGTGCATTACCTCGTCACGCAGAACCTCAAGGGCATATTGGAAGGCGTCAAACAGCGCGCCGAGTCCGACCAAGTATGACCTCTGAATCGATACGCGATCTGCTTCAGGCGGTGGCTCAGGGCGAGATAGACCCCACCACCGCCTACGAGCGTCTGCGCGCCCTGCCCTTTGAGACGGTGGGGTTCGCCCGAATAGACCACCACCGCGCTCTACGAAAGGGCTTCCCCGAAGTGGTGTTTTGTGCGTGGAAGACGCCCCAGCAGGTCGCTGAAATCGTGGAGCGACTTGCCCAGCATGGGCTGGTGTTGGCGACCCGTGCCGAGCCGACGCACTACGAAGCGGTCAAGGCGCGCCTGCCACAGGCGGAGTATCACCCTCAAGCGCGGACAATCACGGTGGGCAGTCCCCCGACACCCCCTGATGCTCCTTTCGGTTTAGTCATCACGGCGGGCACTGCCGACATCCCTGTGGCGGAGGAAGCGCTCATCACCGCGCGGATGATGGGCGTGCGCGTGGAACCCCTGTACGATGTTGGGGTCGCTGGTCTCCACCGCCTGTTAGCCCACTATGAACAGTTGAGCAAGGCGAGCGGGATTGTGGTGGTCGCCGGGATGGAAGGTGCGCTCCCCAGCGTAGTGGGCGGACTGGTCGCCTGCCCGGTGATTGCCGTGCCGACCAGTGTGGGCTATGGGGCACAAATGGGCGGGCTGGCTCCCCTGCTAACGATGCTCAACACCTGCGCACCAGGCGTCAGCGTGGTGAACATAGACAACGGTTTCGGCGCAGGCTATTGCTTAGCCCTGATTTTGCGTGCTGTCGGGAATAATCCGGACTGACCTCACCCCCAACCCCTTTCCGTAAACGGAGAGGGGGCACAGGCACGCTGGCTTTACCCCCTCTCTGCTTGCGGAGAGGGGGGACACAGGGGGGTGAGGTTGTCTGGAAAGGCATGTGCCCGAATCAGGCGCGAGCGTCCCCAGATATTTTTTAGGCTTAGGCAGGAAGACTGCAGGCGCTTCACGAACTGAAGAAGCGTCAGCGTTGACATGAGGTGATAGAATGGATAGGAACTTGGGAATGGATTTTGTTCGGGCGACCGAAGCGGCGGCGCTCAGCTCTGGGCGCTGGGTCGGTAAAGGCGACCGCCACGCGGTGGATCAAGCCGCGTGCGAGGCGATGCGCCGAGCACTCTCCGATATTGATATGAAGGGCGTCGTCGTGATTGGAGAGGGCGAGCGCGACGAGGCGCCCATGCTCTACATTGGCGAAGAGTTAGGGACAGGCAACGGGCACAGTGTGCAAATTGCCGTAGACCCCGTGGAAGGCACGAACCTTGTGGCAAACGGCGCGCCCGGTGCGATAAGTGTCATCGCCGCAGCGATGGAGGGCGAGGGCAAACTACTCAAAGCGCCCGACATCTATATGGACAAGCTCGTGGTGGGACCCGCAGCGAAAGGTGCGGTGGACATCACGCTCCCCCCGCGCATGAACCTGAAAGTGATTGCCAAAAGCCTCGGTAAGGAGGTGCAAGACCTGACGGTCGGGATGTTAGACCGCCCTCGCCACGAGAACCTCATCCGCGAGATACGCTCGGCAGGGGCGCGCATCCGCTTGGTGTCCGATGGTGACCTGTCGCTCGCTTTGGAAGCACTTGACCCACAAGGCGAGATTGATGTGCTGATGGGAATCGGGGGCGCGCCCGAAGGTGTGCTGTCCGCCGCGGCTGCAATCTGTATGGGCGGAGAAATCCAGGCGCGACTGGTGTTCCGAAACGATCAAGAGCGCGAGCGTGCCCGCCACCTGCTCGGCACCGACGATGTGGAGCGCGTGCTGACGATGGAAGACCTCGCTTGGGGCAATGTGGTGTTCGCAGCGACGGGCATCACGGGCGGTAATCTGCTGGGTGGCGTGCGCTACACAGGCTGGGGCGCCATCACGCACTCGGTCGTGATGCGCTCGCGCAGTGGCACCATCCGCTGGCTGGAGACCCACCACCACTTCCACCACGACCCACGCTACTGAGCTAAATGGGGCAGGCATACGGGTCTGCCCCCAACGACGCTTGTTGTAAGGGCGTACATGAGGGTGTGTGAGACCCCGTGCAGGCGCTCAGGGTGACAGGGTGGGCGTTCGGGTGGAAGCGAAGTTTACGGCTCAGGGCTACATGCTTGCGTCTGAAAGTGGGCAGGTCTTTTGGAAACTTGAACTCGACAAGTGTACCCTTGTCAGGGGTTGGGGAAGGGGGGTTCGATTGCCTTCACCCCCGACCCACTCTCTCCCAACGCAGAGGAAGAGAAGAGCAGGTTCCGAGCAAGGAAACACATTCTCTGCAGGAACCACAGGACAATCATCGAATCGCTTTTTCTATGGAACGCATCGGACGGCGCGAGTTTTTGGCACAATCAGGAAAGGCTATGCTCGGTGCAACGGCAGGGCTGACTTTCTTACGCTCGTGGTCGCATAGCCCTAACGACACGATTAATGTCGCAGTGGTCGGGCTGAACGGTCAAGGCTGGGGACACACGCGCACCTACATCCAGTTAGAAGGGGTGCGGGTTGCGGCGCTCTGTGATGTGGACGCGCGCATCTTGGCACAGCGCGGTGCCCAAGTGGAGCAACTGCAGGGCACACGCCCCAAACTTTACGAGGACTATCGTCAACTGCTGGAAGATAAGGAGATTGACGCCGTCTCCATCGCCACCCCGAACCACTGGCACGCCATGATGACCATCTGGGCTTGTCAAGCGGGCAAGGATGTCTATGTTGAAAAGCCCGTCTGCTGGAGCTTCCACGAGGGTGAAAAGGTGGTTGAGGCAGTGCGTAAGTACAATCGCATCGTTCAAGGGGGGCATCAGTTCCGCTCCGACTTGACCACTCGGCACGCCGTGGCGCGAGTTCACGCAGGCGAGATTGGCGAGGTCTATATGTCGCGGGGATTGTGCTATAAACCGCGTGGTCCGATTGGCATCCAGAAAGACACTGACCCACCCGCATGGCTAAACTGGGAGCTGTGGCAGGGTCCCGCCGAGCGACGCCCCTTCAACCCGAACTATGTTCACTACAACTGGCACTGGTTCTGGAACTACGGCAACGGCGACATCGGCAATCAGGGGGTTCACCAGCTGGATGTGGCGCGCTGGTTCCTGAACAAGGGTCTGCCTGTGCGCGTTCACTCCACAGGCGGGCGCTACGGCTATCAAGACCAAGGCGAGACACCCAATACCCAAATCGCCACCTTTGAATACGAAGACGGCAAACTGCTGGTGTTTGAGGTGCGCGGGCTGTTCACCAACGATGAGCAGGGCGCGAAAATCGGCAACTTGGTGTACGGCTCCTTGGGCTATATGTCGTCGGGCGACGGCTACAAGGCGCGTCGGGCACCTAACGAGGAACTGCCCCCAAGAGACGGTCTGAACCTGCCCAACCCTCCTGCCGAAGCCGAGAGCCACTATGCCAACTTCCTGCGAGCGATGCGCGCCCGCGACCCGAAAATCCTGCGCTGTCCGATTGAGGAAGCGGTCATCTCCGCGCAGATGGTCTGCTTGGCGAACACGGCATACCGCTTAGGACGGGTGCTCCAGTTTGACCCCGCGCGCAAGCAGTTCATCAACGACCGTGAGGCGAACAGCATGCTCCGCCGAGCACGCATGCCCAAAGGGTTCGAGATTCCCGAACGAGTGTAGCGATGGAAGCGATTGCCGAACTGTGGCGATTCACGCGCCTGCGATTAGACCAGGCGATTGCCGACTTGGACGATCGCGCCCTGAACTGGCGCCTATTTGACGGCGCTCACTCCATCGCAGAGTACCTATACCATGTGGCGGGGGTGGAGTTGTACTGGGTGCACCACTTGGGAGGCTACATGCCTCAGGACGAGTTTGAGCAAGGCGTGCTTCGCTGTGCGACCGACTCGTTCCTGCGCGAGGCGCCCTTCCCCCTGCTCCCATCCGCCTGCACGGTGGAGCAGGTGCGCCGAACCTTAGCACGCTCTGGCGAACTGTTCCGCCCCTTAGTGGAAGCGCCCACCGCTGAGCAGTTGGCGATGCCCGTCACCAGCCCGATTGGAGACCCCATCACCGGGCGCGAAGGACTTCTCCGCGCCGCACAACACGCCAGCTATCACACAGGGCAAATCTGGCTGATGCGCATGCACCCCGAATTTCCCTTGAAGTGAAGGTATACTCATTCGGCACCAAATTCCCCTCTGGGGGCGCTGGAGTTGAGAGACCGATGAGTTTGCGAACGATTTTTCTGACGCTGTTGTTAGTGCTGTGCCCTCTCCTAACTGTTGCTCAACGCACCCCTGCCCCCGACGCCCTGCGGCGCGATGTGGAGCAGGCACGCGACCGCGTGTTCCCAGCCCTCGTAAATATCCTGGTGGTCTCGCGCTATTTTGAGGGTGGGCGCGCCCAATACACCATCAGCGGAGGCAGTGGCGCGATTGTGACGGAGAACGGGGTGGTGCTGACCAACTACCATGTCGCCGAAAATGCGGTGCGTATCTTCTGCACGCTCGGCACAGGCGAACGCTTTGAGGCGCGGGTGCTCGCTCACGACCCACTGACCGACCTGAGCATCCTCCAAATCCGCACGGAAGGCAACCGTCGCTTTCCCTTCGCTCCGCTGGGCAACTCGGACGAAATCAAGACAGGCGACTATGTGCTGGCGATGGGCAACCCGCTCCTGCTCGCTTCGTCCGTCACGATGGGGATTGTCTCCAACCCCAAGCGCGTGTTTATCAATCCCGTCAGCTCGGAGATTGAGATGCAGGAGTTTGAACGGGGCGACCGTTCGGGAATGCTCACCCGCTGGATCCAACACGATGCGCTCATCCTGCCGGGCAACTCTGGTGGACCGTTGGTCAACCTCAAGGGCGAGATTGTGGGAATCAATCAGTTGGGTGGCGCAGGGCTGGGGTTCGCTATCCCCTCCAGCATCGCCCGACGCGTGTTAGACCAGGTGCTGAAAACGGGCACGATACGGCGCGGCTGGCTGGGTTTCAGCGCGATGCCTGTGGAGAAACTCCGACGCTCCGAAGGGGTGCTGGTGGGGGCGGTCGCGCCCGAATCGCCTGCAGAGCGTGCAGGGCTACAGCCTGGCGACCTCATCCTCAGCATAGATGGCAAGCCGACCAACGCCCGCTTCGTGGAGGAGGTTCCGCTGATTTACCAAATGATTGCCAACTTGGAAGTGGGCAAGACTGTTCCTGTGGTGATAGAGCGTGGGGGGACGCGCCAGACGCTCAACATAGAAGTGGCGCTGATGGAGCCTTACTACGGGGAAGAGGACGAGTTCCGCGCGCTCGGTTTCACAGGGCGCGACATCACCCGCCCCATGGCGCGCGCCCGACGACTGCCCTCGGCAGGGGTCTTGGTGACGGGAATGCGACCCGGATTCCCCTTGGATGGTGCCGAACCCAAAATCAACGCGGGGGATGCGATTGTGCAGGTCGGCAATACCCCCGTTGCGAATGTGCGCGACCTCCAAAAGGCGCTGGAGAGCCACAAGAATATAGAGATCATCCCGTTCACCATTCAGCGTCGGGATGAGGTCATTCTCAGCGTGGTGCGCAACCGCCCGCCCACCGAACCCAGCCCGAGTGCAGAACTGCCCCGCGCATGGCTGGGGGTGCGCACTCAGGTCGTCACCCGAGCGGTTGCCGAAGCGCTGGGCAATCCCAACCTGAAAGGCTTTCGCATCACCGAAGTGCTTCCCTATACCGAAGCGAGTAAGGCGGGCTTACAGGTGGGCGACCTGATTGTGGCGCTGGATGGCGAACCGCTCACCGCCTCACGCACTCAAGATGCCCGCGACCTGGAGCGGCGTATCGAGAACCGCACGGTCGGTGAGGTGGTGCAACTGAGCCTCCTGCGCAACGGGGAGAGTTTAACGGTCTCCGTCAAGTTGGAGCCGGCGCCTGCCTCTGCCGAATCGGTGCGCTCGGTACGCCAGCGTGAGCTGGAGTTCACCGTACGCGATATCACCCCGATTGACCGTATGCGCAACCGCTGGAAGGAAGACCAAACAGGGGTGCTGGTGGTGGAGGTAGCGAACGGGAGTTTCGCCCAACTCGGCGGACTCAAGACCGACGACCTCATCTTGGCTATCAACGAACAGCCCATCCCGAACACTCGTACCTTCCAATCGGTTCTCCAAGAGCTGTTCCAGCAGAAGCCGCCTGTGTTGGTGGTGTTTGTCTTGCGCAATCGCGAAACGACCTTCGTATTTATTGAGCCTGACTGGAACGAAATCGCTCCCTAATCTGAGGACGTGCATGTTGTAGCGGGCAGGCAAAGGGGCCTGCCCCTACACGACACTTATGGGGGCATATCGCTTTGTGCTCCCTGTTTTGCCCCCTGTTCGTCATTCTGAGCGAAGCGAAGAATCTCGGTGCAACCCGAAGCAGAGACCCTTCGCTATCGCTCAGGGTGACAAGGCAGGGACTGTCATTCTGACACCCCCTTCTGTCATTCTGAGCGAAGCGAAGAATCTCAACGAACCCCAAAGCCCAGACCCTTCACTTTGCTCAGAATGGCTAAGGGTGTTTGAAAAATCGTGGCTTGGGCATCTTTGCCCAAGAGACTTCTATGGATGTGGTCGCTGGGAACGCAGGCGTCTCGCCTGCCTGAGAATCCTCAGGGGCAAGATGCCCGTGCCATATGAAGCAACACGGGCAAGATGCCCGTGCCCCATGAAGCAACACGGGCAGGATGCCCGTGCCACGAATAAAGCGAGCGAGACGCCCGCGCTCCCAGTATTTTTCAAACACCCTCCGAGGGTGTTTGAAAAATCTATATTGACCTCACCCCCGCCCCCCTCTCCGTTTACGGAGAGGGGGCGCAGGCACGCAGGCGCTCCCCCCTCTCTGCTTGCGGAGAGGGGGGACTAA
>CAKZQI010000061.1 GCA_937139515.1 uncultured Armatimonadota bacterium | reverse complement strand
CAAGACGGGAAGCAGGAAAGCGTCTCGTCGTGTATAATCTATGTACGGGGTGGAGCGATGGCACTACAAGTGGCTGAATGGGTTGATCGGCTCCGTCCCTATCGGAAACGGGTGCGTGGTCTGTTGGCGTGGCGTTTGGGTGCGATGGGCGGTACAGCGGGCGCGCTGATCGCCACCGTGTTGAGCCTGATGGATTGGGTCGGGTGGTTGGTCGTTCCCATCTACTGGCTCCCGTTGTGTGTGGTGTTGGGTCTGCTTCTCGGTGTTGGGCGCGCTTTGACGCTTCGCATTCCCGATAGCGCGCTGGTCATCCTGATAGACCGACGCGCGGGTCTCAAAGACCGCCTCCAAACTGCGCTGGAACATACCGACGCTCAGCACCTGTTCGACCTCGCTTTGCACGAAGACGCTCAGTACGCCCTCCATCAAGCTGACCCGCGCCAGATTTTTCGCTATCGGTTCGGGCGGTGGCAAGGGTTCTTCGTCGCCTCTGTGGCGCTGATGCTGTTTATGCACTTCTTGCCCCAAATCTTGGCAGTTGCGCTTCCCGAACGGCGCGAGGAGCAGAAACAAATCCAGCAATCAGCAGAGGAAATCAAAGAGGTCGCCAAGCCCATCTTGGAGGAGGCGAAGAAGCCCGAAGCCGACGAGATTGCCAAGCGCATCGCCCAGAATGTGGAGCTGTATAACAAGCGCGCCCGCGAAGCGAAGATGGACAAGCGCGAGGCGATGCTCCGCTACAACCAAATCTTGGAGGACGCCCGCAAACTGGAGCAACGCAACACTCAGCGGATGGAACAGGTGCTGAACAAGGGGCAGATCGCTGGCGAACAACTGGAGCAAGCGGCTCAGAAACAGCAACAGCAACTCAGCAACGCCATGCGCGACCTGCAAAACCAGATGAACCAGCTCCAGCAGCAGCTCCAGTCGGGCAAGGACCAGCAGGGCAGACCGCTGAGCGCCCCAGAGCGTCAGCAACTCCAGAGCCGATTGAACCAACTCCAAGCCACGATGAACGCCCTGCAAAACCCCAACGCTCAAAACATTCAGAGCCAGCTCAACGACTTGGATCGCCAACTCCAACAACTACAGCGCCAACTTCAATCGGGTAAGGACGCTCAGGGCAATCCGCTCACCTCTGAGCAGATGGAGCAACTCAAGAAGCGGATGCAGGATCTCCAAGAGCAGATTCGTGCCCTCAAGCTCTCCAAAGAGGCGCAGGAGTTCTTGCGCAAACTGTACAACGACCCCGCTTTCAAAGAGGCGATGGAACATCTGCGCCAACTCGCCGAGAAGATGCAACAAAAACAGCGCGAGCAAGACCCCGAAAAACGCCAGCAACTTCAACAAGATATTGAGAAACAACTGCAAGAGTTAGAGAAGCGACTGGAAGAGCTCGCCAAAAAGTACAAAACCGACGAGGACATCCGCAAGCTCGCCGAACAAATCCGCGACCAGATAAAACAGCTCAAGGAGCTCAATCAGTGCAACGGCGCTTGCACTGGACTGGGGATGTGCATGGGACTTGGAATGGGTATGGGGGGCGGTGGGACTAAGCAGAAAGGCGCGTGGGACAAGGGCGACTTCTTCGGTCAGCCTGAGCGGTTCAATCAGGGCGAGAAGCAACCTGAGCTGAAAATCCCGATGAAAGACCAAGCCATCTCGGGGAGCCAACCGCTACTGCCTGGTCCTGCGGACTATGTGGAGTTTGAAGCGCCCCCCGTGCCTGGTGGGAGCTCCATCCCCCTCAGCCGAGCGCTCCCGACCTACCAGAAGAAGGCGGAGCAAGCCCTGAGCCAGCAAAAGGTGCCCCCCGCCGAGCGCCAACGGGTCAAACGCTACTTTGAGTCGCTCCAATCAGGAGGCAAGTGAGATGGAAGACGGCAAGCAGGTCGCCGAGTGGTTTCGCCAGCAGTTTGAATCGCTTCGTACGCAGGTGGCGCGTGTGGTGGTCGGTCAGGAAGAGGTCGTAGAGAATGTGCTGGTGGCGGTGTGTGCGGGCGGGCACGCCCTGCTGGAGGGTGTGCCGGGCTTGGGGAAGACCCTGTTGGTGCGTACGCTCGCCCAAGCGCTGAACTTGCAGTTCTCGCGTGTGCAGTTCACGCCTGACCTGATGCCCGCCGACATCACAGGCACGAATATTCTCGCCGAGACCGAAGGCGGAGGGCGTGCCTTCGCCTTCCGCCCCGGACCGATTTTCGCCAACATCGTGCTGGCGGACGAAATCAACCGTGCGACCCCCAAAACCCAATCGGCTCTGCTGGAGGCGATGCAGGAACACGCCGTAACGGTGGGGGGTAAACGCTACCCGCTTGAGTCGCCCTTCTGGGTACTGGCAACTCAAAACCCGATTGAGCAGGAGGGCACCTACCCGCTCCCCGAAGCGCAGTTAGACCGCTTCTTCTTCAAGATTCTGGTGGACTACCCGACGCTGGACGAACTGCGCGAGATTGTCGACCGCACGACGGGCGCCACCACGCCCCAGCCTGAGGTGGTGGCAGACCGTGAGACCCTGCTGAAGTTGCAACATGTGGTGCGCGAAGTGCCGATTGCGCGCCCCGTTCAAGACTTTGCGCTGAGATTGGTGGTGGGCACCCACCCCAACTCGCCCTACGCTGCGCCTGAGGTGAACCGGTATGTGCGCTACGGTTCCAGCCCGCGCGGTGCCCAGACGCTCATTCTCGCCAGCAAGGTGTATGGGCTATTGGATGGGCGCTACAATGTGGCGCGTGAGGATGTGATACGCGCCCTCAAGCCTGCCCTGCGCCACCGCGTGCTACTCAACTTTGAGGCAGAGGCAGACGGCATCACGCCCGATGCCCTGCTGGACAAAGTTTTGGAGCATGTCCAACGCTCTGAGACGGAGCCGTTGAAAGTGTAAGGCTTGTGCAGGAAAGTCTCTATTTGAAAACAAAAAAACCATCTGCTGGTCTGCTAGTGCGCTTTGCAGTAATCAACTTGTGGTACAGCACGGTCGTGAACATCCTACAGATAGTATTGGTAGGGTATCCTACTGTGCGAGATGGACACTGATGCCCTTAGGCAGGCAAGGGAACGGCTCGACCAGTTCATCGCAAAGCAGAGAGTTGCGATGTACAAGCCGATTCAGATTGCAGAGATACTCTACCGTGTACGTGTGGGAGGAGATGACAAAGTACCCCAACCCGACACGGAGTGTCCATTCTGGGAGCCAGATGAGTGAAACTGCCCCGCGTTTCGTCGGCGACCTAAGCACCGAGCAGTTCATCAGCAAACTGGCTCAGGACGAGACTGGCAAGCGTCAGCATTATCGCCCTATCTATTCGCTTCATAAGTGGTGGGCGAGGCGACCGGGCACACTCTTCCGTTCAATCATTCTGTTGGCAACGCGTCCTGAACTCCGGGAAAGCCTTTTCCAGACCGACGCCGCTGGAAATCTCTCTTCTAAGTCAGCGTATTTTTCCATGCATAGTTTGAACGACCTGATTATTCTCGACCCCTTTATGGGTGGAGGCACTACCCTTGTGGAAGCGAATCGCTTGGGTGCAAAAGTAATCGGTTGTGATTTGAATCCTGTAGCGTACTGGGTAGTGCGAGAGACACTGAAGCCGATCGACTTGGAGAAGCTCCGAAACTACTTCTTGGTCTTAGAACGCACTGCTGGGGAGCGCATAAAATCGTTGTACCGAACGCGCTGTGTACACTGTGGAAATTCCGCCGATACGCTCTATGTTTTCTGGATTCGTGCCATACCCTGCGCGCTCTGCAATCACGCCGTGCCACTCTACAAGCGCACTTTGCTCAACGAAGGGCACAGTCGCAACCGCCCGCTCTCTCCACTCAACCCTGCAACGGTATTCTGTCCAGACTGCAAGTCGATATTCCTATGGGGAGGTGAAGGGGAAGCGCACTGTCCTGAATGCAAACATCATTTCGCCCCCTACGAAGGAACCTACGACCAAGGTAAGTACCGATGCCCAAGTTGTGAGACTCCCCAAAACCTTCTTGACACCCTACGAGACGGTGCGAGGCTCTCAGATAGACCCGTTGCGATTGAGTATTGGTGTTCTTGCTGTCAGGCGCGTCTTTACAAGGCACTTGATATCGAGGACCGTGACCTACTGAGAAAAGTAGAGGACGAGTACGAGTCTAAAAAGGCTCATCTGGTGATCCCGCATCAGGCGATACCGATGGGTTCTTCGTCACGACGCTGGATTCAGCACGGCTACACCCACTACCGAGATGTATTCAACGCACGCCAAATACTTGCCCTAAACTACCTCATAGAGGCGATACGAGAGATAGAAGAGGAGGAATACCGCAACGCTTTTTACACGATTCTTTCCAACATGCTTGAGTACAACAATATGATGACGCCCTATAACTATCCTAATCGTAAGCTCCATCACCTCTTCAACTATCATGCTCTGCCACTCACCACTACCCCTGTTGAAAATGCTGTTTGGGGAGCTTCTGAAGAGGGTGCAGGAACCTTCGTGAACTGCTATAAACGCTACGAGAACGCAAAGCGTTATGCACAAATGCCCTACGAGCGCTACAAAGACGCATCGGGACAGGTGGTGACGATACCGATGAAGCAGGAACATATATCAGCCGCCTTTGTGCGCTCTTTCCATGAGCTATCAGAGACGAGCAGGGGGGCGTTGCTCTTCTGCCGAGACTCCTCGCGCCTGCCCGAAATTCCTGACAAGTCGGTGGACTTCGTCATCACAGACCCCCCTTACTATGATAGTATCCATTACTCGGAACTGTCCAATTTCTTCTATGTGTGGCTATCTCGTTTGGCATCCTGTCCACACTTCACAACCGAGCTGGTTCCAACGGAACAGGAGGCTATCGTCAACAAAGGAATGGACAAGGGTGAAGAGCAGTATCTTGAGCTCCTTCGCTCCGTGTTCAGGGAGTGTCACCGTGTTTTGAAAGATGAGGGGAAGCTCATCTTTACTTTCCATCACACGAAGCCTGAGGCTTGGTGGGTCGTTTTCAAGGCTGTAATCGGTAGCGGTTTCCATATCGCAGACTACTTCGCAGTGCAGAGCGAGTACCGAGTGAATCCACATATTCGTAATAAGCAGGCTTTGGATATGGATTTGGTCATCGTATGCCAAAAAATGCTTCAACCTCACGCCTCTGTTCCAGAGTCGCCTGCAGACGCCCTCAATCGGGCGACCGAGCTCGTCGGAAAGCACGGGGGCTACAGCCAGCGCAACCTCGTCTTTCTTCACTTCGTAGGCGAGCTTTTGCGTTCGGCAAGCTGTCTGGCAGAGCACAGCGAAGTCAGCTACAGCTGGTTTGAGAGCGCGCTCAAAGCGTTCGACACACTGTACAAAGAGCGTACCGACCCGAATGGTGCTTGTACCGCAAACACTGTCGCTCAACTTGCCCTCTTTGAAAGCAAGACCGAGTACAACGGGGCAAACCACGGGCAAGAAAGTAAATCCGATTGATGTGGACGGCATAAGGATTCGGGGACGAATCGACCCCACAAGCAGGAATCCTGAACAGTCAGTAGAATCCTGGGGTGGAGGTCGCTATGAAACGGTGGATGTTTTTGCTTGCAACAGTGGCGTTGCCAGCTCTGCTGGTGAGTGCTTCGTTGAGTGAACAACGCAACTATGTCGGGATGCGCCTTGAGGGTGGGGCATTAGTGCCCGCGCCCCCGCCAATTCCCGATGAGGAACCCGAAACAGGGCTTCAAAAAGCGTATCCCCCGATTGTCCAACCTGAGGACAATCCCACCACGCCCGAAAAGGTAGAACTGGGCAGGCTCCTATTCTATGACCCTGTGCTTTCGGACGACAACACGCTCTCGTGTGCCCACTGTCATCATCCGAACTTGGGCTTTTCGGATGGGCTTCCCCGTTCGCTGGGGCGCGGGGCGAAAGGCGCAGGCACCGAGCGTCAAGGCGGGATTGAACTGACCCGTGGCGCCCCAAGCCTCTGGAACACGGTGTACAACCACCGCCAGTTCTGGGACGGACGCGCCGAACATCTGGAAGCCCAAGCGCGTATGGTCATCACGACGCCCGAAGAGGTGAACGCCGACCCAGCAGAACTTGTCGCCGAGCTGAAAGCCATCCCCGAATACCGTGAGCGATTTGACCGCGCCTTCGGCGGGAAGGACGGCTCTGGAGTGACCTTCCAAAATGTGACGCGTGCGCTCGCAGCGTTCCAGCGGACTCTGGTGAGCTTCAACTCGCGCTATGACCGCTACGCTAATGGCGACGGGAGCGCACTTAGCCCCCAAGAGAAGCGAGGGCTGAAACTGTTCCTCTCGCCCAAGACCCGCTGTAATGAGTGCCACGGTCTGCCGACTTTTGCCAACCGCGACTTCAAGGTGATTGGTGTGCCCCCAGTGCCGGGCGCACCGCCTGATACCCACAAAGAAGGTGCTGAGCCGGGGCGCGGGGGTGGACCCAACGGCGCCTTCAAAATCCCCACCTTGCGGAATGTGGCGCTCACCGCACCCTATATGCATAACGGCGCGTTCGCAACCTTGGAAGAGGTTTTGGACTTCTATGCAGGTGGCGGTGGGCGTGGGCGCGGATTGGAAGTGCCTCTCCAAGATGACAAGATTCGCAAGTTCCAGCTCACCCCGCAGGAGAAGGAAGACCTGATTGCATTCCTGCTGGCGCTGACCGATGAGAGCGCACTGCCGCCTATCCCGGAGCGCGTGCCGTCGGGATTGCCCGTCGTGAAGCCGATGGTGCCCCACGAGCCGACGAAGCTCAACATTGATAGCCCCGAACTGCGCCGCGTTCGTGAGGCACGCACACGAAACATCCCCACCGCAGAGCTGGAGCGCGCCAGCCGTCGTGCCCAAGTGCCCTCATCAACGGCTTCCAACGCTTCACGCCCGAACCTGCAACTCGCCTCCCAACAGAGCCAACCCCCCAGCCGAGTGGAGCCACCCGTCCTGCGCAATCGTCAACGCCGTGCTGAACAGCCTGTCGGACGCGTGGTGGAGGTGCGCCCCGGCGAGAGCATCCAAGAGGCGGTGGACAAGGCGGGGCGCAACGGTGTCGTGCGCATCTATCCAGGCACCTACCACGAGAATGTGCTGGTCATCCATCACGGCGTGACGATTGAGGGGGTCATCCAAGACGGCAAGCGCCCCGTGCTGGACGGGCAAAACCTCCTGCCAGACGCTATCTCTGGGTTAGGACACGACTTCAAAGTGCAAAACTTGGAGATACGCAACTATCAGGGCAACGGCGTAGTGGTGCATCGGGCACGCAATGTGGTCTATCGCAACCTGGTCATCCACAATACGGGGTTGTATGGCGTCTACCCGATAGAGTGCGATGGCGTGCTGGTGGAATATTGCAAAGTCTCTGGCACCCGCGACGCTGGGATTTATGTGGGACAGTCGCGCAACATCATCGTGCGCCACAACGAAGCGTTTGAGAATGTAACGGGGATAGAAATTGAGAACTGTATCAACGCCCTTGTGGAGGACAACTATGTCCATAACAACACGGGGGGCATCCTCGTGTTTCTGTTGCCGTTCAATCCGTCAAAGGTGCAGGAGTACTGCATCGTTCGGCGCAATCGGGTCATCAACAACAACACGCCCAACTTTGCCGACCCTGAGGCGATAGTCTCGCGGGTGCTGAAGGGCACGGGCATTATGCTTCTTGCGGCGGACTACACCGAGGTCTACGAGAACGAAATCGTTGGCAACGGCACTTTCGGGATTATGACCATCGGGCTACGGCTCATTTTCCCTGAGCCAATCCCGCTGGATGTGGAGCCGAACTCGGATCACAATCGCATCTACAACAACATCTTGCGCGATAACGGTAAAGACCCCGATGAGCGGTTGAGGAGCTTCGGCATCGTCCCGCCAGTGGATTTACTCTGGGACACCACAGGCAAGGGCAACCTTTGGAACCAGTCAGAGGGCACACGCTTCCCACCGAACTTGCCCAGCGGGGAAATAAAGCCGCAGTGATAGGGAGGGTAGTTGTCGCCCACACCCCCGATCTCTCTCCCGACGCTGCGGGGGAGGGGAGCCGAACACTCCCTCCCCCTGCCTTAGGGGGAGGGTTGGGATGGGGGTTGTTTACCCCCCTCCTTCAGGTTCCCCCCGCTTTCGGGGGGAACCGCTCATACCCTCCTGCCTTTAGGGGAAAGGCTGGGGTGGGTGAGGGTTTCTGAAGTCGCCCTCACTCCCTATCCTGTGGGCGAGGGGAGCCGTTATCGCCTCAGCCGTGCGAAGCGCAGTTTGCCCACGCGGAGCAGTTTGCCCTCCAACGCCTCTACTGGGAAGGTGGCGGTGGGGTCGCTGACGCGCTCGCCTTCGAGTTCGACCCCGCCCCCTTGTATTAGCCGTCGCGCTTCGGAGTTGCTCGGTGCGAAGCCGATGCCCGCTATCAGCCCTGCGAGCATCACCGTGCCGTCTTCCCGCACCAAGTGGGCAGGGATGGTCTTTTCGGGTATCTCGTCGGGAAGTTGGCGTTGAGAGAACACCTTGAGAAACTCTTCATCGGCTTGCTGGGCTTGTTCGGCAGAGTGATAAATCGTGACGATTTCGCTTGCCAGCCGTCGCTTCACATCGCGCGGGTTGATGCGCCCTTCACGCCAGTCGCGCTCCAGCGACTCCACCTCGTCCAACGGCACATCGGTACACAAAATGAAGTAGTGGCGCATCAGCTCATCGGGCAGGCTCATTACCTTGCCGAACATCTGGTCGGGCGGCTCACTAATGCCGATGTAGTTGCCCAGCGATTGGCTCATCTTCTCCTTGCCATCCAGCCCAACTAGCAGGGGCATCAACAGCACCACTTGGGGTTCCTGACCGTACTCACGCTGGAGGTCGCGTCCCACCAAGTTGTTGAACCGCTGGTCGGAACCGCCGAGCTCCACATCCGACTGGATCGCGACCGAGTCGTAGCCCTGACACAGCGGGTAGAGAACCTCGTGCATGCTCAGCGGTTGATTGTTCGCCAAGCGTTTGGCGAAGTCGTCGCGTTCCAAGATTCGGGCGACGGTGTACTTGCTGGCGAGTTTGATGACATCGGCGAAGTTCATCTTGCCCAGCCAGTCGGCGTTGTAGTAGACCTCGGTGCGTTCGGGGTCTAAGATGCGAAACAGCTGGGGCTTGAGCCGTTCCACATAGCCCATCACCTCATCGCGGTCGAGTTGCTTGCGTGTTTTGGATTTGCCGGTGGGGTCGCCGATCATGGCGGTGAAGTCGCCCACAATCAGGCAGGCGGTGTGCCCGAACTGTTGGAACTGGCGCAGTTTGCGTAGCACCACCGCCCACCCCAGATGCACATCGGGCGCGGTGGGGTCGATGCCCAGTTTGACGCGGAGCGGATTGCCGCGCTCCAGTTTGGCTTGGAGCTCTTCGGGCGTGATGAGGGCGTCCGCCCCACGCTCGAACACGGCTAACTGCTGTTGTATAGGGGTGTTCATCGGCAAGCAATTGTACCTCTTAGGCGCGCTTAGCCTACCCAGCGTCCGTAGAGTGCGCCGGTGAGCGCGTCCGCCATCACATCCCAGCCCGGCTCTATCAGCAGGGTGGTGTCGGGTTGCACCAACAGCGCGGGGGCGGGCAAAGGGCGTTGGGGGATAATCTGCTCGCGTGTGAGCACGGGCACCTCCATCGGCTCGCCCTCTATCCACAGATGTACACGCGTGGGCAAATCGGCATAGTCGGCGACATAGACGGGTTCCCAGACCGCTCCCGCAGGCTTAGGCTGGAGTGCCACCGCACGCAGGCGCAGGTTCACCAGCTCCAGAGGGCGTTCGGGGAGGGTGAAGCCGTAGCGCTGGGCGTGGATTTGCAAGAATGCCTCACCCGCCCAGTGAGGCTGAGCCACATCGAACGGCACGGTCAACTCGTGCGACTGCCCTTGATAGCGCACATCGGCGTACACTTGGAAGTCGAGCTCATCGGTCGCCTCCATCGCCTCTTCACACTCGGCGCGCAGTTCCAACAGCACCTGCTCTATGGCGGTTGCACGTGCCGTTGGGAATGGCATTAGGAGCGTGCGCACCGCCTCGTGAACCTTGTCCATCCAGAGCAGACCGTAAGCCGACATCACGCCTGGATAGGGGGGCACCAGCCACTGGCGGATACCCAAGAGGCGTGCGAGCGCGCTCAGGTGTAGTCCCCCTGCCCCGCCGAACACGAGCAGGGCGCACGATTCGGGGCTGATGCCCCGCCCTGACGAGATGGTGCGTAGCCCGCGCGCCATTTTTGCACGCGCTTGATCAATCATCGCTTGCGCCGTCTGCTCGATGCTGATGCCCAGCGCGCTCGCCAGTGGTGCTATCGCATGGTGGGCGCGCTCCATCTGCAGTTCAAACTGCCCGAAGCCGAACACTTGGGGCACAAGATGCCCCAACACAGCGTGCGCGTCGGTCAGTGTGGGCTGGTCGCCCTTGCCGTAGATGGCGGGACCGGGGTCAGCGCCGGCGCTTTGAGGTCCCACGCGCAGTCCGCCCGCGGGGTCTAAGTAGGCTAACGAACCGCCCCCCGCGCCAATCGTGTGGATGTCGATGCGGGGCAGGCGTATCGGCATCCCCTCTATCTCGCCGAGCGAGGTGCGGAGCGGTTCACGGTCAATCAGCGCCATGTCGGTGGAGGTGCCCCCCATATCCAGCGTGAGCACGCGGTGGAAGCCCATCTGCCGAGCGAGCGCCCAGGCACCCATCACTCCCGCCGACGGACCTGAGAGCACAGTGGTAATCGGCAGGGCGCTGGCGAGACGCAGGTTCATCAGCCCACCCGCTGAGTGGCTAATCAGCGTCTGCTGCGCGCCTTGCTGGTGCGCGCCCGATTCTAAAGCATCCAGATAGCGACGCATCGGCGGGATGAGATAGGCATTCAGGAAGGTGGTGCTGGCGCGCTCGTACTCGCGGAACTCGGGCGCCACCTCGCTGGAAAGCGAAACCGCGAAATGGGGCTCTAACAGCGCTTTGAGCATACGCTCGTGCGTGGGATCGGCATAAGCGAACAGCAAGCACACGGCGACCGCCTCCACGCCCTCGCGTTTCCAGCGGCGGATGAGGCGGTTCAGTTCAGAGGTGTCCAACGGTTTGAGCACCGTGCCGTCGTGAGCCAAGCGTTCGGGAACTTCGGCGCAGAGGGCACGCTCTGCCAAGCAAGGGCGCGGGCGCGGACAGAGCGCGTAGAGCTCCATTCGGTCTTGGCGCGCCAAGTGGAGCAGGTCTCGGAAGCCTTCGGTGGTGAGGAAGGCGGTGCGGGCGCCCTTGCGTTCCAGAATGCGGTTCGTGCCGACGGTCGTGCCGTGCAGTAGCAGGTACGGCTCATCGGCATCGCCCAACAGTTGGCGTACGCCGTTCAGCACCGCCTGCTCTGGGGCATTCGGCGTGGAGGGCGCTTTGAGAATGCGCAAGCGTCCCGCCGACCACAGCACCAAATCGGTGAAGGTTCCGCCTGTATCGACGGCAAGCGTCTTCATATCTGCGCCAGCGCCTGCTCGAGGTCTTCTATCAAATCGTCGGCGTGTTCGATGCCGACTGAGAGGCGGATCAGGTTCTCGGTCAGTCCGCGCTCGGCTTGCTCATCGGGCGAGAGACTGCCGTGCGACATCGTGATGGGGTAGCCCACGAGCGATTCGACCCCGCCCAGACTGCTGGCGAGAGTGAACAGGCGCAGGCTCGTGCAAAATCGGTTTGCCTCTTCGCGCCCGCCTTCGATGTAGATGGCGAGCATTCCGCCAAACCCGCGCATTAGTCGCTTCGCCAGCTCGTGCTGGGGATGGCTGGGCAAGCCGGGGTACAGCACGCGCTTCACTTTGGGATGTTGCTCTAAGTGTTCGGCAATTCGTTGGGCG
The DNA here is from genome assembly GCA_937139515.1 of uncultured Armatimonadota bacterium. Lineage (GTDB taxonomy): Bacteria > Armatimonadota > Fimbriimonadia > Fimbriimonadales > GBS-DC > CAKZQI01. The sequence continues at coordinate 22,392 of CAKZQI010000061.1, read as the reverse complement.
TTGTGGCAGTGTTGGCGCATGCGCAGGGCGAGCGTCTTCATTCCCCTCAGCAGAAGCCAGCTCTCAAAGGGCGACAGCACGCCCCCACCGATTGCCTGCTGGTCCCAGAGAGGTTCGTGCAGGTCGTCTCGGTTGAACACCACTGCGCCTCCGAGCACATCGCTGTGTCCACCCAGATACTTCGTCACGCTGTGGAGCACGATGTCCACACCCCAGTCAAGGGGGTTCTGCAGGTAGGGCGATGCGAAGGTGTTGTCCATCACGGTCAGGACGCCTCGCTCCTTCGCTATCTGCACGAGGGTGGGGATGTCGTGGACATAGGTGAGCGGGTTGGTGGGCGATTCGAGCCACATCAGGCGCGTGTGGGGCAGGATTGCCTCACGTACGCAGTCGGGCGAGCGCATGTCCACATAGCTCACCTGAATGCCCCGCTGGGGCGCGAACTGCTTCATTAGCGAGATGGTTCCTCCGTACACATCGCGCGTACAGAGGATATGGTCGCCCGGTCGGAGCACTCCCAAGACGGCCGTTTCCGCCGCCATGCCCGAAGCGAACAAGAAACAGTACTTGGCGTTTTCCAACGAGGCGAGACACTGCTCGGCGGCGGTGCGGGTGGGGTTGGCGACGCGCGAATATTCGTAGCCCTCACCGTGTTCTACCGAGGGACGCTCGAAGTTGGTGGTGGCATAAATCGGCACAATCACAGCCCCCGTAGCGGGGTCGGGGTCTTGACCAACTCGGATGGCGCGTGTTTCGAACTGCATTCCCTTTACTCTCCGGGCAAGGAGTATACCTGACCCCCCTCCTTTAGGTTCCCCCCGCAAGCGTGGGGAACCGATTTTACCCCCTGTATTAGGGAAAGGGCTAGGGCTGACAAGGGTACATCGCTTAGGTTCAACACTCTCTCTGCTGCGCCCAATGTTCAAACCCCATATTCAACCACGAAACCCCAACTGTCATTCGGCATCCCCTTCCTGTCATTCTGAGCGAAGCGAAGAATCTCAACGAACCCCTTGGTACAAACCCTTCATTCACGCTCCGATTCCCCTTTGTCACCCTGAGCGAAGCGAAGGGTCTCCTCGCCTTCGGCTCGGAATGACAAGGAAGGGCGCGAGGAGTAGTAAACGGGGGGCGTTGAAATCGGGCGGGTTCGGTGTGATTTTGTACCCAACGCCCGTACCCTTGTCAGCTCCCCAAACCTCCCCCCTAAATGCAGGGGGAGGGGGTATGGGTGGTTCCCCACGCTTGCGGAGGAGCAACAGACTCGCTCCCCAGCCCTCTAAGGGGTCAAAGATGGTATCAAGCCCATTCGCAGGAGATTCTCTCTGATGCGAGAAAATCCCATGCGGTAGACTCACCCTATGAGACGCATGCGCTTGCCCAAACTACGGGTTTTTCAGGAGCCTTCTCACTCTGGGTCGGGGCGGTTTTTAGTCACCGAACGCGGAACCCCGTTCTTCTATTTGGGCGACACCGCCTGGGAGCTGTTCCATCGGCTCAATCGGGAGGAAGCCGAACATTACCTCCGCGACCGCGCCCGCAAAGGGTTCACTGTGATTCAAGCAGTGGTGCTTGCAGAGTTGGACGGTCTGGGAACCCCCAATCCCTATGGACACACCCCACTGCACGAGAACGACCCCACACGCCCTAACGAAGCCTACTTCCAGCACGTGGACGCTATCGTGAATCTCGCCGAGTCACTGAGACTGTTTGTCGGAATGCTCCCCACATGGGGCGACAAGTTCAACAAGCGGTGGGGCGTAGGACCTGAGATTTTCACCCCAGAGAACGCTCGCATCTACGGCGAGTTTTTGGGCAGGCGGTACCGCAATAAGCCGATTATCTGGATTTTAGGGGGCGACCGCCCAGTGGAGAATGAGAAGCACCGCGCCATTGTCCGTGCGATGGCGGAGGGGCTACGCGCAGGCGATGAGGGCGCACACCTCATCACTTACCATCCGATGGGCGGAATGTCTTCCTCGCAGGCTCTTCACACCGAGCCGTGGCTGGACTTCAACATGCTCCAATCGGGACATAGTCATCGCTACCACCCCAATGATGAGATGATTGAGCGCGACTATTCCCTCCAGCCTGTCAAGCCGTGCATGGATGGTGAACCGAACTACGAACATCACCCTATCGGTTTCAATCCCGAAAATGAGCGGTTCGTGGCGTTTGATGTGCGCCGAGCGACCTATCTTGCCCTCTTCGCAGGGGCGCATGGGCATACTTACGGCTGCCACGAGATATGGCAGTTTTACGACCCTGCCAAGCATCAACCGATTACGGGGGCACGGCTGGACTGGCGGTCGGCACTTCAACTGCCTGCAGCTTCTCAGGTTCAGTATGCGAAGAGGCTGGTGCTTTCGCGCCCGATGTTGATGCGTGTGCCCGACCAATCGCTGATACGCTCCGAGGTGGGCACTGGGCGCACACGCATACGCGCTGCGCGCGGGGCGGATGGAAGCTACGCCTTCCTCTACTGCCCGCATTCAGCCCCCATCACGGTGGGGCTTGACCGACTGGAGGGACGTCAGGTGGTGGCGTGGTGGTACGACCCCCGCACAGGAAAGGCACAGCAGATAGGCACTTTTGACCGCAAAGGCGAGCGCACTTTTCTTCCGCCAGAGAATGCCGAACCCGATACCGACTGGGTGTTAGTGCTTGATGAGCAAGGGCGTCGGTACCCGCCTCCGGGCAGGGTGCGTTAGGGTGTCTGATCGTTCTCCTCGTGGGAGTAGAGACCCGTTGGATGGTTCAAATACGCAATCAGGGCTGCAAACCTCTTCCCTCGTTGAGCACGAGAGAAAGCCTCGAACTTGTCCTGGTCAACACGCACATATTCCCATCTGTTGCCTGTTGCCGAGCGGATACGCTCACACCAGGTGCGCACCGCATCATCTTTTGCCTCTGTTCCTTCCCAGACGCGCCCCTTCGTCTCGACAATCCAGTTCACTTCGCCTTCGTCGGTCTGCTGAACGACCACACAGTCGGGATGATAGAAACCGATGGCTCCGCTGGGCTTTAGATAGTCCACGCGGAACAGAGTGCCCGAGTCGCCCTGCTGGGTCGTGCCCAGTGAAGCAAAGCGCACCACATCACGCGCTTGGTCAAGGAACTCCGCAAACTGGCGCTCGAAGTCGTTGTAAGTGGCTACAAAGTTAAAGACGGTCTTAGTCGCCACCAGCGGGGGCAGGTTCCGACGCCAGCTGAACGGCTGGGTCTGAGACAACTTGAAGTCCGCCCTCTCGAACTCGAGTGCACAGCGTTCCATGGTCAGCTCGGCAATCTTACGCGCAAGATATTTTGCGATGCCCTCTCGGATTTCGAGCCGGGCTAAGTGGGAGCGCACACGCTCATCGTCCAAGTCGACCTCCCTGCCGAAACAGCGCTCTCGGATGTACTGGCGCACGAGGGGGTACAGCTCTGCGAATCGGTTCGGGAGCCTCGCACACGCCATAAGGTCATTCGTGATGCGCGCAAGCAGTTCTTGCGAGGGCGGGGGTTCGCTTCCTGCAATCTCTGCTTGGTGGACTTCGGTCTCGGTTGTAGCGAATTCAAGTTGCAGCCTGACACGGTACGACTCCGCCAGCTCCTCTTGCTCAAAGATAGGTTCGAGCTGGCTGATGTTCAGTTCGCTTAGTTTACGAAAGTTGTAGGTGAGGCTGGGTTTGGTGAGCGGGATGGCGATGTCGTACTGCAACCGCCCCTGTTCGGGTGCTACGACGACGGGAGCAAGTGGGTCGCTCCGTGTGGTGGCAATACCTACGCCCTCGGTCTCCAGTTGGGTACGCAGGGTCTCCAGCAGTTTGGGCGTTCCCAACACCTCCAGCGTCTGGGTGCGGTCTGGGCTGATTGGGGACATCAGCCGAAGCCCGCGCCCGATGACCTGCTCAGGCAGGATTTCCGCCTTCGCCGTGAACGGGCGCAGACCCAGTACCACGGTCACATTACGCACATCCCACCCCTCGCGAAGCATTAACACGCTCACGATGACCTTCACCTTGCTATCGGCACGGTCGACATCCCGTGCGGCGGCGCGTGCCTTCTCTAAATCCCCTTTGGAGACCTCGCCCGTGCTATCGGTGTGGATGACGAGCACTTCCGATGCTTTGAAGCCGAACTCTTTCGTTTTGACAAGGTACTCCCCGATGGCGTCGGCGTAGGCGTTCTTCTCCACCATGATGAACAGGATGGGGCGCACACCGAGCTCCTTGTAGACCGCGTAATGCTCTTTCCAGCGTTGCACCGCCGCACGAAGCCAGAAGCCGTACTTCTCCCCGAGGTTCTCTTTGGTGACCTGCTCTGGGTCTTGGTGCGGGTGTGCAGGCTCATCTTCTTTCGTGACGATGAGGGGTGCTTTGACGATGCGGTCTTCCACCGCCTGCGCCAGCGGATAGTCGCATACGGTCCACGGGAAGTACATCCCGTTCTGGTCTTTGGGCGTTGCCGAGAAGTCCAGCCACAGAGCCAGCCCCTTCGACAAGGTGCTGTGAATGCTAAGCAAAGCTTGGCTCCATTTCAGCTCCGTCTCGTGGACATGGTGCGCCTCATCGTTGATGACCACCAGCTCCTTCAACGACTTCACCCGCTCCAACATAGAGCGCTGGTTGGAAGAGGCGAGGTCTTTCTGAGGCTTTCTGCCCAGCAGAGCCTCGACAGCGTTCATCGGTGTCCAGTCTTGCTCGCGCGATTCGTAAATCTGTTGGATGTTCGTCAGGAAGAGGTTGCCTGAAGGGTCAGGCTCGGTCGCCTCACCACGCAGGATGACCTTGAGATTGAAAGCCGAGCGCCACTCTGGCGGTATCAGGGGAAGTTCACGAAAGATGTGGTTCGAATTGAAGTCCCGCTCCAATCGCTGGTACACAATCACATTCGGGGCGATAATCAGGAAGTTGGGCGCCAAGTCCGACCCCTCTACCTGGCGCCGATGAAAATAAGACCACACCACCGCCATCGCCATCACCCAAGTCTTGCCAGAGCCAGTCGCCATCTTGAAGGCGAACCGACGCAGGTTTTCGGGGGGCAGCTCCTGCTCGCCCACTTTGTCTAACTCGGGCACATAGCGTCGCACGATTCGTTGGGGATTGCCATTCAAGAGCCGTGTTTCAAACTCGATGTTCTTATCAAAGAGGTCTTTTGGGAACAGGGGCGCTTGCGTCTCTATCAGCGCTTGCACATCGCGCACTTGGGCTATCTCCACCAGCCACACGAGCGTCTCGATGGCTTCGCGCTGGCAGAAGTAGTATCGGAAGGGCACAGCGAAGCCCCGCACCTCGTGGTCTTCCTCAAACCAGTACTGGAAGAGCCGTTGCGTGACCTCTGAGGCGCCGGGGTAGCCCTGTTCGCGCCAACAGTCCACCTGCTCACGAATTTGGGGCACGAGCAGAAGCTGACTCGGTCGACGACCTTCAGCGACGCTCCACCCCGTCGGGGCCGATTCGTCCTTCACCAGATGCTGGGTCGGCTTCTCCCAAGGACGGCGGTCGGGCACTTCGGGCAGGTCCTTGTCGTAGTTGATGACTGCTTTCGCCACCGCTACTTCACCTCCACTTCAAACACCCGCGAGGTGTCGTTGCCGAAGATGTCGATGACCTTGACGAGGATGCGATAGGTGCCCGGCTGGTCGTAAGTGTGCGGGTCGGACTGGAGCGGGAGCGTGCGCCGCTTGCGCGTGCGGTACGCCACCCACCCCTGTACAAAGGTGTCGTTCTGGAAGTTCCAGTCCACCGCCCAGTAGTCGATGTAGTCCGACCACTTGCTGATTTTGCAACGAACCTCTTCGGGGACAAGCTCGTGCATGTTCGGGGAGGCAAAGTCGGTCAACTCCAGCTGAACCGTTCGGGGCTTGGGATGGGTTATCCCCACATCGAAATATGCCAGCTCGTAGAACTTGATGTCGTTTTTGTCGACGGCTTGTTGTTCCATCACCTCGCGAGGGATTTGCAGGAGCACGAGCTTGACGCCTTTTTGCTTGGCGGTGTCGTGCAGGATACCGCCCTTCTTTTCGTTGGGACCTGCCAGCCCCATCTCCCATTCCCAGCCGAGCACATGCAGTTCGGTCTGTTTGAGCGACACGCACTCGTCCAGCGCCTGCATAATCTCGTCGATGGTGACAGGAGCGTCCACCGCGCCGATATGCACCATCGCCTTGCCCTTCTTGCCGTGTAGGTGGGTCACGCCGGGCACGGGCTGTGCGCCGTACAGCTTCAGGATGAAGGCGAGATACTCGTAGAGCGCCTGCACGCTCGGTGTCTTGTTCTGGGAGTTGCTGAAGGTGACGCCTTGCCAGTACTGGCGCTCGTACTTGCCGAGGTTGAGGACTTCAAACGGCTTGCAGTTGGGAATGTCCAGCAGTCGTTTGCGTGTCACATGGATAGCCCAGCGCGAGAGGTCGCACCCAATCCAGCGACGCCCCAACTCCTCGGCGACGGCGAGCGTGGTGCCCGAACCACAGAAGAAGTCGGCAACAAGGGAACCAGGATTAGAAGACGCAAGTATTATTCGTTCCAGCAGTGCTTCTGGTTTTTGGGTAGCGTAGTCAACTCGTTCTGAAGCCATAGAGTTTATGGGGGCGATGTCTGTCCAGATATCCTCAATTGGATTGCCCTGAACTTCATCTAAATATCTTTTGAGACGAGGCATTTTTCCAGAAGTGAAGACTATTCTCCCTTCTTTCATTGCTTGGTCGATTTTTTCCTGAGTCCAAATCCAGTGCTTGCCCGGGGGAGGTTCAAGCCATCCCATTTCCCCAAACCTCCTTGCAGGACCAGGTCCCTTCTGGGTAAAGTCACATAACTGATACCGCCTACCTGTACCCTCTTCGATGTACTTATAGTGTGTTCTTAATCGCGCTGGATTGAGAGGTACATATGTTCTGTTAAATATTGAGTTAGTACTTTTGGAATAAAACAAAATAATATCAGAAACATTTCCAAATGATTTGCTTTGTGCTTTTGAAGATCTTACTTTTTGCCAAATTATCTGGTTAATCATTTGTTTTTCTCCGAATACTTCATCCAGAATTAATCTAATATGTGAGTTTACTCTATAATCACAATGGACATACAAACTTCCTTGATCGCTTAATAACTCGCGAATAAGAACTAAGCGTTCATACATCATTTGCAAGTATGTTCCAAGCCCTCCCCCCCAAGTATCTCGGTATGCCTTCTCCTCAATAATGGACTGCTCCTTCTTCACCTCCTCATCCTCTTCCCCAATAGTAGCTGTAAACGAAAAATCCGCTCCCGTTGCAAACGGCGGGTCGATGTAGATGAGGTCGATTTTGCCTGCGAACTTTTCCAGCAGGGAGCTCATCACCAGCAGGTTATCGCCCCAGATGAGTTTGTTGCGCCATCCCTCTTCGAAGGTGTCGCCCTCGTTGCCTTCGTAGATGTCAAACAGCGAGGGGGTCTGGCTCCTGCGGGCTTCGCGGGTGGCACGGCTCTCGTTGACCCGCTCGATCACTTGGAACGGTAGGCTGACGCGGGGCACCTCCTTGAGCGTGCCATCCTCGTTGTACTTGCCGGGCCAAACCAGCTCGGTCTTCGTGATTTCTATCTTCGCCATCGCAGGTGCCTCCTGAGGTGATGTTATTGAATAATACCTTCTGTTCGGCAAAGGGTGCGTAGGTCACACTCTTTGCAGATTTTCGGTTCGGGGGGCGTCTTGATGTGGAACTCGCAGGCTTGGATACGGCGTCGGTGGCGCATCTCAAGCGCGGCTTTTTCGGTGAAGGTGCAGAGCACAACTTGTCGGGGCTGTGCCTCTTTCAATAGGAGCAGGTTCAGGGTGCGAAGCACCAGACAGTAGGTCTTGCCAGAGCCTGGACCCGCGACCACGAGCAGAGGTCCTTCGATGTGCCCCACGATTTCGCGCTGAGACTCATTCAGCTCAGGGAACTTGTCCAGTATCTCGGTGGCGATTCTCATAGCAGTCCCGCCTTTTTGAAGCTGAAGTATCGGTCGGTGGTGATAATCAGGTGGTCCACGACACGCAGGCTGACGGTCTCGGCAGCGAGCGTTATGGCGCGGGTCAGCAGTTTGTCTTGTTCGCTGGGGGTCGGCTCGCCGTTGGGGTGATTGTGAGCCAGCACGATGGCGTACGCCCCACGACGCAGGGCAGACTCAACAACCCGTCGGGGGTAGACTGCGGCACGGTCAATAGTGCCCTCTTCTAAGGTCTCAACGCCGTCTTTGAGCAGTCGGTACCCCGAATCGAGGTATGCCACCTCGAACCGTTCGTTGGGGTGGGCGCCGATTCGTAATCGCCAGAATTCGGCGAGTTTATCGGGATGATTGAGTATCTCTTCCTGTTCGTTGCACTGTTGGAGATAGAGGGTAGCAGTTGCCTTGATAATCTTGAGCGCTGTAGGAGCGACGCTCCCAATACCGGGCACCTTGCCCAGTTCTTCTACGGGGGCGTCGAGAATACCCCGAAGGTTGCCGAAGCGAGCGATAAGCGCTTTTGCAGGCTGTTTGACATCTTGACGGGGGATGGCAAGCGTGAGCAGGAGCTCCACGACCTCATAGTCGGCGAAACCTTCCAACCCCGACCTCAAGAAGCGTTCACGAAGCCGCTTTCTGTGCCCCTCATAGCTCGGCTTGTGGCTCATCCCTAACTCCCTATTATCGGCTTTTACTCCGCCGTCTTCCAATATACCCTATATACCGCTAAAAATTGACTCTCTTGCAACATTAATTAGATTAGAAGGGTAGGGGGGCGTTGGAGTCGTGCCCTACGCCCTCCCCAAATCCCACCACCTCTGCCATTCGTCAGAGGCTTCTGACTACTCCAAACTTGCCCGCGTCTTCACCACCGCGCCCTCTTGGCGGGTGAGGAAGTGGACTTCCTTGACGCCGTTGCTTAGCAGGTGGGCGCGCGCCTCTTCCAACCCGAAGCCGACTTGGGAGGGGCGGTGGCTGTCGTCGCCGATGCAGAACTTGACCCCCATCCGCGCTCCTAACTGCACAATCCAGCTCGCAGGATACGGTTCAGGAAGCCCCTTGCGCCAGCCTGCCGTGTTCACCTCCACAAATGCGTCCACCGAGCGGATGACCTCCAGCGTCTGCTCTACGGCTTGGCGCACGCGTGGGGTCTCTATCGCTTCGGTCATGCCCAACCGGTGCGTCCGAAGCCGCACTAAGTCCAAGTGCCCAATCACCTCAGGGCGCACCGCCTGCGCCATCTCGGCGACCTTCTGGTAGTAGGCGACCGCTAAACACTCCAGTCCGCCCAACTGCTCAGCCAACTCAAGGAAAGTCTCGTCGCTACTGCCATCTATGAGTGTGTCGTTCAGGTAGTGTACCGAGCCGACGATGTAGTCAAAGCCGTAGTGGTTTCGGTAATGGGTAATCAGTTGCTGGTAGCGGTCTTGAGGGATGACCTCAATTTCAAACCCGCACATTACGGTCAAGCGGTCGGCGAACTCCTCCGAGAGCGCGCGAATGGTGTGGGCGTAGCGGTCAAAAATCTGCTCTAAGGTCTGCGCCGTCCAGCCCATCGCAGGCTCTTTTCCGTAGAGGAAGCGCTCCTCTACGCGGGGCATATGCTCCGCAACGCCGAACACATGGTAGCCCACTTGTACCGCCGATTCTAAAATATCGCGCAAGCTCCCTTCTGCATGCTCACAAAACTCTCCGCTGTGTCCGCCGTGCAGAGAGATTTTCCAAGCCGAGCGGTTTGGTTCCATATCTAATAGGATACCTGCGCGCCAGCACCCTACAGCGACTGAACGCCCATCTGCACGGTCAGCTTGAGCGGTTGCCCCTCGCGTTGGATGAGCAGTTCCACCTGCTGGTTCGGGCGCGCCATATAGAGGGCGCGGGTGAGGTCGGAAGCACTGCGTATCGGTTGACCGTTGAAGCCTGTGATGAGGTCGCCCGGCATCAGCCCTGCTTGCTGGGCAGGGCTGTTGGGTGCAACGCGCCGAACAATCACACTGCCCGACAGTCCTTGATAGTCCGCTCCGAGCCACGCATGCTCAGCACGCCCCTTGGTGCGCAGGTCGCTTACCACGCGCTGGGCGATTGACGAGGGCACGGCGAAACCCGTCACAGCGACCCCACCAGCAGGCATCCCTTCCACACTGCTCAGTGCGCCGATGATAACGCCGATGACTTGCCCACGCGTGTCCAGCAGAGGTGCGCCCGGTTCGCCCGAGCCGACCGCGCCGTTGAACTGGAGCAACAGGATAACCCGCTGGTTCTGGGGGCGAATACCCACCCGATCTTTGCCCCCCAGCGTGCCGACAGTGACACTGCCTGGCAACCCGCCCCGATTGCCTATCAGAATGACGGTGGCGCCGACGGGCACACGGTTCGCATCGCCCCAGCGCAGGCTCGGCAGGTCGCCCAACTCGGTCAGGCGCAAGAGTGCAATCCCGGTGATGGCATCCGCTCCCACCAACTGGGCAGGGCTAATCCGCCCATCACTGAGAAGTACCCGCACGGCACGCGCCCCTTGAATACCCTCAAAGGAGCAGACGACCCAACCTGCTGGGTCAACAATGAAACCGCTACTGCGCACCGAGCGGTTGCCTCCATAGAGGCTCTCGATGGTGACCACCGCAGGGAGCGCACGGTCTACCACCGTGTTCACCTCGCGCGCCGCTTGGTCTAAAACCGAAGGGGTCTGTGCCCCCAGCAAGCCGTATCCTAAGATGCCAATCAAGATGGCTATCACTCTAAAAAGAACAGATGATTGCATCGCTTGGGGTTGCCTCCGTTTGGCTCGCTTCGTTGTAGTTTACAGAGAGATAATCGGCATTTTCGCCCCCTTGGGGCACGATGGGTTCCATCTCAAGGGGCTGAAATGTTGGATTGATATTGCGCAAATCGGGTGCGCCATTCCTCGCGAAGGAAGTAGCCCCCTCTGGGGAAGCCATCGCCATCTCTCTACGGTGCGGGGAAGGCTCGCTCTTCAACTCACGGGTAGAAGTTGTCGCTCGTTGGGAGGGTTCAGCAGGCTCCTCCACTGACCCCGAAAAGGGGACTACCGAGTCGCTGTAAGTTGGCGGGGGCATAGGCAAGACGCTCCCATCGCTGGACAGGGGAGTATCGGTCGATTGTGTGCTTGTTGTTCCTACCGAAAAGGGCTTGGGATTTGTTTGCTCCAGCCGAGCCAGTTCGGGGTGGTTGCGTGGGGTGAGCCAGAACAGGATGCCCAACCCTGCCATCGCTCCGAACGCCAGCGCAGGCGCCCACACCCCTCGCCAAGCCCAGCGTGGGCGCGCTTGGGGCGCCTTGAGCCGTTGGGCAATCTGGCTCCACTGCACTTGGGTCGCAGGCACTGGCTCTGAGCGCACTGCTTGAACCGCTTTTTGGTATGCGCTGTGCAAGGCATACTCATGCTGGCAGTGTACACAGCGATCCAGATGTGCCCTCAAGGAGGGCGGGAGCTCGCCCGATTCCGTCTCTAACCACTCCACAAACTGCTCGCAAGGGTTCTTCATTCAATCTCACCTATCGCACGGAGCAGAGGCTCCAGTTGAATTTTGAGCGCACGGCGGGCACGCATCACGCGCAGTTTGACCCCGCCGACGGTCGTTTTTAAAATCTCGGCAATCTGCTCATATTCCATTTGCTCGATATCGCGCATCAGGATTAGTTGACGCTGAGGCTCGGGCAGTTGGTTCAGCGCCTTGTAGAACACCTCGTGGAACACATTCTGCTGGACGACTTCCTCAGGGTCGGGTGGATGAGGGTGGGTCATCCACGCCAGTTTATGGTCGGCTTCCCGTTGGAGGAGCGCCTGCCGTCGCTGGCTCTGGCGCGCTCGGTCAGTGCATAGGTTCATCGCAATTCGTATCAGCCAAGTGCTGAACTGGCTCCGCTCTTTGAATAGGTGGAGTCGTTCAAACGCCTTGAGGAACACATCCTGCACGATATCTTCTGCCTCGTCCTGATTGCGCACCGAGCGGTACACGATTCGGAACAGGGGCTGGCGGTACCGCTGGAACAGCTCCTCCATCGCCTCGGTGTCGCCCTCGCGAGCGCGTGTCACCAGCTGCTCATCGTTGAGTGTGTGCGTGGTGTAGCCCCCGAGCAAGTCGTCCATCGTTAGCGCTCCTACAGGTTCCATACCGTTAGTCTGACGAGTCGGGCGTCAATGCGTTTCTATGGAACGCAACGCGCAGGATGCGTCGGGTGTTCGGGCTGACCCGCGCGCGTTCGGAAATCGTGTAGGTGGGAATCCACACCACACCTGCCTCGTCGCACAGCAGGGGATGAAGCGCGCGCTGGGCAAGGGGCAGTTTGCGATCAATATAGATTCGGCTCACCTTCTTGCTCTCGGTCATGCCCAGCGGTTGGAAGCGGTCGCCCGGTCGCCACGGTCGCACCGTCAGCGAACCGACGAGGGCATCGGCGTCCATCACCGCCTCCCATTCCCCTGACGGCATAGGTGAAAGGGAGTTGCCCTCGATGATTTGGCTTTCCAGCCACATGCCCACTTCGGGCACAATCAGCGGATTGCCAATCAACACGGGGTAGGCATATGGTTCAGCGTGGGTTGGTTCGGTGTCGTGGCGCAAGGTGAGCGCCTCAAGCGTCACCACCATGCGCAGCTCCTCGCTCAGTTGCCACGAGCTGGGTTCGCCCCAAATCGCGCTTCGGCGGATGCCCTCTAGGATCTCAAACGAGGGTAGTTGGAGCGCGCCCAGTATCGGGCGGAGCCACTCCCTAAGGAGCCGACGCTGAACCGCCGGGTGGAACTGCGTGAACACGCGGAGTGGTATCTTCTCCTCGTCCAGCGTGTGGAGCAAATCGCGCATAAAGGCGTCCCACCATGACTCCTCGTTCTCTATGATGTCGGCAAGGTGGAGCAGGTGTCGGTCAAAGGCGGGCATCAGTCCGCGCAGGAGGGGCACCAGCTCGGCGCGTATGCGTCGGCGCAATTGGTGGGGGTCTAAATTCGTGCTATCAAACACGGTGGGCAGGCGATGGTGGGCGCAATAAGCGTGGGTTTGCTCGCGGGTGAGGTCTAAGGCGGGTCGGATGATACGCCCTCGCTGGTAGGGCATTCCGCACAGCCCGCGCGGTCCCGTCCCCCGAAGCAAGTTGATGAGGATGGTCTCAATCTGGTCGTCGCGGGTGTGTGCGGTGGCGATAGCCGCGGCGTTCAGCTGGTCTGCCAGACGCTCTAAGAAGGCATAGCGTGCGCTGCGTCCTGCCTCCTCTAGGCTCAGCCCATGTTTTTTCGCCAACTGGGGTACATTGACTCGCTCCACACGCAGAGGCACGCCCAGCATCTCACAAACCTCTTGGCACACGGCGACATCGGCGTCGGCTTCGGGGCGCATCCCGTGGTGCAAGTGCCCGGCATGCACGCAGATGGAGAACTCCGCTTGCAGTTGGGTAAGGAGATGGAGCAGGGCAGTGGAGTCGGCGCCCCCTGAGTAGGCAACAATCACGATGCCTCCTTCGGGGGGAAGCATGGAGCGTTCGCTCAGCGTGATTCGCACGGTCTGCAGAACCTCTTGCAACGGGGCATCCCCCCTCAATAGGCGCGCCAGTAGCGTCGGATGAGGTCGCGTGTCTTGCGAATGCCCTCTATCGGGTCGTCTTCGCCCATGTATTCAATAGAAATTGCGCCGTTGTAGCCTGCAAGGCGCAGGTAGCTCAGCATACGCCCGTACTCAATCTGGCTCTCCTCGCCGCGAGGGTCAAACGCTCGGCTCTTAGCGTGGACATGATAGGCGTAGGGAGCTAACAGTCGGCACGAGTCGTACAGGCGGTCGGGGTTGCCGTTTCCGAAGTCCAAACAGACGCCCACCCAGCGCGTGTCCAGACTGCGCACGAGGCTGAGCAGGTTCTCGGCGCGGTGGGCGACGCCATCGCGGTTCTCCAGCACGACGCGCACGCGCCGTTTACGCGCCTCTGGCAAAAGCCGTTGCAGGAACAGCCCCGCCCGCTCCAAGTGAACAGTGTCGTCCTCGCGCTCGTTCATGCTTCCGCCCAGATGGAAGCGCACGACGGGTGCGCCCAATATCAGCGCACACTGGAGCCGTTCAATACAATCGTCCATACGCCGACTGAGGTTCGCTTCGTCGTGGATGTCGATGGGCGTATGCACCATCAGCCCCGTAATCGTCAACCCCCCTCGTACGAGTGTCTCACGGAGGTTCTCCAGCGTGCGTGGGTGGAAGTTGGGCAGGTGGCGGTCGCTGAGGCTCACGCCCGGCACCTCCAGCTCGTGCAACAAGGTGGGCAGGTTCTCCAGAGTGAGTGTGCCTGCTTCAAACAGGGAGTGGAGCGAGCGTGTCTCGCAGCTTAGAACGGGCGTGATGGGGATGGGCTGAGCGCCCCCACTGCGCTCCATCATCTCGCCCATCGATTCCAATCGCTCAAAAATGCCCCCAAAACCCGTGCGTACCAGCGAGCGCAGTCCCTCACGCAAGAAATCGCGTCGACTGGTTGAGCGGTCGTTTCGGCTCATCTAAGCAAATTATACCGCAAATGCGTCCTTGCCGTTGCGTGCTACAATAAGGCATTATGCTGACCGCTGAACAGAAGGCGTTTTACGAGCGCGAGGGTTATCTAATTGTGCGCGGGCTATTCAGCCGTGAAGAGGTGGCGTTCTACATCGACCACTACATGCGCCTACGAGAAGCGGGAACCTATCCGGGCGACTTTGCGGGCATTGACATCGGGAGCAAAGACCCCCTGAGACGCTATCCCCGAATGATCCATATGCATCGCTGGGACGAGGTGAGTAAGCGGTGGATGTTGGATGACCGCCTCCGCCAAGTGATGACCGAACTGCTGGGCAAGGAACCCTACGCGGTACAGACGATGCTTTACTTTAAGCCCCCCGGTGCGCGAGGGCAAGCCTTGCACCAAGACCAGTTTTATCTGCGGGTTCAGCCTGGCACCTGTATGGCGGCGTGGTTGGCTTTAGACCGCTGTGACGAGGAGAACGGCTGTATGCAGGTGGTTCCTGGGTCGCATACTTGGCCCCTGCTGTGCCCGAAGGAGGCAGACATCACCGAGAGCTTTACCGATGTCACCGTGCCCCTGCCTGAAGGCACGCCGATTGTGCCTTGTATTATGGAGCCAGGCGATGTGCTGTTCTTCAACGGGCAGCTGGTTCACGGGAGCTACCCCAACTGTAGCACCGACCGCTTCCGACGCTCGCTGATTGGGCACTACATCGTGGGCGATGCGCAAAAGGTGGGAATGTTCTACCAGCCAGCCTTGCGTTTTGATGGCACCGAACTTACTTTTGAGGTGAGTGAGGGGGCGGGTCCGTGCGGTATCTGGCGCGACCTGCCTGATGGCGAACGCACCTTTGAGATAACGGGTGACCTGAGCGCGCCTTGGCGAAGTGAGTAGGTCTCGACTCTCCCTCCTCCTGCCGTAGGGGGGGGTGAGTGCTGACAAGGGTACATCACTTGAGTTCAAAATAATGTACCCCCTTATTTTGACACATCTTCGTTAGCCTCCTCACCCTCCCACTGTCATTCTGAGCGAAGCGAAGAATCTCAGTGCCACTCTAAGCAGAGACCCTTCGCTTCGCTCAGGGTGACAAGGTGGGGCGTTCAGGCGGAAGCGAAGCTTCTTGATCAGGGCTACCTACTTGCGTCTGAAAGTGGGCGGGCGTTTTGGAAAACTGAACTCAACAAATGTACCCTTATCAGCGAGAGCTGGGGTGGGTAATGCCTACTTTCAAGGTGCCAACGCTCGGCTCAACTCCTCAGCGGTGTAGGCGTGGCGCCCAGAGCAGTTGAGACGAACCCCTGCCTCCGCGTGGAGATAGACCCCTGCCAGCCCCGCGTGAATAGGACTCAAGCCTCGCACCATCAAGCCACCGATTGCCCCGGTCAACACATCCCCTGAGCCTCCCGTGCCCAAACTCGGTTCGGCAATCGGCACAATCCAAGGCACTTCCGTATCAACATCGGCAACGACCGTGTAGGCGCCCTTGAGCACGATGGTGGCACGGTAGCGGTCACGGAGCCACAAGGCACTGCCCAAACGGTCTTCCTGAACTTGTCGGGTGTCAATCCCCAACAGGCGCGCCGCCTCGCCCGGATGGGGTGTCAGCACCGTCGACCTGGGCAGGGGCAACTCACTTCCAAACTGCGCCAGCCAGTTCAGCCCATCCGCATCCACAATCAACGGGCGCTCTAGCGAAGACCACAGCGCCAACAACTCTAAGACTGCTTTACCAGTAGGCTCGGCAAACCCCAGCCCAGGTCCAAGTGCCAGCCCGTCAAATCGGGCGAGGCGGTCTTGCAACCTGCGCACGCCCTCCACGGTCAACACACCTTGGTCGCCATCGGGCAGGGGGAGGGTCATCAGTTCGGGGTAGAAACTGGCGGTCTGAGGTTGAACCCGTGCAGGTACAGCGACGGTCACCAGTCCTGCTCCGACGCGCAGGGCGGAGATGCCCGCCAACGCGGGTGCGCCAGCCATTCCCAACGAACCGCCCACTACCAGCAAGTGCCCCCGCGTGCCTTTGTGTCCATCAGGGGGCAGAGACGGGATGAGGCGATACACCTCCGTCTCGCTGAGCAGGCGTGCGCTGGCTTCTACCTGCCTCAGGCGTTCGGGCAAGACACCGATTGGCACCGCCACCCACCTGCCGATGTGCCGCGGACCGTCGTTTTGGAAAAAGCCCAGCTTAGGGAGTGCCATTGTGACGGTGTAGTGGGCGCGTATAGCGACGCCCTCCACCTTACCCGTGTCGGCATCAAGCCCAGAGGGGATGTCTATGGCGACAATCGGGCGTCCCGACTCGTTGACGGCGCGAATGAGCGAGGCGAGCGGTTCACGCACGGCGCCCCGAACCCCTGTGCCGAGCAGGGCGTCCACCAGCACTTCCTCGTCGCGGAACAGCGCAGGGTCGGGTTCGGGTGGGACAGGGATTGCAGGAATGCCCATCCCTTGAATAATGCGCCACTGGATAGCGGGGTCGCCTTGAAATTCCGCAGGGTCGCAGGTCAGCCATAGGTGAACTTTGGCGCCCGCCTCGTGCAGGTAGCGCGCCACGACCATCCCATCGCCCCCGTTGTTGCCCTTGCCGGCCAGTACGGCAACAGAACGCCCCGCTATTGGGGCAAACCATTCACTAATCTTTTGGTACACGCCGAACCCAGCACGCTCCATCAGCAAGAGGGAGGGCACGCCGTCGTCCTCTATAGTTGCTCGGTCTAAGGCGCGCATCGCCTCCGCCCGAATCACTGGCATCCCTGAGAGCATACGCCTTAGATTCGTCGTCCAGAGGTGGCTCCCTGCAGGGGGAAAGGTTAGGGTGCTGACAAGGGTACATTCACTGTGTTCAAAATCATGCCAACCCGCTCCTGCTTGGACATCCCTCGTTAGCCCCTTGCCCCCAACCGTCATTCTGACGCCCCCTCTGTCATTCTGAGCGAAGCGAAGAATCTCTACGGAACCCAAACCAGAGACCCTTCGCTGGCGCTCAGGGTGACAGGGTAGGGGGTGTCATTCTTGCACCCCTTAGTGTCATTCTGAGCGAAGCGAAGAATCTCGGTGCAACCTGATTGACCTCACCCCCCGACCCCCTTACGGAGAGGGGGCACAGGCACGCAGGTGCTCCCCCCTCTCTGCATGCGGAGCGGGGGGATACAGGGGGATGAGGTTGGAGGATTACCCCAGACCCTAGGCTAGCGCTCAGGGTGACAGGGTGGGGTTTTCTCCGAATGCTGCTTACTCGTACCTCAGGGCTTCTATCGGCTGGAGTTGCGCAGCGCGCCAGGCAGGGTACAGCCCGAAGAAAATCCCAATAAACGCTGCCGAGCCGAACGCCAGTAACACGCCCTCGGTCGGGATGAGCACCTTCCAGTTCGCCTGCTCGCTGATATAACTCGCCGCCCAGTAGCCCAAGCCAATCCCAATCAGACCGCCCACGATGCTCACGAGCATCGACTCAATCAGGAACTGGAGCATAATGTTGAAACGAGTGGCGCCGATTGCCTTGCGCAGTCCGATTTCTCGTGTGCGCTCGGTGACCGAGACCAGCATAATGTTCATAATACCAATCCCGCCCACAATCAACGACACGAGCGCCACACCACCGAGCAGGAAAGTGAAGGTCTGGGCGGTCTGTTCCACCGTTTCCACGAAGTCGCCCTGATTGAACACGCGGAAGTCGGGGTCGCCCCACGGCGGGATGTTGTGCGCGCGCATCAGCACCTCTTCCACACAGGCTTGGGTTTCAAACATCTGGTCGGAGCGACGCGCTTGGATGTTGATGGCGTCCAGATGCTCTTGGCGCGCCACACGACGCATACCCGTCGTGATGGGGATATAAATACGGTCGTCCAGACTGCGGAAGCCCGTATCACCCTTGTAAGCGAGGCGTCCGATGACCTCAAAGGTTTGCCCACCGATGCGAATGGTATTGCCGACCGCCGCCCCCCCCTGAAACAGCTCTTGCCAGACCGTGTGTCCAATCACCGCCACGCGTGCCATACTCCGTACCTCTTGCTCGGTGAAGAAGCGCCCCTCTTCCACGATGAAGTTTCGGATGGTCTCGATTTCGGGGGTAACTCCTGAGACGCTGGTGCGCATGTTGCGGTTGAGATACTTCACTTGCTGGGTTGACCACACTTCGGGTGAGAGTCGCACGACGGTATCGCTACAGCCTTTCAGGATAGCATCGCCGTCGGACAGCTTGAGCGATTGCACGCTCCCGAACCCCAGAAACGCTCCGCCACGGCGTGCTTGACCGGGTCGCACTGTGAGCACATTTGCGCCGAGCCGTTGGATTTGGTCTAAGGTGGATTGGCGTGCGCCTTGAGCGATGCCAATCATGCTAATCACCGCCGCGACGCCGATAATCACGCCCAGCATCGTTAGTATCGTGCGCAACTTGTTGGCGCGCAGGCTATCCAAAGCGGTCAGAAAGTTTTCCCAAAGGCTCATCGTACCCTCCTATCGTCCGGGCGGACCGCCCATGCCGCCTCCGCCACGCATGCCGCCTCCTCCACCGCCGCCAGCGCCAGAGCGAGGTGGACCGCCCATACCGCGCCCGAACGGGCTACCGAAGGGCGAGCCTGCCCCTTGATTGGCTTCTTGGTTGAAGATTCGCCCCGTTACGACGATTTCACCTGGTTGAAGCCCGTCCACGACCTCGGT
Source organism: uncultured Armatimonadota bacterium (assembly GCA_937139515.1). Classification (GTDB taxonomy): domain Bacteria; phylum Armatimonadota; class Fimbriimonadia; order Fimbriimonadales; family GBS-DC; genus CAKZQI01. The sequence continues at coordinate 3,289 of CAKZQI010000061.1, read as the reverse complement.
CTTCTCGTTGCCTTGAATGCCGATTTTGATTTCGCGCCGTTGGGGCGTGCCGTTGTTCATCACCTCTACATAGGTGCCCTCGCGCGATTGGTTGACCGCCTCGTTCGGCACAGCGACCACATCGTCTTTGCGAGCGACCAGGAACTCGCAGGTGGCGTTCAAGCCCGGCTTCAGGCGTGGGTCGGGCTTTTCTATCTCCACGCGCACCTTGACCACCGTCACATTGTTCTCTATCACCGCTTGGGGGTCTATTCGGCTCACACGCCCGCGGAACCGCTCCCGCGAGAACGCATCAATACGAATGGTGACGGGCTGTCCGATACGCACACTCCCGATGTCGGCTTCGTCTACCGAGACTTCCACATACATCCGCGAGGTGTCAGCAATCTGGAGCAGGGTATTGCCCTGCGAGAAGAGCGAGGTGCCCGGAGGCACAATCGTGCCCTGTTCCACGAAGCGTGCGATGACCACTCCGCCCAGCGGGGCAGTTATGGTCGTGCTGTCTAACTGCACGCGGGCGTTGTAGACTTGGGCATCGGCGCGGGCGCGCTGGGCTTTGGCGGTAGCGATGTCGGCCTCACGCAGGCGTATCTGGCGCAGATTAGAGCGCGCCTGCTCCAGTTGGGTCTGCGCTTGTTTGAACTGGGCGCGTGCCTCTTCCAACGCCTGTTGCGCCAGTTGAACCTGCACGCGGTTCGCTTCGGCAGAGCGCAGGTTCGCCTCCGCCTCCGCCACACGCGCGCGGGCAGTCTCTAAACGGGTCTGGAGGTCTTGCTCTAAGGTTTGAAACCGTTTCTCGGCGCTGACACGCTGGCTGCGCGCATTTTCCAGTTGGGCGAGCGCGCTATCCACCTGTTGTTGCGACACGAACCCGCGCTGAAGCAGGTTCTGGAGCCGTTCGTAGTTGCGCTGTGCGGTCTGTTCGGCTTGGCGTGCGGCGTCGTAGTTCGCTTGGGCTTGGGCACGCTCTTGCAGGATGATGACCTTCTCCAGCTGTTCCAAGTTTTTGCGAGCGGTCTCCAGAGCGGTGCGTGCCGATTGGAGCTGTGCCTCGGTCACGGTCGGCTGGAGTTTGGCGCGCTCTTCGGCTTGCTGGAGCCGTGCTTGCGCCGCTTGCAGGTTCGCCTCCGCCTGTTGAACGGAGAGACGGCTCTGCTCACGCTGGAGCACCAAGTTCTCTTGGGCTTGCTCAATGCGAGCGTTCGCCGCCTCTAAATCGGCTTGGGCTTGATTGAACACTGAGAGGGTGTCGGCGGGGTCAATGCGAGCCAGCAGTTGACCAGGCTTGACCGCATCGCCCACATCCACCAGCACTTGGCTCACAATACCGCCTGCTTTGGACTTGACGTCCACGATATTGTAGGTACGCAAGACACCTGTGGCGGTGATGGAGCGGACGACATCTTCTTTGGTGACTTCGGCAGTTCTTAGGGTGACGGCTTCGGCCGCTGGTTCACTGTCGCGTCCCCGCCACCAGAGGACGACCGCAAAAACGACCACGATGCCCACAACGATCGCAACGCGCTTGTTCATAGAGATACCCTTACCCTGCAGGATACCTCAATAGACGCTAAGAATGGGGGGATGTTCTCCAAAATTGGGGTTAGTAAGGATATTAGGGCACTCACCACGCAAAACACTGTCAGGGGGGCGGGAAGATGTTTGAAAAATCGTGGCATGGGCATCCTGCCCGTGTAGCAAGAGCTCAAGCCACGAGGGGGGGCAAGTTAGGATGTGCCGATGGGAACGCAGGCGTCTCGCCTGCCTGAGATCCTAAGAGGCAGGATGCACCTGTCACACGAAGCAACACGGGCAAGGATGCTCGTGCTACGAACAAAGCGAGCGAGACGCCCGCGCTCCCAGTGATTTTTCAAACACCCTCTCAGGGTGTTGACTTTTCGCAAGATGTGGTATAATATGGCTATGAATGCCGATTGTGGCATTTGGCAAGCCCTTGCGCTTGCCCTGAGAAATCAGACCCCCCCAATCGGTTCGCTGGTTGGGTAGCGGAGCCATCTCTCTGCAGGGGGATGGCTCTAGCTTTATTATCTGGAGTCCTGCAGTGAAGACGAATGTCTATGTAGATGGTTTTAACTTGTACTATCGCGTAAAGAGAACACCATACCGTTGGCTGGACATCGCAAAACTCTGTGAGGTGATGTTACCCCAGAACGAAATTCACCGCATTCGTTACTTCACTGCTCGAGTTATAAATCCCCCCGACGACCCTCATGTTCTCGATCGGCAACAAATCTACCTGCGTGCTTTACGAACAATACCTAACCTGAGCATCCATTACGGACAGTTCATAAGAAACCCCGTACGAATGCCTCTCGTCAATCCCCGTCCCAACGGACCTCGCACGGTGGAGGTGTGGAAGACTGAGGAAAAGGGTTCCGATGTGAATCTTGCTTGCTATATGTTATTAGATGCGTTCAAGCATGAGTACGAAGTAGCCGTTGTGATTAGCAACGACTCAGACCTGAAAGAGCCAATAAAGATTGTTCGCAGGGAGTTTAATCTGCGCGTCGTCGTGCTTCATCCTGTACTCCCGCCTCAGCATGGTCGAAAGATGACACTAAGTGTAGAACTTAGCCATGTAGCAACAAAATCGTTGATTATTGAAGACGCTCACCTTGCCCAAAGCCAGTTTCCACCCCAGATGCAGGATCAACACGGAACTATCACGAAACCTGAAAAGTGGTGATTTCCTCACACACTCCGTGCCTTCACGAGGCGCGCCTTCACTGGCTCCACCACCGCCCGATAGACCGCCAACTGCTCCTGCTTGGTAGCCCCAGTACCTCGAAGACCACCTCGTCCAGCGCACGGCGGTCAGGCAACACCTTGTCCAGCGACACATCGGCGGGGTCAATATTGCTGTAGTCCTTGCTCAGTCTTATGGGGGTGTTGTGTGGGGGCAGACCTCTGTGTCTGCCCCATAGGTTATCGCCTCATCAACACTTCTAAGGCGCGGTCTAACTGCGGGTCGCGCTCGGCGAGCCAGTCGCCGGCGCGAGTCTCCTTCAGCTTGGCCACCGCGCCGATGTCGCCCGGGCCGAACGAGTCGGCGTGGCCGGTGTCCTTGCCCTGCGGGACGAGCAGCGTGCCGACGCGCTCCTTGGCGTGGGCGCGCGTGTTGAGCACCTGGTTGTCCGGGCGCATCGTGCCCTGGTAGACGCGGAAGAAGTTGATCCGGCCCGCGAACGGGTCGGCCTTCGTCTTGAAGACGTAGGCGAACATCTCGCCGTTGGGGTCGGGCTCGAGCCGGGTGTTCTCGAGCACGAGG
>CAKZQI010000060.1 GCA_937139515.1 uncultured Armatimonadota bacterium | reverse complement strand
CTACACGGGCAAGGATGCCCGTGCTACGCGTAGCCCCCGTCCTTCGGGGCGGGTGGGAGTGTTTCCGCGAGTGTCGGGAATGTTTCCGCGAGAGTCGGGAAGGCGAGGAATCCCAGACTCCTCACTGCGTTCGGGGTGGCAAGGGAGGGCAGAGGGGTAAGGGCAAAAACCAAGACAACTCCAGCCACGAGCGGGCGAGACGCCCGCCCCCCAACGATTAGCCCGACACTCTCTCACAATCTGCCGAAAACCCCGCGCCAAATAGCAGGAATCGTCTGCAAAGCACCGAATCTCAAACTTACAGAGATGCGCAAAAGCGCGAAGGAGGAGGACTGATAACCATGCCAACCGTGGCAATCACTTTGGACTGCGAAGCGGCAGACTACCCCCGCTGCTTCACCCCCGATTACATCAAGCTTTCAGAAGAGTTCACTATCCCGTTTACTTGGATGATTCAGGTGTCTGGAAAAGACCCGATGGCAAACGCTCAGCTGTACTACCGTGAATATCTGCATCGTATCCCCTCGTGGCACGAGTTCGGACTGCATCTGCATTTTGAAGACGCCCACGGACGCTACATTGAAGACCCTCGCGAGCGTGGAGACCTCATCCAAACGGGCAAAGATATGCTCAAGCAGGTTCACATCAAGCCCACGGCGTTTCGCGCCGGGAGCTATGCGCTCATCCCGCCCGACCTGAAATATCTGGAAGATATGGGCTTCCTCGCCGACACCAGCGCTATTCCTAACGCCGAATACCGAATGTTCGTGGACTGGGACGGTGCGTCCGAAAAGCCCTATCACCCCGCCTACGACGACCTGCGCAAGCCCGGTGGCGCCCGCATTCTGGAAATCCCCATCGCCACCTACAACGGCAAGTTCGCTTATCTGGACCACGGGTGGGACACGCTCAAGATGATTCTGGAACACCACCTGGAGCAGGATAGCCCCGTCATCTGCATCGGGGGGTATGACTACCACGACGATGTAGAAACCTTGCGCGAGGCGATTCTTCTGTTCAAGAAGCACAACGCTCGCTTCGCCACGCTGACCCAGATTGTCTCGGAGTACACCCTGTGATCGATGTTCGCTGGCAGAAACTGGCTGAGGTCCTCGTTCACCATTCGGTGCGGGTTGAGCAGGGCGAACGCGTGCTGATTGAAGCGTTTGATATGCCTCCCGACTTCGTGGCGCTGTTGATGCGCACGATTGCGAAGGCGGGGGGCTACCCCGTGGTGGAGACCAAACATACCGCCGTTCTGCGCGCCCTCTATTCGCATGCCGACGACGCACATATCCAGTTCCTTGCGGGGCTGGAGCGTACACGAATGGAAAATGTACAGGGCTACATCGGCTTGCGGGGCACCCCCAACTTCGCTGAAATGTCCGACATCCCCCAAGAGGCGTTGCAGAGAGTGCGCCAACTCTGGTGGGTGCCTGTTCATCAGGAGGTGCGCGTGCCCAAGACCAAGTGGGTCGTTCTGCGCTGGCCCACCGTCGGGATGGCGCAAGCTGCGGGGATGAGCACCGAAGCGTTCGAAGAGTTCTACTTCAAAGTCTGTACGGTGGACTACGCCCAGATGGAGCGCGATGTCCAGCCGTTGGTGGAGCTGATGGAGCGTACCAAAGAGGTGCATATCAAAGGTCTGGGCACAGACCTGCGTTTCTCGATCGAGGGCATTGGCGTCGTGCCCTGCTACGGACTGCGCAATATCCCCGATGGCGAGTGCTTCACCTGCCCCATACGCGACTCGGTCAACGGCACGATCAGCATCAATACCAACAGCGTGTACGAGGGCAATCTGTATCGCAACATTCAGTTCACGCTCAAGGATGGCAAGATTGTGGAGGCGACCTGTGCCGACGACGGCGACCGACCGGGCGCAGGCAACCCGCGCAAACTGAACGCCATCCTCGACTCGGACGAAGGGGCGCGCTACATCGGCGAATGGTCGTTGGGCTTCAACCCGCACATCCTGTACCCGATGAACGACACGCTGTTTGATGAGAAAATCGCTGGCTCGTTCCACTTC
>CAKZQI010000059.1 GCA_937139515.1 uncultured Armatimonadota bacterium | reverse complement strand
AAAGATATCTTGGGCAAGGATGCCCAAGCCACAAATGGGCGCAACGCCCGCGCTCCCAGCATTTTCAAACACCCCCACAGAAACAGATGCTTCCAAAATAACGACACATTTTCGGAGTGAATTGCCCTTAACCCATCTCTAACACTCTTCCAGGTACACTTCCCACGATGCGCGCAATCGTGTTGTGGATGATGGGGCTATTTGCAGGCGCGGTGGTGCTGGCGTTCTGGGTGCCACCCTCTGTAAGGAGCAACGAGATCGAGCTCAAGCCGTCGGCAATCGTGAGCCACCCCCCGATTGACGAGATGAGCGGTATCGCTCGCAGTCGTACCTACCCCGACACCTACTGGGTTCATAACGACAGCGGAGACCGCGCCCGAATCTTCGCCATTCGGCTGGATGGGAGCGTGATTGTGCCCCCGTTCGTCTCACGGCGCGATTCGTCCGACCGCCCCGAACAGGCACCCCCCGTGTTTGAGGGTATTCAGATAGAGGGCGCCAGCAACATCGATTGGGAAGATATCACGATAGACCGCGACACGCTCTACATCGCCGATGTCGGCAACAACGCCAACGCCCGACGCGACTTGGCGGTCTATGTGCTGAAAGAGCCGAACCCCGAACAGACGGTTCAGACGCACATCCTCCAGCGTATCCCCATCGCCTACCCCGACCAGAATGGCTTCCCGCCCAGCGACCGCTGGCACTTTGACTGTGAGGCGGTCTTCGCTCTGGAGGGCAAACTCTACTTCTTGACCAAGCACCGCAAACAAGGCTCGCTCAACACCCCAGAAAACGGCACGAACCTCTATCGCTTGGACACCACCCACACGGACAAGGTCAACACGCTCACGAAGGTGGATAGCCATAGCGACCTTGGGGGGTGGGTGACCGCCGCGGCAATTTCGCCCGACGGGCGCACGCTGGCGGTGTTGTGCCAAGCGCCTCAGCAGTCGGTCTGGCTCTTTGAGCGACCCAGCGGGAGCGACAAGTTCCTCTCTCAAGGCAAGGCGCGCCAAATCCGCTTCCAAAACGGCAAACAGTGTGAGGCTGTTGAGTGGATCGACAACCAGCGATTGGTCATCACCAACGAACAGCGCGAGATTTTCGTGATAGACACGCGCAAGTAAGCGACTGCGTGTTGGGCTGATGCACGAAAAGAAGGGCGGCACCGTGAAGGCGCCACCCTGATCGAGTTACGAGGTGTTTGAGAGATTACTTGGGCATAATCACGGCGTCAATCACATGGATGACCCCGTTGTCTGCCTCGATGTCGGTCTGGATGATGTTCGCATCGTCCACACGCACGCCACCCTCTGTATTGACCGTGATGCTCTGACCCTGTACGGTCTGGAGCTGGCTCTGCTGGACGACATCGGCTGCCATCAGCTTGCCAGGCACCACATGGTAGGTCAGGATGGCAGTGAGCTTCTCCTTGTCGGCAAGCACCGCCTGCAGAGTATCCTGAGGGATCTTAGCGAACGCTTCATCCGTCGGGGCAAACACGGTGAACGGACCCGGTCCGCTGAGGGTCTCTACCAGACCTGCAGCCTGAACCGCTTGAACGAGCGTATTGAACGAACCAGCCGAGACAGCAATATCCACGATTGTAGGCATAACCTTTCCTCCTGTCTTTTGGTTAGCGCACCTTATCGGTACAGCACAAGGATACTTGAAAAAGGCTCTGTCGTTCCGTGATTTGAATCACACAGGGTATAATCGGGCAAATGGGAGGTGACAGGCAGATGCGTGAAGAGCAAGAGACACTGCAGGCGCAGATGGACATCTATGACCTGCTCGGCTACACGCTGAGCCTTTATATCACCGCAGGCTGGCAGGCGTTGGGGCTGATACCCGACCCACTGTCGGGCAAAACCCGCCTTGCGCTCGAGGAGGCGAAAATTGCCATCGATTGCGCCGAATTTCTGGCAGGAAAACTGCGCCCCCGCCTGGAACCTGAAACCCTAAGAGAATACGAGCGTCAACTACGCGACCTGAAGCTGAATTTCGTTACGAAACAGAGCGAGAACCGCACGGAGGCATAGGATGGGACTGATTACATGGGCGCGCACCTTCGCGCAAGGAATAGGCAAAGGACTGTGGCAGCTGGGACTCCACCTGCGCATAGCCCTCCTCAAAGCAGTGGCTGTGCTGTCTGCATTACCCGAGACGATACGCGACCAAGTCCGTCAGTGGCGGGGGCAGACGGTTGAACTGCCGATAGAGGAACAACGACTTCTGTTAGCCGAGTACTACACCCATTTTGAGCAGCTCTCTGAGCTGATTTGCGACTGTGCCTTTGCCGAGCAGGGGACTCCTTGGCAAGCCGAATATGCACGCTTGCGCAAGTGGTTCCAACGCGCCTATCCCCAGATTCGCCCTTACCTGACTGCGCATCTCAACTGTGACCCTTCTGATGCCGAGTTTGGACTGCATACGGTGGGGCGCCCTACCGATGCGATGGAAGCGCTCTTCTGCGCGGAGACGCTCGACGAGATTCTCCACCACGACAACGGACACCTGATTGGGCGACTGGAACGCGCGCGCAGTGCGCTCTATCGCTATGGCGACTACCTGCGCACCTATCTGGAAGCCTAAGTTCGGGTATGCTCTATTCGTGAGGCATCAATAATGGCGAAGCGTGGCGTGATGGAGGTCAGTTTGATTTTTCCCCCTGCGGACATCATCTGCAAGTACTATCAGGGGCTTATCTATCTCGCCGCGCGCACCTGCTACAGTGAAAAGACGCCCCAACAAATCTGGGACGAGTTTCTGGATGAGAAGGTGCCCGCCGAGCGCGTGCTGAAACTGATTGAGCATGTGGTCGATTCGGGACACCACAGCACGATTGAACATATCAGTTTCGTGTTCGCCATTTCGGGCGTGAGCCGTGCGCTTTCGCACCAGCTGGTACGCCACCGAATTGGTGTTGCTTTTGACCAGCAGAGCCAGCGCTATGTGAAGTACAAGGAACCGCTGTATGTGACCCCGCCCAGTATCGAGGCGAACGCAGAGGCGCTCGAAGAGTTCGAACGGTTCCGCGACACCAGTGAGCAGGTCTATCATCGCTTCTTGGAAGCGGGCATCCCTGCCGAAGATGCGCGCTTTGTGTTCCCCAACGCCGTCACCACAAACCTGATTATGACGGTCAACCTGCGTCAGCTCATCCACATGGCGGGATTGAGGCTCTGCATACTGGCGCAGTGGGAAATCCGCCAGATGTTCAAACTCATCCGCAAGGAGCTGATGCAGGCGGATCCTTACTTTGGGAAGTTGCTGGTGCCGAAGTGTGTTCCGTTAGGCTACTGCAACGAGAAGCGCAACGAGGACGAACACTGCAAAATCCGCCCGCACCGCAACTCGGTGTTCCGTGTGTGGGAGCTGTACAAGCAGGGCAAGTTGCGCGAAGTGCCCGAAAATGAGGTATAATCCCCCCCGCTTAGGAGGAGATACACAATGTACGCTATTATCCAAACCGGAGGCAAGCAGTACCGCGTCGAGCCGGGCACTGTGGTTAGTGTAGAGAAGTTAGAGGGCGAGCAAGGAACCGAGATTGAGATTAGCGAAGTGCTGATGGTGCGCACGGACGATGGGGTGAAGGTAGGCGCACCTTATGTGCAAGGCGCAAAAGTGATTGCCGAAATCGCCAAGCATACCAAAGCGCCCAAGATTATCGGATTCAAGTACAAGCCCAAGAAGAACGAACGCCGACGCTGGGGACATCGCCAACCCGTGACCCAACTGCGCATCAAGACGATATCGGTGGGCTGATTTCACCATCCTTTCTGTTCCCCCCTGCTTGTGGCTATATTGCTCCCTCCCCCTGCACTTAGGGGGAGGGTTGGGGCTGACAATGGTACATTTCTGAGTTGACTACCACACCAACCTGCCCACATTTTGACGCCCCCCTCGTTAGTCCTCTCGCCCCCCCCCACTGTCATTCTGAGCGCAGCGAAGAATCTCAACGAAGCCCAAAGCAGAGACCCTTCGCTGACGCTCAGGGTGACAGGGTGAGGATTGTGCCACGAGAAGCACCATGGGCAAGATGCCCATGCCACGAATGGGCACAATAGCAAGAATGCCCAACCCACCAGTAGCAGGAAGCCTCACCTTGCGGGCGAACTCCCCCACTTGATGGAGCCGATACGCTGTTCGGTCGCAGGGCGTGCTGGGATTATCGGTAATCCCAGCGATATGTACGGTGGCACAGTGATTTCCACTGCTATCCCCTTGCGCGCCCGCTGTACGCTGGAACGCTCGGACAAGCTCACTTTCCAATCGCGCACGCAGGTTCATCTGGCAGAGGATTTGGAATTGCGGGGCGACGAGTTTGATGTGTGCCGTGTCGCCCTGCAGGGATTGGGTTTCAGTGTCGCCAACGCCCGCTTCACCCTACGAATAGAGAGCGACATTCCCGAGCAGTCGGGGCTGGCTGGCTCTTCGGCTCTGCTGACCGCTATTGTGGGCTGTTTGATGAAATACGAGGGAACTCTGCCCAGCCTGCCTCACCTGTTTGCTGAGCGAGCGCGCCAGATTGAGGCAAATCGGTTGCAGGTCGCCTGTGGGTACCAAGACTTCTATATGGCAGTGTTTGGGGGGCTGAACCTGATGGACTTCCGCGACAAGGAAGGGTTAGGAACCGACCCTGCCGAGCCTTGGGCAACGGTGGAGAGCCTCCAAGCCTATTGCGAGAGCAATGCGCTCCCGATGTGGCTGGCGACCACAGGGGGCAAACGGTTCTCTGGCACGGTTCACCAGAGCCTTCGGGCACGCTGGGAAGGGGGCGACTCTGAAGTAGTTCAGGGAATGGCAAGGCTCGGTCGGCTGGCACGTGAAGCACGGGCACCCCTACTGGCTGGCGACTGGCAGAAGTTGGGCGCGCTGATGAACGAGAACTATGCCATCATCCACACGCTGGGCGGGAGCGGGGAGAGTTTGCACCAGTTGGTGCAGGTCGCCCTTGAGAACGGCGCGCTCGGCGCCAAGTTGGCGGGCGCGGGAGGCGCAGGTGGCTCGGTGATTGTGCTAACGCTGGAACCGGAACGCGCGCTGAGCGCCCTGCGCGAGGTCGCTGACCAGATTATTCCTATCGCGCCCCACGCGCCGGGCGCCACCTTCCACTGAACGCTTTAGCCCAGCACCATCTGCACCAGCTCACGCGCCGAGACCACCGACTCGGCAAACACCTGCAGTGCGAACTCGGCATCTGCCTCGCTCAGAATCAGCGGAGGCTCCATTCGAATGACCTTCGGATTGTTGAGCGTGTACGCGGCGATGACCCCCCGCTGAATCATGTTCGTGATAGTGAGCTCGCCGAAGTCCGCCTCGTGGAACTCCACGCCAATCATCAGCCCGCGCCCACGCACCTCCTGAATGAAGTCGGGATACTCCGCCTGTACTTGACGCAGACCGCGCAGGAGTTTCTCGCCCACGCGCTGGGCGTTCTCCACCAGCCCATCTTCCTCGAGCGTTTGGAGGGTCGCCAACCCTGCGACACACGCCAGCTCGTTGCCACCGAAAGTGCTGGTGTGCAGGAGCGGGTTCTCGTGGAACATCTCCTCCCAGATGTCGGCGCGCGCCGAAAAAGAACCGATAGGCAACACGCCTCCACCGAGCGATTTCGCCAGCGTGACCACATCGGGGCGCACTCCCGAATGGTCTACGCCCCACCATTTGCCCGTGCGTCCCAGCCCCGTCTGCACCTCGTCAATCACCAACAGCGCGCCGTAGCGGTCGCACAGCGCACGTAAGCGGGGCAGATAGTCGTCGGGCGGGATACGAATTCCGCCTTCGCCTTGAATCGGCTCCACAATCACGCCTGCGGTCTGCTCGTCCATCTGTTGGGCGACGGCGTCCGCATCCCCGAACGGCACATGCACAAAGCCGGGCAAGAGCGGGTCAAACGGCTTGCGATAGACCTCGCGCCCACTGGCGGAGAGGCTCCCCATCGTCTTGCCATGATAACTGCCGATGGTGCTAATCATCTTGAGGCGTCCTGTCGCCTTGCGTGCCACCTTGATAGCGCCCTCCACCGCCTCGGTGCCCGAATTACAGAAGAACGAGTATTGCAGGTCGCCAGGCAGGAGTTGCGCCAGACGCTCGGCGAGCTGGGCTTGGGGCGCGTTGAACATAATCTTGCTGGGCATCGGCATCGCATCCAGCTGACGCTTGACCGCCTCCACCACCTTCGGGTGGCGATGCCCCAAAGCGAACATGCCATATCCGCCCAGACAGTCTAAGAACTTGCGCCCTTGAGCGTCCCAGATGTAGCACCCTTCAGCGTACCATTCCACACCCAACCCAGCAAAGCGCAGAACCTTCGCCAGCCCAGGGTTTAGGTGGCGTTCGGTCAGCTCGGCAATCTGGTCGGTGAAGGCTTCGGGGTTTTCGGGTAGGGGTCGCACGGTTTAGCCACCTCCCTTGCGCACACGCTCCACATAGACCCCTTCGCGTGTGTTCACCTTCAGAATGTCGCCCACCTCAATATGGAACGGCACCTGCACGACCGCTCCCGTCTCCAACTTGGCGGGCTTGGAGCCGCCTGAGGCGGTGTCCCCGCGAAAGTTCGGGTCGGTCTCGGCGACTGCTAACTCCACAAAATCGGGCACATCGGCGCCGACAATATCATCGTTGTAGTAGAGCAGGTACACATCCATCCCATCTTTGAGGAACTTGGCGCCCTCGCCGAACTGAGCAACAGGCACATGAATTTGGTCGAAGGTGAACGGGTCTAAGATAACCCAGTCCTCGCCGTCGCGATAGAGGGTCTGCATCTGCTTGCGCTCCAGGTAAGCTTGGGGGAACCGCTCGCCCGATTTGAAGGTACGCTCGAAGATTGCTCCGTCGCGAAGCCGTTTCAGGCGCACCCGCACAATCGCACTGCCACGCCCCTGATGCGACTGCTGGTACTCCATCACGGTATGGATTTCGTCATCTACGATAATGTTCAGTCCACTGCGGAAATCGCTGGTGTCAACCATTTTTCCCTCCGTAGTTCTGAGTGATGTGCCAATTTTACCCTGAGAATGTGTGTGGGGAGAAATTTGACCTCACCCCCTCTCCGTAAACGGAGAGGGGGAATGCTGAGAAGGGTACATCGTTTAGGTCCAACATCTCATGTACCTCGCCCAATTTTCAAGCCCCACTCTGAGCTACAAAGCCCCAACTGTCATTCTGAGCGAAGCGAAGAATCTCTACGAAAGACCTCACCCCCTTGCCCCCTCTCCGTAAACGGAGAGGGGGGACAGGCGCGCAGGCTCTCCCGCCTCTCTGCTGGCGGAGAGGGGGGACACAGGGGGGTGAGGTTCTCTGGAAAGACGAGGAGTGAGCGAGGTGGAAGGACACTCAGCTATTTTTCAAACA
>CAKZQI010000058.1 GCA_937139515.1 uncultured Armatimonadota bacterium | reverse complement strand
CATTATTTTTATTATACTCCCTTGACTTTTATTCCCCGTTCCCTTTGGTCAGAAAAGCCTCAGACGGCGTTCGAGAACCGCTGGACTATCACACTGTTTGGCAGTATTATTAGCGACGATTTGATAGGCGTTCACACCTTTACGCCTTGGGGGGAAGGTTTAGTACAGCTCGGGGCAGTAGGAGGTGTTGTTAACCTCTTCTTGTATGGACTGGTTTTGAACAGTGCAATACAGTTCTTTGCGAAGCGTCCTTATGCTCAGATTCTCTTTTTCAATTTATCTATTATCAGTGCGACTTTCATCAGGACAAGCGTCCAAGCGCTTCTCTTTACGGTTCTAATTTATGTTCTCGCTGTTCTGACCTACGAGCGTCTTGTACGTTTGTCGGTGTTGAAAAATTCAGCAGGAGGGACAACATGCATCACATCGTCGCCATAATGCCTGCAGTTTCGGGAGGCATGGGCTACCATCTGCCCATCACGGATGCGATTGCCCAAAAAGGCTTTCGGGTTTCTCTAATCGTGCCCGATAAAAAGATTGCTGAGTTGAAGTTTACTCATGTGGTTCGCTATCCCATGCCAAGCAACTGGTCTGCCAAACTTGTGACCTATCTCAATTCTGTTTGGGCACGCCAGCGATTTCTAACCATCAAGCAACTCCGCCCTGATATAGTTCACATGATGAACAGCGAAGGGAACCCTTCCGCAGTTCTGTGGGCGCGATGGATTCGGCGCGAGCTGAAGTGTCCATTAGTTGTGAGTGTCCACGACCCCGAGCCCCATCCGGGAACTTGGATCGGCTGGGTCAACTATAAACTGGGTAGTGCGACTTTGCGCTCTGCCACTTGCGTCCACATATTCTCCGACTACTTCGTGCCTTTTCTCGTAAAAGATGGCATTCCTTTGTCAAAGATCGTTGTTATACCGTTAGCAAGTGACATCACGCCCTTTACACTGCACAAGCGTACAGGGATCGCTCGTGAAAAAATGGTGCTCTTTTTTGGGCGTTTGGAAGCTTACAAAGGGCTAAACATCTTAGTGGAATCAGCCTATCAGCTTCGGGGACAGTATCGATTCGTGATTGCTGGACCTGGCAACCTTCCACCCGCTCTCAAAAATCAGATTCTGAGCGCACCAGACCTGTTTGAACTCCGCAACTACCGCCTCGATGAAAAAGAAGTTGCAGAGCTTTTTCTGCGCGCTTCGGTCTGCGTGATGCCGTACATTCAATCGACCCAGTCCGCCATTCCCTGGATATCTGCGGCGTTCGGAGTGCCTGTGGTCGCCACAGACTCGGGGGGCATTGCTTCGCAGGTGCGCCAGATGGACGGGATTGTGGTACCACCGCGAAACGCTCAGGCACTGGCAGATGGGATCCGCAAAGCGGTGGGGCGCCCCGTACAGTGGCCCCCCGAATGGGATATAGACCTGATTGCAGGGCAGTATGCCGTCATGTATGAGACAATACTCAGCGAAAACTATACAAAGTGGTGATTGATGAAACTTGGTGAAAAACCTCATAGAGAGATGGAACCGACTACCACCGAGGCCCGCTCGGTGGCGGTGTTGATTGCTCCTTATGCCCCGACAATTATCCACTTTCGTGGAGCACTCATACAGGCGCTACAAAAACATGGGTATCAAGTGCTTGTGCTGGCACCCGACTACACGCCAGAAACCGAACAGGCAGTACGCAATTTGGGGGCAGTCCCTATCAGTTTCCCACTCCAACGGACAGGCATGAACCCACTGCAAGATTTGCGTACCCTGTTTTATTTATATTATTTTTTTAAGAATTATCGACCTAAGATGATTTTTTCGTATAACATCAAACCTGTAATCTACGGCATCCTCGCCGGTGCTCTTGCAAAAGTTCCCAATCGCTGTGCTTTGATTACGGGTCTTGGTCACACTTTTATGCCAAATAAATCACTCAAACATTCACTCGTCACCAAGCTGACTACAGCTCTCTACCGCACCGCACTTCGCCATGCTCAATCTGTGATGTTTCAAAATAAAGATGACTTGCAGGAGATGCTTGACTTGGGACTTGTTTCTTCAGAAAAGGCGGTCTTAGTGGGAGCGACGGGTGTCTCTTTAGACGATTTTCGCCCCGCTCCTCCTGTTTTGGAACCCATCACCTTCACCCTCGCTGCACGCCTGTTGCGCGAAAAAGGCATCCCTGAGTTCGCTCAAGCGGCGCGCCACATCAAAGCCAAATACCCTAACACCCGCTTCTGGCTGCTCGGCGGACTGGACACTAACCCCAGCGCCCTCACCCAATCAGAAGTCGAGGCGTGGGTCAAAGAGGGCATCTTGGAATGGTTCGGGCAGGTGCCCGATGTGCGCCCCTACTTTGCGCAGACCAGCGTCTATGTGTTGCCCTCTTACTATCGGGAGGGCGTTCCGCGAAGCACGCAAGAGGCGATGGCGATGGCGCGCCCTGTGATTACGACCGATGCGCCCGGTTGCAGGGAAACGGTGGTGGACGGCGTAAATGGGTATTTAGTGCCTGTACGGGATGTGGAGGCGTTGGTGCAGGCGATGGAGCGGTTCATTCAGGAGCCGAGATTGATTATCACGATGGGTCAGGCGAGCCGAAAACTCGCCGAGGAGCGTTTTGATGTGCATCAAATCAATCGCAGGATTTTGGAAGTAATCGGTGGGCTTTCAGAGGAGAAATAGAAATCCAACAGATTTGACTAAGAAAAGGATAAGAGGATAAAGATGTCGCATACTAAAGATCACTTGACACTTTGCAAGCAGGTGCCAGCAGAGACTCCACCCAAGGTGGTTTTTATATCCCCGTTCGCTTCTACAATTGTCGGTTTCAGAGGTTCATTAATAAAAGCACTAAAAAAATATAATATTCATGTTGTTGTGCTTGCACCCGATTACGATGACAAGACGCGATGGGAGGTCAGCGCGTTAGGGGCGATTCCCGTGGATTATGCTCTGAACCGTGCAGGCATCACCCCCCTAAGGGACTTGCGGACGCTCCTTCAACTGAGCAAACTGCTTCGCAGACTGAAGCCATCGGTGGTAATGCCTTACAACATCAAGCCTGTTGTGTATGGTATGATTGCTGGAGCAGTGGCAGGTGTGCCCTATCGTGTTGCAATGATAGAGGGACTTGGCTACACCTTTTGCGAAAAGCCCTCTCTCAGGCACACCTTATTGTCCAAGACCGTTAGGCTTCTTTACCGAGTGGGGTTGCGTTTTGCTCATAAAGTATTGTTTCTCAATCCAGATGATGTTCGGGAGTTCTTAGAGGCACGATTAGTGCGTGCAGAACAAGCCGTTCTTTTAGGCGGGATTGGGGTAGACCTCCACGAGTGGTGTTCTGCCCATCCGAGCCTAAAGCCAGTGACATTCACTCTTGCAGCGCGCCTTATTCGAGAAAAGGGCATCCCTGAGTTCGCTCAAGCGGCGCGCCACATCAAAGCCAAATACCCTAACACCCGCTTCTGGCTGCTCGGCGGACTGGACACTAACCCCAGCGCCCTCACCCAATCAGAAGTCGAGGCGTGGGTCAAAGAGGGCATCTTGGAATGGTTCGGGCAGGTGCCCGATGTGCGCCCCTACTTTGCGCAGACCAGCGTCTATGTGTTGCCCTCTTACTATCGGGAGGGCGTTCCGCGAAGCACGCAAGAGGCGATGGCGATGGCGCGCCCTGTGATTACGACCGATGCGCCCGGTTGCAGGGAAACGGTGGTGGACGGCGTAAATGGGTATTTAGTGCCTGTACGGGATGTGGAGGCGTTGGTGCAGGCGATGGAGCGGTTCATTCAGGAGCCGAGATTGATTATCACGATGGGTCAGGCGAGCCGAAAACTCGCCGAAGAGCGATTTGATGTCCATCAAATCAATCGCAGAATTTTGAAAGTAATCGGCTTACTTCCAGAGGAGACAGGTGATGATACGCCTTGCCAACCCAAATGACCTGCGAGCAGTTGTGAGGGTACATCAACAAGCCTTTCCCGGCTTCTTGATGACGGAGCTGGGACCTGCTTTTCTCAGGGCATACTATCAAACCGTAATGGACTACTCGCACCCGATTTTGCTGGTCTACGAGGGCAGTTCAGGGGCGTTAGAGGGATTCGCCGCAGGATTTATGAACCCTCCCCAATTCTACAAACGATTGAAAGAGCGCAGGTGGCAGCTTGCATTCTCAGCGGGACTTCACTTGATGTTGCGTCCTGCCCGATGGCGCCGAGTGCTTGCCAGCAGGCATCGTGCCTACCAACTTGCTCATCAACCCGCCGAGCCAACCGCTACGGCAGAACTCGCTTCCCTTGGGGTGCTCCCCCAATCTCAAGGCAAGGGAATTGGTAGACAGTTAGTGCTTGCCTTCTTAGAGACCGCTCAAGCAAAAGGGGCAAGCCGTGTCATACTGACCACAGACGCCCAGCAGAATGATTCGGTCAACCGTTTCTATCAACGACTGGGTTTTCAACTTAGGAGTCAGTATTGGCACTCATCCACACGCCTGATGAACCTCTACGAGTATAATTTCTCGGGGAAAGACGCGCTTATTTTTTCCCCAACACGGAGCGAACCCTCATGAGCAAACGCGAACGGTTCCTGCCCTACGCCCTGCCCTGTCTTGATGAGCAGGAGGAGCAAGCGGTTATTGAAGTGTTGCGTAGTGGATGGCTCACAACTGGAGCCAAGACAAGGCAGTTCGAGCAAGAGTTCTGCGACTACACGGAGGCGAAATATGCCGTGGCAGTCAACTCTTGTACCGCCGCGATGCACCTTGTACTGGCAAGTTGGGGGATCGGGCAAGGGGACGAGGTCATCACCACCCCACTCACCTTCTGCGCCACTATCGAAGCCATCGAGTATGTGGGAGCCGTGCCTGTGCTTGCCGACATTGACCCTGCTACGGGCAACATGGACCCTGCTCAGGTGGAGCGCGCCATAAGTCCCCGTACAAAAGCGATTATGCCTGTCCACTATGGGGGACTGCCGTGTGATATGGACGCCCTGATGTACCTTGCCCAGCATTATGGTCTGCGAATCTTGGAAGACGCAGCGCACGCTGCAGGCGCGGAGTATAAAGGCAGAAAGATTGGCACGATAGGGCACGCAACCGCTTTCTCTTTCTACGCTAACAAGAACATGACCACTGGCGAAGGAGGTATGATTACCACCAACGACCCTGACCTTGCCGACCAGTGTCGAATCTTAAGCTTGCACGGAATCAGTCGCGATGCATGGAAACGCTACACCGAAGTAGGCACTTGGTATTATGAGGTACAAACGCTGGGCTTCAAGTACAACATCACAGACATCCAGTCAGCGATCGGCATTTGCCAACTGCGTAAATTGGACGGGATGAACGCCCGTCGTCAGCAGATTGCCCAGCAGTATCATCAAGCCTTCCGTGAGATGGATTTCGTTCAAACCTTCCCTGACCCTCTGCCGACGAACCGAACGCATGTGTGGCATCTCTATACGATACTGCTCAATCTCTCGGCGTTGCGTATTGACCGTGCGCAGTTTATCGAGGAGCTTCGCGCACGCAATGTCGGTACCAGCGTGCATTACATCCCAATTCATTACCATCCCCACTATCAGCGGTATGGGTGGAAACGAGGACAGTTCCCTCACACCGAGTCCTACTATGATCGCACCCTCTCGCTTCCGCTGTATCCCACAATGAGCGACGCCGATGTCGCTGATGTGATAGAGGCGGTGTACGATGTCGGACAAGCCTATCGTCGCTGAGAGCCATGCCGACTGGTTATACGAAACGGTCAAGCGCGGGGCGGATTTCACCCTTGCCTTGATAGGAATTGTACTAACCTTGCCTTTGTGGGGGGTTGTGGCGCTTGCAATTCGCCTCGATTCGTCGGGTGGGGTCTTTTTTGCGCATGAGCGGGTGGGGCGTTATGGGCGCAAGTTCAAAGTGCTCAAGTTTCGTACGATGGTCAAGGATGCCCACAAACTGGGTGCACAGGTCACGGCAGGACATGACCCCCGGATCACCCGCGTGGGGCGTTTTCTGAGAGCCACTAAGTTGGACGAAATGCCCCAGCTGTGGAATGTTCTCAAGGGTGAAATGAGCCTCGTGGGTCCGCGCCCCGAAGTAGAGAAATATGTTGCGCTCTACCCCGAAGAAGCTCGGCGCATTATCCTCAGCGTGCCACCCGGCATCACAGGGCTGACCCAAGTCCGCTACCGACACGAGGAACGGCTTCTGGCAGAGCAGGAAAATCCTGAACGGTATTATCGAGAAGTGCTTCTGCCTGCTAAAATCGCCTCCGACATTGAGTATGTACAAAACCGCGGTTTGACAAGGGATGCCAGCTTACTTCTTAAGACGATGGTTGCGCTGTTCCGCTAAACGAAGTCGAAATGATAACGAAGAGGCTCTGGAGCAGGTCAGTACACGGCTCTAACCACCCTGTTCCCGGTTGAAAAGCGACTCCACGCGCAATCAGAGCTCAGGGTCTCAAGGCTTCTGGGGAGTTGCGTTCCAGCCATTTTCGTTTGATTTTGAGCCAGCGCTCCCATACTTGGGGATTAGGCGCTCGTGTAGTCCCCTGAAGCGTGCCCCACTACTTGGGAGGTGCGGTACTACCCCGAACCACCATCTCGCCTGCAAACAACCGAACGCCTGACCGAAGCGTACCTGTCTCTATCTGTTCTATCAACACTTCGGCGGCGTGATGACCTATGCCGTGAATGTCGTTGCGAACGGTGGTCAGGGGCGGGTTGACCACGCTAGCGCCAGGGAAGTCGTCGTATCCCACGATAGAGACGTCCTCTGGAACCGATAAGCCATGGTCTAAGCAAGCGCGTAGTGCGCCCATCGCTACTAAGTCGTTAGATGCCACTACACCCGTAGGAAGGCTCGGTTGAGCCAGAATTGCTTGCATTCCATGATACCCCGATTCGATTTCGTAGCCATCGCCTTGAATCCATCCCTCCACCACAGGGATTTCGTATGTCTTTAGAACGGCACGGAAAGCCTGCTCACGCTGATACGCACTGAACTGGTTCTCTGGTCCCCGAACAAAGCCCAATTTGCGATGTCCTAATTCCAGCAGATGCTCGGTCGCTAAGCGGATACCATGTTCGCTGTCCGAGTCAACACAATAAATCCCCCTTTCGGCAGGAACGAGGCTTCCCACCGAAACACAAGGCAGGGAAGTGTGGGCATACCATTCCAGCAGAGGGCTGTCGTCCAGCGGACAGATGACAATAGCGCCGTCCATAGAACCATCATCAATCTGCATCCAGAGGGTGCGCGGTTGCGCTTCTGCCATGGTGACGAGTTTGAGGTGGTAATGACGCTCCATCAGACACTCTAAAACTCCATCCAAGACCGCAGAGGCGTAGGGGTTGCGAGTGAACACGGTATGGGTCGGCTCCATCACCACCCCAATCGTGTGGGTACATTTGGCGACCAGACTGCGCGCAAGGCGGTTCGGGCGATAGCCCAACTGTTGAGCCACACTCAACACACGTTGAACCGTCTCCGGCGAGTGGAGCTCCAGTTTATTGCTCAAAATGTTGGAGGCAGTGCCGATAGAAACGCCTGCTTCTCTGGCGACCGAAGCGAGGGTCGGTCGCTTGCTCCGCCTTACTGTCCGCACGAGAATAATTATACATCATCTGCCCGAAACTTTGGGCAGGGGGCGTTTCGGCAACGACCCACACCTAATTCCCCAAATCGGACGGCGGTTTCATTCGCCCGAACAACCCAATCAGCGCAATCACGGTCAGCAGGTAGGGGAGCATCAAGATAAGGTCGGTGGGAAGTTGCACGCCGAACACAGGCTGACCTTGTAGGCGCATCTGAAGCGCCTCAAAGAAGCCGAACCCGAACGCGGCGACCAGCGCCCCAATTGGATGCCAACGCCCAAAGATTAGCGCCGCAAGCGCAATAAACCCGCGCCCCGCGCTCATATTCTCGCGAAACTGGTCTGCCGAAGCGAGCGTCAGAAAAGCGCCCGCCATGCCCGCCAAGACGCCCGACAACAGCACACCTGTATACCGCATTCGCTTCACGGGCACGCCCATCGTGCGCGCCTTGACCGAGTCGTTGCCTACCGCATAGACCCGCAACCCCCAGCGCGTGCGGTTCAGCGCCCACAACACTCCAAAAGGCAAGACGAAGGCAAACAGCACCAGCCAAGTCTGGTCGCGCAGAAGGGTGCCCAGTATGGGAAGGCTATCCAGCCACTCGGAACGGATAGGCGCAAAACCCTGCACGACCGACGACTCGCCCCGCTCCTCACGGGGCAGGATAATCTGACGATAGAGATAGGTGCTCAGCCCCAGCGCCAACAGGTTGATGGCGACCCCGCTGATGATGTGGTCGGTACGCAGTTCTTGAGTGGCGACGGCGTGGATGAGCGCAAACATCGCGCCGATCACCATCGCACTCGCCAGCCCGACAATCGGTGAGCCAGTGAGGAGGGTCGCCAGCGCACCCGCAAACGCACCCATCAGGATTTTGCCCTCCAAGCCGATGTTAATGACCCCCACTCGCTCGCTGAGCAGACCGCCCAGCGCCGCAAGGATGAGCGGAGTTGCTTGGCGCATCGCTGTATTGACCAACTGCAAGTCAAAAATATCGCCCATGCTCAGCCCTCCACGCGTCGCTTGCGCAGGTAGACCGCTGCGACATAGAGAATCAACACCGCCTGAACAATCACCGCAATCTCTTTCGGCGCGCCCGTTTCTATGTGGAGGTAGTAAGTGCCCCCGCGCAGGGCGCTCATCACCCACGCAGAGACCACCGCCAGCGCAGGATGGTTGGCACCCAGCAGGGCGACCGCAATCCCGTCAAAGCCGTAGTCGGCTGGGAAGCCCTCAAAGAAGCGGTATTGGGTGCCCACCACCTCAATCGCGCCTGCCAATCCCGCCATGCCCCCCGCCAACAGCATCGCTTGGAGCGTGCGCCGATTGACCGGCACTCCCCCTGCCTCGGCTGCGTCGCGGTTGGCACCTGTAGCCCGCACCTCGTAGCCCCACACAGTGCGAAACAGCACCGCCCACAACACCAGCGCAAGCATCACCGCTATCACAAAGCCCCAACTGGTCTGCATAAACGAACCGAGGGGAGGCAGTTGAGCCGTCTCAGCAAGGAAAGCCGTGCGGGGCACATCGCTGGTGGGGTCTTGCAAATGCTCCATCAAGAGCCAGTGGGTCAGGTAGAGGGCGATATAGTTGAACATAATCGTGGTGATGACCTCGTGCGCCCCGCGATAGAGTTTGAGCAAGGCGGGCACAAGCGCCCACAAGGCGCCCACCAGCGCGCCCAGCGAGAGCGTCAGGGGCAGATGCACGGCGGTCGGCAGGTCAGAGCGCGTGCCAATCCAGCCTGCGACCATCGCACCCATCAGCAACTGCCCCGCAGCACCGATATTGAACAAACCCGCTTGGAGTGCAATCGCCACCGAAAGCCCGGTCAGGATGAGCAGGGTCATGTCGTGCAGGACGGCGTCCCACGCATCCAGCGGGCTGAGCTGGTCGCTGGGCGGTATGCCAATCGCGCCCTGAACGATGAGCCGATAGCCCTGCCCGATGGAGTTGCCCGAAAGCGCAATCAGCAAACTGAGCACGCCCAACACTACGAGCGCGCCCAGCAGTGCCTGAGCCAAGCGATGCTTTAGCCCCTCAGGTGCGGTAGTGCGCGTTGATTTTGACATACTCAGCGGTGAGGTCGCTTGCCCAGAAGGTCGCCTGAGCGTGTCCCATGCCCAGCGAGAGCGTCATCTCAATCTCTTCGGTCTGGAGCCGTTCCACAAGTGCCTGCTCGTCATAGTCCAACGGTCTACCGTTGGCGAACACGGGCACATCCTGCAGGGTCAGGTGAGCTTGGTCGGGGTCAAAAGGCACCCCCGCGCGCCCTGCAGCGGCGATGATCCGTCCCCAGTTCGGGTCGCCCCCATGCATCGCGGTCTTGACCAACTGGGATTCGGCGATGGTGCGAGCGATTTGGCGCGCTTGGTCAAAACTCTCGGCGTCCACGACATTCACGGCGAAGATTTTCGTGGCGCCTTCGCCATCGCGCACGATGCGCTTCGCCAGGTACTCACACACACGATAAAGCCCCTCCTCAAATGCCTCCAGTCCCTGTCCAGAGAGGCGCACTCCCGACGCACCGTTCGCTAGCGCAATCACCATGTCGTTGGTGCTGGTGTCGCCGTCCACCGTGATGCAGTTGAAGGTACGCTCCACCACCCGTCGCAGGCAGGCTTGGAGGCTGGGCGCGTCAATTTCGGCATCTGTAGTGAGGAACGCCAGCATCGTCGCCATTTTGGGGGCTATCATGCCCGCGCCTTTGGCGATCCCGCCCAGTCGCACGGTTCCATCGGGAGTGGCGATTTCGAGCGAGGCACGCTTAGAGAAGCTGTCGGTGGTCATAATCGCATCTGCGGTGGCTCGGTCGTCGCCTTCGGTGAGGTTCTCAAACAGCTTTGGCAGAGCATTCTCTACTGTCTGCATCGGCATCGGCACTCCGATAACGCCCGTGGAAGCGACGACCACCTGAATCGGTTCACACCCTAATCGCTCCGCCACCAGCTCTGCCAGGCGCTCGGCGTCGCGGATGCCCTGTTCGCCCGTGAGGCAGTTGGCGTTCCCGCTGTTGGCGATGACCGCGTAAGCCGTTCCGCAGTTGACCACCTGCTTGGACCAGTGCACGGGCGCCGCGCAGGCATGGTTCGTGGTGAACATGCCTGCCACGCTCGCCGGGGTCTCGGAGACAATCAGCGCTAAGTCTAACAGTCCGGGCTTCTTGATGCCCGCGTAGATGCCCGCGCTTTTGAACCCGCGCGGGAAGTTCACTCCCAAGTTCGTATTCAGTTCGCCCATCGGGGCGTATTGTACCTATTTAGCCAATCACAGGTATCGGACGGAAGGTTTTGCCCAGCACGCGTTCTGGGTCGCCTCCGAGCCAATCCAGCACGGTGGCGTAGACGCTTCGGAAGTCGGTCTGCATCTTGAGGTCGTTGTTAGCGTCCAACTCGCGCAGGTTGGGCACATCGCCGTGCAATCCGCCCTTCACGCGCTTCCCGATGAGGAACATCGGCGCCGCAGCGCCATGGTCAGTGCCGTAGCTGCCGTTCTCGCGCACCCGCCTACCGAACTCAGAGAAGACCATCAGCAGAACCTTGTCCGCCTTGCCCTGCTGCTCCAAGTCGCGATAGAAGGCGTTCACCGCCCCTGCGAATCGGCTCAGGAGCTGTTCGTGGGTGCGTGCCTGCCCTGCATGGGTATCAAAACCGTTCACTGAAACATAAATTACGCGTGTCTGGGGCGAGGTGGCAATCAGCTGACACGCCTGCTTGAGACCCTGAGCGAACGGGTCGTTGGGATAAGAAACCTCTGAGCGATAGTTCTTGACACGCTCTCGCAACTGCTCAACCGCCTCCAGCGCCGTGCGAGTGGACTGGCGAATCACACGCGTGGGGCTGTCCATCTTGGGGGCATCCATCTGCGCCAGCGAATTGATGGTACGCTCCAGTTCGGGGTCGCGTGTCATCACCTGTAGGTCGCCCAGACTGGCGAAGCAGGGCACCGAAGCCTGTCGTGCCTGAAGTGCCACGGGCAACTCCTTCGTGAGGCTCACCGCCATCACAGGGTTCATCGCCGAATCAGTAAGCGTGTCCAGATAGCGCCCCAGCCAACCATATCGGCTATGACCGTCGGGGTCGGCGGTCTGCCATATCTCCATAGAGCGGAAGTGCGAGCGGTTCGGGTTCGGATAGCCCACACTTTGCAAAATGGCGACGGCGTTGCGGTCGTAGACCTCTTTTAGGGGCGCCAGCGCAGGATGCAGACCGAGTGAGTCGGTGAGCGGAACAATCTGCGACTCGGGAATCGCCAGTGTGGGGCGCGACTGATAGTAAACAGGGTCGCGATAGGGGATGACCGTGTTGAGACCGTCGTTGCCTCCTGTCAGTTGAAGCACGACGAGGATATGGTCGTTCGGCAGTTTCTGTCCTTTGGCGATTCGTTGGACGTCGGCGTGGGCAATCTGCGCCAGCCACGGGGGGGCTGTCAACCCCACTGCGACGAGCGTCAAGCCCGCTCGCAGAAACTGACGGCGCGAGATTTCCGCTGCCCAAAAGTCGCCCTTTACCCTCTCACACAACGGTGCGGGCTGTACCTGCTCTTTGTTTTTCTCTTCCATCGTTGACCCCTGACCTATTATAGCCTACACACAACTGCGGTCGTGGTTTCGGTTCCCTGAGCGTGTAGACGCTGGAGGGCAAAAAGGTGTTCGGTCGGGGACACACGCTTGAGGGAGAGCAGGGCAGACACAGGGGGCTGCCCCTCCAGCAAGGCGTGCGCTACTCCTCCCGCTGACCCAAATCCATCAGCACCATCAGCAGGTCTGTCTCGTCCACAACACCATTGCCATCAATATCACAGGCGGGGGTATTCGTACCGAGCGCCCAAAGCACTTCCATCAAGTCCGCTTCGTCCACCCCATCGTCGCCATTCACATTCGTCAGATAAAGCACTCCAGGCAACTCCATCGGGCCAAGGCAGTGGTCGATCTCGGTGGGCGAACCCTCCCAGAGGAAGTTCCCGCAGTTGAACGGTGCGCAGCTCCCTGCGATGTTGCTGGGGATAGTGCCGACGGTTACGGTTCCCTGAAGAGGCGGTCCTGCGTATCCCAGCCCGCTCACTCGGCAATTCAAGTCCACTTCCAGAGGCTGTCCACTCAGACGAATGGCAGGGTTATTGAGCACCTGTCGGCGGTTACCCAAACTCAGCGTGCTACCGCTCACCGTCACTTCGCGGATTTCGTAGTGCAGATGCGGACCAGTGGAGTTGCCTGTACTCCCCAAGCGTCCGATAGGCTGACCTGCGCTTACATCGGTACCGTTGGAAGCAAGGAACCAGTTCAAGTGTCCATAGATGGTCGCCAAGTAGGTGTTGCCACTGCTCCCCACCCGCACAGGGCTAACCAGCACAACATAGTTGCCGTATCCTGTACATCCGCTTTGGGCGCGGTTGTAAACCCGCCCTGCGTGCGAAGCGAGCATCACTTCGTCGCAGTCTTGAATCCAGCCGCTGGTGTAGGGACAACTCGTGCGTGAGTTGGAGGCACGGTTAAAATCCACTGCATACAGAACCCCGAGGCTCGTGTGTCCGTCGTAAGTGGAGGGCGTCCATAACTGCCCCGAGCGCCACGGGGCGACGAGGCTCTGCAGGAACTGCGCTTCCGTCTGGGCTTGGTACACGGCCCGCAGTTGCAAGTTATTTTGCACAGGGAGCGTAATCGTCGGGTTTGTGGAGTAAGATGCGCCGTTCAGTTCCCAGCGTGCGAAAGGGGTTCCGTCAGGGGCAGTGGCGGGGGCGGTGAGCGTCAGGGAGGTTCCTGCTACATAGCTTAGGCTGAGAGTGCCCGTGCCCGAACCTGAGGCAGGATTGCCCTGCAAATCGCGCGGGCTGACCGAGAGGCTCACCCCGCTCAGGCTCGTCTCCACCTGCACGGTGTGGATGGCGCGCTTGGCGCCGGTTTTCTGGAGGTACACACCGCTCATCAGGCGCGAGTCAGCAGACCAACCCACCTGTCCTCCGTTCCCATCATCCCAGCGTATCTTCCACCAGACGAGCCGATTGGCGGTATCCACACTCACGGAGTATGCCCAGCCTGTGGAGCCTGCGGGTTTCTGGGCGATGACGCCGAAACTCAGCCCCGGTCCTGAACGCACATTCAAAGGGTTGCCTTCAGGAGCCACTCGGATTGGATACGCGCCCGTCGCTTGCACATTGGGGTAGGTTCCTTCACCTGGCATCGGCAGGAAGTGGGTGCGCCCTGCCAAAATTTCGGGCATCCAGCCTTGCGCTCCATCCGCCCAGTGAATGCGCCACCAGACCGTCTGATAGCAAGCGTTTGTGCTGGCAACCAAGAGACCATCCGTACCGATGTAAGGGGCAGGGTGTCCGAGGGTACTACACGGTCGGATAGAGAGAGGTATTCGTCTGCCTTCAATCGTCAAACCCACTCGCTCACCTACACTAAGCTGAGCCGAGCTAAGCGATAGGTTCGCCACTCCCAGCACGCTCCCCAGCATCAGTGGGCGCCACCAATCTACCTTTCCGAACATAGCCTTATGATACACCAGTTGCCCTGAGCCTCCTGCCTTGATGGGAGTATTGGTAAATTTCGGGGGGAAATCGCCGATTTTTTCGCCCCAACCCTTGACATTCCCCCGAAAATATGCTATAATATGAATGTTCGTTGGTTGCCCCCAACGAACAACAACCAGAAAGGAGGATGCATGATGCAACTCAAGAATGTATTGGCAGCAGTAGCATCGGTTGCTGTAGTAGGGAGCGCTCTGGCATCAGGATGGACAGTCAACATCCTGAACAGCTCTGGCGTGCTCAACCCTGGCGCTGTCGTTACGAACATCCCAGCGGTAGTCATCACCAACCCCTTACCCCAAGTCACTTTCCAAACCGCTGCTGGCAACCCGAACCCGATTATCGTGGGCGATGGAACTTCGTTCACCAACGGCACTTTCACAGGTGTCTACGAGGTACAGTCCACGAACCCTGCAAAGGGCAACTTGACTGGCTTCAACTTTGTTGTGAGCGGTTTTGTTCAGGGCACGGGTCAAATCATCTGGTTCAAGAAAGTTGTCGACCGCAATACCAGCGAAGTGCTCTACAATGGAAACGGCGTCTTCAGTGGTAGCGCTTACACTGGTGGCTCCGACGGTAGCTTCGCAGTCAACATCCCAGTCACGCTCAGCACCCCGTCCAACAACTTCACCGTCTTTGAGACCTTCATCCTGCACATCGGCGGAGCCAGCGCTCCTGGCTTTGACACCGCTGCGCTGGTGCTGGTGGAGCAAGACTGGGTTCCCGAGCCTGCCAGCATGCTGGCACTGGGCACCGGTTTGGCGGGTCTGTTGGCACTTCGACGCCGAAACCGCAACTGAGACCCTAACCTGGCTTGACGCAAGGGTTCGGAGACTTAGCGCTCCGAGCCCGTTCTTTTTTTGGTATACTACAATCGTGGAGTCGGTCATAGAGCGGTATGCCCCACGCTTTGTGGTGCTCAGCGGTGTTTCGCTGAGCATCGTGCTGATGGCTTGGTTGGGAATCCTGCTCCGCACGATCGAGCGTTCCCAGCACCCCAACCCGCTCAACCAAAGTTCCGAAAGTTACCTCCATGCGTGCCAATATCAGCTTGTAAACTGGCTCCCGTGGGAGCGGACGAGCCTAGAGCGTGCTAAACAGTTAGACCGCCCCGTTTTTGTGGAAGTCGGCGCCTTCTGGTCAGGACAGTGTAAGCGATTGGGTCAGGAACTGTTTCAAGATTCGGGCGTGGCAGACCTGCTCAACCGCGAGTTCGTGCCAATCAAAGTTGATGCCGACGCCTCTCCTAAGCGCGTGCGTTATCTGTTCCAGATTGCCGAGCTTCTTGATGTGGCTCCCCGATTGCCTCTGATTGTGGTCTTCACACCG
>CAKZQI010000057.1 GCA_937139515.1 uncultured Armatimonadota bacterium | reverse complement strand
GAGCGGGGGTTCTGGCGCGGTCCGTACACATTGAAGAAGCGAAAACTCACGGTGGGCACGCCGTATACACGACTGTAGTCTTGGCACAGTAGTTCGCCGTACCACTTGCTCCACGCATAGGGCGAGATGGGGTGCGGTGGCATCATCTCGCGCTTGGGTAAGCGCCCCGCATCGCCATAGACCGCCGCCGACGAGGCGAACACAACACGCTGACAACCCGCTTGGCGCGCACACTCCAACACGACCTGCGTGCCGTACACATTCACCTCAAAGGTTTCCATCGGCAACTCCATCGAAAGAGGCACCGAGACCTGCGCCGCAAGGTGGAACACCCGCTCACACCCCTCCGTCATCTCCCGCACCAACGCCAAGTCGGTCACGGAGCCTTCGCAGAACTGAATGTCTGCCCAAACTTCCTGAAGATTGTTGCGAGAGCCTGTGGACAGGTTGTCCAACACACGCACTTTGCCGTGCTGGAGCAAAAAGCGCACCAGGTGCGAGCCGATAAAGCCCGCTCCACCCGTCACCAAGTAAATCGGTTCAGTAAGCGCCATCACCCTTGAGAATCGCAGGAATCGTGCGAAGCAGAATTTGGATGTCCAAGCCTAAGGAGATGTTCTCCACATAGTAGATGTCCAAGCGCATCCACTCATCAAAGGTCAAGTTGCTTCGCCCACTCACCTGCCATAAGCCGGTACAGCCTTGCGGTACCGCAAATCGTTTATAATATTCCACATTGTCGAAACGATTGACATCATAGGGTGCCATCGCTCGGGGTCCGACAAGGCTCAGGTCGCCTTTGAGCACATTGAACAGTTGGGGCAGTTCGTCCAAGCTATACTTGCGGATGAAGCGTCCCACTCGCGTCATACGCGGGTCGTGTCGGATTTTGAACGCCCCGCCCTGCTTCTCGTTCATGTGCATAATCAGGGGCTGAAGCTCCTGAGCGTTGCATCGCATCGAGCGGAACTTGTACATCACGAACGGCTTGCCGTAGCGCCCCAGCCGAATCTGGCGAAACAGCACGGGACCGGGCGATTCCAAGCGTATCAAGAGCGCAATCAGGAGCATAATGGGCGACAGAATCAGCAGAGCCAGCCCCGAGCCGAGAATATCAATCAGCCGTTTGGCAAAGGCGTGAGGCACGACCACTTCGGGGATATATTCCGCAAACGGCGAGAGCGCCGGGGTACCGTTGGTGTACGGCTTCCCGTTCGGCGTTTCTAAGCCTATTTCATTTTTATTAGCAACCATTTGTGCCTCCTTTCAAATCGGGAGGTGGTGGCGCCACCTCCCGTGCAATATTAGTCTCGTGGTGTGGTTTGTTCAGGTTCCGATTCGCCGTCGCGGCGTGTAGTGCTGCTGGCAGGTAGGGCGGGGCGTTCGGGTACGCCGTTGCGCGTCTCCAACGCCCGATGATAGCCCTTCTGGAAGTGGCGGAAGACCACGCTGTCATCGAGGCGCACCTTGTTCAGCACGACACCCGCCACATTCACCTCGTGCTGTTTGAAGCGCGCCAGCATCTCGCGAGTTGAGTCATTCATCGCATTGCCCGCCGCGTGGACGATCACAGCGTTGCCCGCCACCGTGCTGATGAGCGTGCCATCGGCGAAGGTAGCGGCAGAGGGCGTGTCGATAATCACGAAGTCCGCCAGCTGGGTCAACTTCTGCAGCAGTTCCTGCATTAGCGGCGAGCGCAGGAGCCGAATCGGGTTGTCGGGCTTAGAGCCCGCGCCGATGAACACCAAGCCCTCCACAGCGGTCTGCTGGACACACTGGTCTAAGGTAGCGTTGCCTTGCAGGATGTCGCTCAGCCCGGGGTGGCTGATGCTGGCGTTCACAAGGCGGTGCAGGCTGGGCTGGCGCATATCGCCGTCGATGAGCACCACGCGCAGTCCATCGCGTGCGAGCGTGAGCGCGAGGTTGTAGGCGACGGTGGTGCGTCCCACATCAGGGTCGGCACCTGTGATTGCCACCGCTCGGCTCTTGAGGCGTCCGTTCGCTTCCGACAGGCTTGTGGAGAGCAGCTGGTACGAGGCGCTGAGCGGGGTCTGTTCCACGCGGTCACGGTGTAGGAGCGCTCGGCGCATACGCGGGAGCGCCGCAATCACGGGAATGCCGAACAGAGCCTCCGCTTGGGAGGGCGTGTACACGCTCTGGTCCACCTGTCCTATCAGAAGCACCAAGCCTGTGGAAAGGAGCAGGCTCAGGGCGAACGCCAGCGCCACGCGCAAGGGCAGCTGGTTGTCCACCGGGCGGGCGAACGGACCGTCAATAATCTTCACGAAGCCTGCGGTGTTCAGCTCGTTCTCACGGGTAACGGCTTCGTCCAGTTTGGTTTTCAGCAAGCGCACCTTGCCCTCCGCAAGCTGCACCTTGAGGGTGAGTTCGT
Source organism: uncultured Armatimonadota bacterium (assembly GCA_937139515.1). Classification (GTDB taxonomy): domain Bacteria; phylum Armatimonadota; class Fimbriimonadia; order Fimbriimonadales; family GBS-DC; genus CAKZQI01. Next base: position 10,719 of record CAKZQI010000057.1, on the reverse strand, counting down.
TGGCGGTGCGCTGTTTTTCGGGCAAGCCATCCAGTCGGGCACGCAGTTCACGCAGTTGAGATTCCAAATCGCTCACACGCCGATTGGCGACATTCACCTCTACAATCGCTTGGAGATAGTCGCGCTTCAGAGCCTCATACAGGTTGTTGACCCCTGTGGTCTCAGCATCCAAAATCGTCTGCTGTTGCTGGGCGATTTGCTGTTCTATTTCCTGTACCTGTGCGCGTACGCGTTGCACTTCGGGGTAGTTGTCTCCAAAGCCCTGCGCATACAGCCCCTGCAGTTGGTTTTGGAGCTCGGCAAGGCGCGATTCGAGCTGTTGGAGCAGAGGGTTTCGGCGCACCACTTGGCTCAGGTTGCGGAACTCGCCTCCGCCTGGTCGGCTCGCCTCTTGATTGAGTTGCTGGGTGAGCCGTGCCAATCGTGCGGAAGCGGATTGCTGGGCAACACGCGCATCGTACAGTTGTACATCAGCCCGCGAGATGGAGTTGAGCAGGATGTTGGTTTGGTTGTCCGCTTGAATGGCTTCCTTGTTTTGATTCAGGTACTCGCTGAGTTGGCGCGTGGCGCGCTCATACTCGCGCTGTGCCTCTTCATACTGCTGTTGCACGAATTCGCGCGAGGGGCGTGCCACTTGTGAGCTTAGGGTACTGAACTGCTCTTGGAACTTACGCAGGAGCACCTCGGTCGCATACTGCGCTTCGGCAGGCGCGACCTCGATGTCTCCTTGCGTTCTCAGCACGATGCTCAGGTACTCGGTGTTGGGAATCGGTTTGATTTCCAGCCGTCGGGAGAGGTCTATCACGCCTGCAAAGTCCTGCTCGTTGGGGGGGACACTGCTCTTGATTTCTTCGGCGGGGCGCCAACGGCCGCTGTCCTTCAGCTCGCGCCAGGTGCTTAGAAGCACATTGTAGCTCCCGACCACATTGGCGATGTTCTGCAGGCGTGTGATGAGGTCAATCTGCAAGCTGAAGGGGTCGGGGTAGATAATCGTGCGGTTCGTCGCCAGCGATCGGAAGTCCGCAACGGTTGCGAAACCCTCCCACTGGCGGGGCTGAGTGTAGTAGAAGACGAACACCGCGCCCGTCACGATACCTGTGATCAGCCCAATCAGCCACCAGCGCCTTTTCAGTAGTTTGACTGCTTGCCATAAGTTCATAAGAGTGCCTCCCTCAAACTAAGGTCTCCAAAGCGAGCGCCCATAGTCTAACTGCCGTAAAATCCAGAGCACCGACAGGTACCGATAGACTCGGTCGGCGTCGGGGGTGTTGGTCTCGGAAACATAGATTACATCGCCTGGCATCAAGGGAATGTTCTGGCTCATATCGCCCTTGCGTAGGAGGCGCACCATATCCACCCGAACACGCTCTTCTGAACCATCTTCTTTCTTGCGGATGACAAAGGTCTGGCTCAGGCGGGCGCGCTCGGTCTCCCAGCTCGCTTGCCCCAACGCATCCAGCACCGTCATGCCCGGGCGCCAAGTGTAGAGTCCGGGACGCTTGACCTGACCGCCCACGAAGAAGCGGTTCTCCGTATCCTCAGGCACGAAGATGGTGTCGCCATCTTGCAGGGGGATGTTCAGGCTCAGGTCGCCCTCTTCCAGCAGTCGGCGCAGGTTGAGTTCAATCTTGGTACCATCCGCTCGCTGGAGCCAAGCGTCTTCGAGGCGGGCGCGGTCAGGCTGAGGGTTGCCCCCCAGCGAGAGCGCGTCGAGCACGCGGTCGCCCTCTTTGAACTCGTACACACCCGGACGCCCCACAAAGCCTAACACCGAGACGCGCGGGCGATAAAACTGGCGCAAAGAGACCGACACTCGCGGGTCGCGCAAAATATCCTGACGGCGATATTCCTCTTCTATTTTCTTGGCTAACTCATCGGTTGTAAGACCTGCCGCCTGAATCACCCCAATCAGTGAGACCGAGATGGTGCCGTCTCTGGAAATCGGCGTCTCTTGGTCTAATCCTTGCACTCCAAACACTTGAATACGGATGACATCTTCGGGTTTGAGGCGGTAGGGTCCGTCCACACGCTGGGCGAAGAGCAGGTTCGCCAGCATAAGGCTCATCACAAAAGCAACGAAGTACCATCTCATCGTTGTAATCCCTCCCATAACGGCATCTCTAACGAGAGGTACAGCAAATTTCGTGCCATTCGGTATGCTCCTTCTCAGTGTATTATCGGCAGGGGGCGCACTGATATGGACTCCCCGCCAAAGAGATTATACCAGAGGTGGGTATACTTTGGGCGGTTTTTGTGGGTTTCAAGTCAAAAACAAGGAGGTAGATATGGAGTTAATCCAAGCAGTTCCCTATGTAGCGCCCGTATTGGGTGGAGTTGGGATAGCGCTGGCAGGGTTGAACTACCTTGCGGTCACGCGTCGCCCTGAGGGCAACGAGACGATGCGCACCTATGCCCAAGCCATCCACGATGGCGCAATGACCTTTTTGAAGCGAGAGTACATAGCGATTACGCTGTTTGCGCTGGTTCTGTTCGCAGGTCTGACGGCGCTGTTCTACCAGACCGCGCCACTGATCGGGTTTGCTTATCTTTTCGGGGCGTTCAGTTCGATGCTCGCTGGCTATATCGGCATGAAGGCGTCCACGCGCAGTGGGGTGCGCTCGACCGAAGCGGCACGGCAGGGCGGTATCGGCGATGCGCTCGTGGTGGCATTCACAGGTGGCTCGGTGATGGGGCTTTCGGTCGCAGCGCTGGGGCTGATGGGTATCGGTTTGATTGTCTTAGTGGGCTCAGGGCTTGACCTGCCTGTGCTGGTGCAGTACTTAACAGGCTACTCGATGGGTGCCTCGTCGGTTGCGTTGTTTGCCCGTGTGGGCGGTGGTATCTACACCAAAGCGGCGGATGTGGGCGCCGACTTGGTGGGTAAGGTGGAGGCAGGCATCCCCGAAGACGACCCACGCAACCCCGCCGTGCTGGCGGACAATGTGGGCGACAATGTGGGCGATACAGCTGGCATGGGCGCCGACCTATTTGAGAGCTATGTCGGTTCGGTGGTCGCGGCGGCGGTCATCGGGGCGACGATAGCCGTGGCGAATGGTAATCCACTCCAGTTCGTGCTTCTGCCGCTGGCGCTGATTGCGCTGGGGATGATTGCCTCGGTGATAGGCGTGTTCTCGATTCGCGTGTTCAGCAGTATGGACCCCAAGCTAGCGCTGAACGCCTCCACGCTGGTAGCGATTGTGCTGTTCCTGATTGGGGGCGCGGGTTTGATACAGGTGATGGTCGGCTCCCTGGCGCCCTACTGGGCGGTGTTGGCAGGGCTGATTGCAGGCGTGTTCATCGGCGTCGTGAGCCAGTACTACACCAGTGGCGCGCCGATACGCAACATCGCCAAATCGTCGCGCTTTGGCGTGGCGCCCAACATCCTGTCGGGGGTCTCGGTCGGCTATCTCAGCACCGTGCCCTCGCTGTTGGGGATAGCCGCGGCGATTTGGGTCGCTTTTGAAACGAACGGGCTGTACGGGATTGCGCTGGCAGGCGTCGGAATGCTCGCTACCATCGGTATCGTGATGAGCACCGACAGCTACGGTCCGATTGCCGACAACGCAGGCGGAATTGCGGAGGTCGCAGGCTTCGGCGAGAGCGTGCGCAAAATCACCGACAAGCTGGACACGCTGGGCAACACCACCGCTGCGATTGGCAAGGGCTTCGCGATTGGGAGCGCAGCGCTGACGGCGCTTGCCCTGTTCGCCGCCTATCAGAGCCAGACCCAGCTTCAGGCGATCAACCTCACCAACCCCTTCACGCTGATTGGGCTTTTGGTGGGGATTGCGATGCCGAGTTTGTTCGCCGCGCTCACCCTGAACGCGGTGGCACGCGCCTCTGACCAGATGGTGGAAGAGGTGCGCCGACAGTTCCGAGAGCTGGGACTGCTGGAAGGCAGGGGCAAGCCCGATTACAACCGCTGTATCGACATCGTGACGAGCGCCTCCCTGCGCGAGATGATACTTCCCGGCGCGATTGCGGTGATTGCCCCTGTCGCAGTCGGTCTGCTGTTGGGTGCGGAGGCGCTGGGGGGCTTCTTGGCGGGCGCGCTGGGAATGGGCGTCGTCACAGGACTCATGATGGCGAACTCAGGAGGCGCTTGGGACAACGCCAAGAAGTACATCGAGGAAGGACACGAGGGCGGTAAGGGAAGCGACCCGCACAAAGCCGCCGTCGTGGGCGACACTGTTGGCGACCCCTTCAAAGACACCACCGGTCCCAGCATGAACATCCTCATCAAGTTGATGAGCATCGTGGCGTTGGTAATTGCGCCCATCTTGGCGCAGTGGACGCCCTTGCTGGGCGGAAAGTAGGTTGCAATAGTCGGGGCGCACACAAGGGATGCGCCCCACCCCAGAAGTCGTGTAAGGAAGTTTTCTTAATCGACGAGCACATCTTCCCAGAGCACATCCAGGGGTGGGTCAGGGCTTTCGTCGGCGAAGCGCACCGCTTCCTCCACCACCTGATGCACCTCTTGGTCAATCTGGTCTAAATCGGCTTGGGTAGCGAGCTTGTTTTGGAGCAGGTAGTTCGCCAAGTTGGGGATGGGGTCGCGCTGTTTCCACTCTTCCACCTCTTGGCGCGTGCGATACGAGCCGGGGTCGGTAATATCCGCAGCGCCGTGCCCCACGAAACGGTAGGTAATTGCCTCCACAAAATAGGGCTGTTTCGTCTGGCGCACCTGGTCAATAATTCGTCGGGCGTGTTGGCGCACTTCCAGCACATCCATCGCGTCGATCGTCTCGCTGGGGAAGCCGTAGACCGAAGCGCGCTTGGCGAGGTCGGTCTCTGCAGAATGGAGTTCCACAGGGGTACCCATCGCGTATTTGTTGTTCTCTACGATGTAGATGATGGGCAAGTCCCATAATCCTGCCATATTCAGCGTTTCGTGGAACAGCCCAGCGTTCATTGCGCCATCACCGAAGAAGCACAACACGATGCGGTCGCTTCCCTCGTACTTCGCTGTGAACGCAGCCCCCGTCGCAATGCCAATCACATCGCCTACAATCGCATAGCCACCCAGAAAGTTCTTCTCTTTGTCATACAGGTGCATCGACCCGCCTTTCCCACGGCACAGCCCGGTGACCTTACCGTACAGTTCTGCCATCACCGCTTTCGGGTCGCTGCCAAGTGCCAGCACATAGCCGTGGTCGCGGTAGTGTCCCAGCACGCGGTCGTCGGAGTTCAGTTGCGAAATGAAGCCAACCGCAAGCGCCTCTTCCCCGATGTACAGGTGGAGGTAGCCCCCGATTTTGTCTTGGCGGTACGCTTTGTCACAGTGTTCTTCAAATCGGCGTATCAACAGCATCTGGCGATACAGTTCCAGCAGTTCTTCGCGCTCCTCTGTTGAAGGACGCACAGGCTTTTTTGTTCGTGTGCTCACAGAGACCTCCTTAGTATGCAAGACTGCCCGCGACGCTGCGGCTCGGCGGTATTGTACCCGATGGGCGCAGGTTCGCCATAGATGCGGGCAGTAGCACCGAACAGAGCGGTTCGGGTCAACCCGAAACCCCCATCCCGTCTCCCTGAGCGAAGCGAAGGGTCTGTGCTGGGGTCTTGTTGAGGTTCTTCACTTCGCTCAGAATGACAGATTGGGGACGAGGCGTTTGAAAAAGTCGTAGCACGGGCATCCTGCCCGTGAGACAAAAACCGTGACCCAAGCATCCTGCCCGTGAAGGGCATGCTTGGGCAAGGTGCCCAAGCCATATATCTGGGAGCGCAGGCGTCCCGCCTGCACTCTTGTTGAGAGAATCTTGGGCAAGGATGCCCAAGCCACGAGCGGGCGAGACGCCTGCGCTCCCAGCCATTTTTCAAACCTTTTTCTCCACCTTGAGAATCATCAGGTACACTCCCATTTATGGAGTCGTGCTTCGTCACGCTGTTGGTGATTATGTTGGCGCTGGCGTGGGTCTTTGCACTGATCCAGATGACCATCATGGGGGATGTATCGCTAGCAGAAGCGGTGCTGGGGAGTGTGGTCGCCCTGCTCCTGGCGTTCGCTACTGCGCAAGCGTGGCTCCCTTACATCAGTATGGTGAGCCTCATCGCCTTAGGAGGCGGAGCCATCGGCTATCCCTTCTTGCGAAGTTATATCAATCGCCGAATGCACGCCGAGATTGATGCCGAGCAGATGGAGCAAGCATGCCAAGCCTACGAGTTTGACCCCAAAAACTACGGCTCGCTCCTGCAGTTGGCGAACCTTTGCTACCAGTATGAGTTGCTGGAGCAGGCGGTGTCTTTTCTAGATAAAGCGATTCAGACCGCACCCCTGATGACGATGACGGAAAAGCGTCGCTTGCAAGCATGGAAGGATGAACTGCACCACTCCAAGCCACAAGGTTATTCCCCATGTATGCACTGTGGAGCGCGCAACAGCATCGGCGCCATTCGCTGTACAAGATGCCAACGCTACATCTTGCCCGGCTTGGTGGCAGGGCGCACTGTGCCAAAAGCGCTCCTTCATAAAGTGATTCTCTCGTGGCTCATAGCGGTGGCAGGGGTCATGATGGTGATGGTCTTGCGGGAGAGTTTCACTGGCATCACGGCATTGGTCGCTATCCTCCTCACCCTCCTTGTGACGCTGGGTGCGCTTATCTGGGTCATCCGCAGAGCCTGAGGCGCAGAGCGATGGTGCCCTTCACCCGATTAGACCGCTATGTCCTGAGGGAGATGCTCATCCCGCTGGGCATCGGCACGGGTGCGGTGGTGCTGATGCTGATTGGCAACCTGCTGTTTCAGTACGCCCCGTGGTTTTTCAGCTACGGCGTGCCGTTGGTGGCGGTGTTGCAAATGACCCTCTCCTACACGCCGTACTTGCTGGTGTTGAGTCTGCCTGTGGGTACGGCGGTGGGCACGGCGCTCACGGTCAACCGCTTAGCACGCGATAGTGAGCTCACCGTACTTAGGATGGCGGGCATCAGCCTGCGTCGTACCTTCGCCCCGTTGCTGTTGATGGGGATGATTCTGTCGGGTCTCAACTATTGGCTCAACGAGCGGGTCGTGCCCCCAGCGATGCAGGAGTTCAATCGCTTACGCAACCGTATGTTCTTGCTGGCGCCCGTATCCAACTTCACCAGCAACGCCGTGCTGAAAGTGCAAAACTATGCAGTAGTGATTGGGATTGCCCAAAAGCAAGGCAATAAGGTCTTCTTGGAAGATGTCGTGATGTTGGAACGACGCCGTCCGAACGAGTGGCTTCTCATCCTTGCCCCGAAGGGCACTTATCGGGACGGCGTCTGGGAGCTGGAGACCCCCACCCTTCACTACTACCAAGCCGACGGGCAAGTGGTTGATGTCCAAAAGACCCCACGCGTGGTGATTAACCTGCAGGTAGCGCTCCAAGACTTCTTCAGCGCGCCGACCCCAGAGGAGCAGACCCGCGCTCAACTGGGCGAGCAGATTGTTCGCAACCGTGAGATGGGGCTGGACACGCGCACTCTGGAGGTGAGCTATCACCTGAAAGTGGCGGTCCCAATTGCCTGTTTCGTTTTAGCGCTGTGTAGCCCCGTGTTGAGTTTTCGGCTCTCGCGGGCGGGGGGTTTTGTGGGGGTGCTTCTGTCGATTGTGCTGGTGTTCGTGTTTTGGAACACGCTCCTTGTGGCACAGTTGTTGGGCAATCAGGGCGTGTTGCCCCCCCTGATTTCGGCGTGGTTGCCAAACTTGCTGTTTGGGGCGGGCGGGTTCTACCTGCTCACGCGCTCGGAGTGAGGTGCGGCTTGGGCATTCTGCCCCTCGCGCGTCGCGTCATTCTGAGCGAAGCGAGACTCTTCGCCCTCGGCTCAGAGTGACAAGACCCTTCGCTGACGCTCAGGGTGACAGGGTTTGGAGTGTCATTCTGACGCCCCCCTTGTGTCATTCTGAGCGAAGCGAAGAATCTCAGCGAAACCCCAAGTCCAGACCCTTCGCTGACGCTCAGGGGAGGGTGTTTGAAAAAACCGTAGCACGGGCATCCTGCCCGTGATCAAAGACAGGGGCGGACACGGTAAGCATGCTTGGGCAAAGATGCTCAAGCCATGAGCGGGCGAGACGCCCACGCTCCTAGTGATGTTTCAAACACCCTCCGCTCGGGGTGACAGGGTGGGGTGTTCAGGTAGAACCGAATCTCACGGCTTAGAGCTACCTGCTTGCGCCTAAAAGTGGCAGGTGTTTTGCAATCTTGAACTCAACAAAGGTACCCTTGTCAGCAAGGCTGGGGAGCGTGAGGGCAGCTCATCTCAATCCACACCACTTTTTATGGAAAAGAACTCTCGATGGGTTTAGTAAAGCGTGCGCTGACTGGGAAGCTGATGCCCCTGTGGGTGGGGCTGACAGCAACAGCGGTGGTCTGGTTTAGCGGGTCGGTGGGGCTGAACGCCCTCTACCGCGAGAGCCGAACGCGTATAGAAGGAGACCGCAAAGAGTATCTGCTGACGCTGGCGAAATCGGCGTCGCTGTTGGTGGATGCGGAGGCGCAGCTGAAGCTCAAAGTAGGTGAGGAGAACACTCCAGAGTATCAACGGCTCATCAAACCGCTTGCCGAGTTTCAGAAACTCCACCCAGAGGTACGCTATGTGTATACCTTCGTGCAGAAGGATGGCAAGGTTTACTTTCTATTAGACCCCACCCCACCAGGTGACCACGACAACGACGGCGTCGACGATAAATCATACCTGTGGGAAGAGTATGATGCTCCCGACAATATGAGGCATTTTCTCAAAAGCCCTGCAACGGTGGTAGCTCCCCCCCACACCGATAAGTGGGGTACCTTCATCTCGGCGTATGCGCCCCTGTACGACTCCAAAGGCAGATTTGTCGGGGGCATCGGAGTCGATGTGACCGTCGACCGTTTTGAGAGCTATTTTGCATCTGCAGAGCAAGTCTACCATACAGGGGTGCGCACCCTTCAGTGGCTTGCAATCTTGTCGGGGCTGTTGGCAGGTTGGGGGGTTGGACGATTCACAAGCGCTCGCCAGAAACAACTTTTCCAGAAAAAGGTCAACGAAATCCAAGCCACCGCCCTGTCCAAACTGGTGCAAGGTCAGCCCCTGCGCAATGTGCTGGGCGAGCTGTGCCTCCACCTGGAACAGATACTGCCAGGCGCACGCTGTAGCATTATGGAGTACTCAGAGGGTAGGCTGTACTACCTCGCGGCACCCAGCCTGCCTACCGAATATGTGCAGTTCACCGACGGGGTTGCGGTTCATCCAGACTTAGGCTCTTGCGGTCCAGCCGTCTGCCTTAGGGAACCTGTTGTTAGCGAGGATATCCAAACCGACCCTCGCTGGGAACCCGTGCGAAACTTCGTTCTGTCATGTGAACTGCGCGCCTGCTGTTCTCAGCCGATTATCGGGCGGGGAGAGCAGGTATTGGGCACTTTCGCAGTCTACTTCTCTAAACCCCGAACACCCAAGCCCCACGAGCAGGAACTGCTGGAGCGTATGGCGCACCTGGTCGCGTCTGCCATCCAATACGAAGCCACACGCCACCAGCTTGAAGAAAGCCTTGCCTATGCCCAATCCATCCTGCGTAGCCTGCCCGACTTGGTGTTCGAGGTCGACCGAGAAGGGCAGTTCCTGCAAGTTCACTCTCCTAAACCTGAGTTGCTGGCAATACCTCCAGAGCAGATTATCGGGCACTATGTGCACGAGTTTGCCGACGAGGCGTTGACCCAGACCTGCCTCGATGCGATTGCTCGTGCGATTCAAACAGGCGAGGTGCAGACTTACGAATATGAGTTTCCAGTTAGAGGCGAAATACGCAACTACGAGGCGCGCGTCAGCCGTCGCTCGTGGAACACGGTGCTCATCCTCACCCGCGACATCACCGAGCACATCGTCGCCCAGAAGGAGCTGGCGATGGCAAACATCCGCTTGGAAGAGGCACTGCTTCAAGCCAACGAAATGGCAGTTCGTGCCGAAGAAGCGAGCCGAGCCAAGTCGGAGTTCCTCGCCAATATGAGCCACGAAATCCGCACGCCGATGAACGGCATCATCGGCATGGTACAACTGCTTTGGGAGACCCCGCTCAACGAGGAACAGCAAGACCTGCTGAAGACCCTGCGCGACAGCGCCGACCACCTGCTGGCGCTTCTTAACGACATCTTAGACCTGTCCAAAATCGAGTCAGGCAAGATGGAGTTGGAGAAGGCGCCCGTGTCGCTTCACGAGCTTGCTAAGAGTGTGGTGAACATGTTCCACGCCCGCGCCTCCGAGAAGGGTCTGGTACTCCACGCCCAGATAGACCCTCACCTGCCCTCCTATGTGTTGGGCGATGTGGTGCGCCTCCGACAGATTGTGGCGAACTTCGTGAGCAACGCCATCAAGTTCACTCAGAATGGTCAGGTCGTCATTCGGATGCAACCGTCCCAGCATTACCCTCAAGGCGTTCGGATACAGGTGCAAGATACGGGCATAGGAATCCCTCATGAAAAGCAAGCCTCACTCTTTGAAGCTTTTACCCAAGTAGATGCCTCCACTACGCGCAAGTACGGAGGCACAGGGCTGGGACTCGCTATCTGCAAACAGTTGGTAGACCTGATGGGCGGGCAGATTGGAGTGGTCAGCACACTGGGTGAAGGCAGTACCTTCTATGTAGACCTCCCACTCCCGCCAGCCTCCCCAGAGGTCGCCAGCGAACCTGAAGCGAGCGGTTCGGCAACCGAGCCAGACTCGTTTGAGGGCAGGCGCATCCTGCTGGTGGAAGACAACGAGGTGAACCGCAAAGTCGCCACACGCATGC
>CAKZQI010000056.1 GCA_937139515.1 uncultured Armatimonadota bacterium | reverse complement strand
TCCTCACCTTCTGTTAGTGGTTCTTGTACCTCCTCGATCACCGCTCCTGCACGGACTCGGGTATATACGGTGTTACCCGTGTCAGGGTCCCTATAACATTACCACCATCATCTGTCACAGCCACGTACCAGTAATACCCTCCCTTGGGGCTTTGGGGAGCCTTGGGGATGTTGGCACTGAGCCAGTTAATAGCTCCAGCTGCATTAGCTGGATACGGATACTGGCTGTGTTCGGTGGCGTAGAGTTCCATGGCGCTGGCTAAGTTGTGGAGGTTAGCCTTGCTGGCGTTAAAGGCAGCGGTTTCTCGGGCGGTGAGGTATCGGGGTACCGCTATGGCGATGAGGAACCCAAGAATCGCCACCACCACGACAAGCTCAATCAGGGTAAAACCCTTCCGTCTGCGCATCATACATAACCTCCTAATAAGAGTAGGGTAGCCTGCCGCAAAGGCTTTTTCTATTATACCCCAAATTTTGACCAATTCAAGGGGCGCGGGGTTCCCCAATTCGTCAAAAAACGGGCTAATCGACGCACTCCCCGCAATGAATCGTCCACCGAACCACCGGCTCTTCGGGCTGGGGGGTCGAGCGCGAGCGTGCCAGAAATCGCTCGCAATACGCCACCTTGATCGTGTTGAGGTCGCGCTCGCTCACCACTAACGGCACACCTGACACGAAGGTAGCGAACATCATGTCCTCTGCAAAAGGGCTATGTCCTCCGATACCCAAAGCATGCCCGAACTCGTGAGCCGAAACGCTCCGAATGTCCACTGGGCGATTGCCCTGAATGCCGATAGAGACCTCCGCTTCCACAAGGCGCCCTGTACTGGGGTAGTAGGTGTAGGTGGTCAAGCCGTTGCGTGTGGTGGGGTCAAACTTCACAATCACTTGAGCCTGCTCCCGCCTCTGCACCCGCTGATACAGGATACGGTTGCCCGTCGCCTCGATCCATTGGTTGAATCCCTCTAAGGCGATGCTCTCCAAAACAGGGGTGTAGTGTTCGTCTTGCTCGAAATAGACCCGCACGGGGAACTGTTCCCAATACAAAAGCCGTTCCAGCTGACGCACATAGTTGGGCGTGAAAGTATCGGGCGAGCACACCGTATTGCGCCCCGTCTTGGTGCCCGTGCCCCCACAGCCCGCAAGCACCACCAGCCCCAAGAGCCACAACCGCCTCACGCGTTTCATCTTCACCTCTCGGATTCTCGGCGACAGCAGGTATAATCTACCTGATTACGGAGGTCGAACGAACGATGAAACAGGGCATTCATCCCAACTATGTTGTTGCGACGGCGCACTGCGCTTGTGGCAACACCTTTGAAACGCTCTCCACAAAGCCCGAGATTCGGGTCGAAATCTGCGCTGCGTGCCACCCTGTGTTCACAGGTGAAGGCTCTCGGCGTGTGGTCGACACCGAAGGGCGCGTGGAGCGGTTCAAGCGCAAGTACCAAAACTATCAGCGATGAGCCAAACCGAGAAACGCTATTGGCGTTACGGGGGGCAGGCGGTCATCGAGGGTGTGATGATGCGCAGTCCCCACAACTTTGCGGTCGCCTGTCGCGCCCCCGACGGCTCACTGATTGTGCACGCCGAGCCGATTAGCAAGACGCTGGTGGGCAAACTGCAGTTTCTCAACAGACCCTTCTTGCGCGGAATCCTGATGCTCGTCGATGCGCTTGCGCTTGGCATACGCGCCCTTCACTTCTCCAGCCAAGTGCAACTTCAGAACGACCCCAACCAGAAACCGCCCCCCAAATCGGTTCAGGACATCGCGATTGGCGCGTCCGCCGCAGTGGGGTTCGGTATCGGCATCCTGCTCTTTTTCGTGATTCCCACCCTGCTGACCGACTGGCTCGCACGGGAGGGCTGGGGCAGTGTGGAGCGCAACATGATTGACGGCACGCTCCGAATTGCGATTTTTCTCGCCTATGTGGGCTTGATTGGGCTGATGCCCGATATTCGGCGCGTGTTCCAGTATCACGGGGCGGAGCATAAGGCTATCAACGCTTTGGAAGAGGGTCTGCCCGTGACGGTGGAGACGGCGCGTGCCCAAACGAGGCTCCATCCGCGCTGTGGCACCAGCTTTGTGCTGTTGGTGCTGATTTTGAGCATCTTCATCTTCGCTTTTCTGGGACGCCCACCCGCCTACATTCGCATCCCGATGCACTTGGCGCTCCTGCCCCTGATTGCCAGCCTCACCTACGAGGTGATTCGGCTTGCAGGGATGTTCAAAAAAGGCTTCTTCACGCGAGTGTTGTTGGCGCCTGGGCTGTGGACACAATACCTGACCACGCGCGAGCCGACCGACGACCAGATTGAAGTGGCGGTCGCTGCACTGCGCAAGGTGCAAGCGATGGAGGGCGAGATTGAAGAGGAAGAAACCCCACTCGTAGAAGTGCCAGAGCCGTCGATGCCCCTGTCTGCCGTGGAAGGCTCATCAGACGCCTGAGGTACCAGGCTGAATTCGGCTTGATGGGCGTGACCCTTTCGCTGGGAGCGCGGGTGTCTTGCCCGCTCGTGGCTCGGGCATCCTTGCCCAAGATACCCTTCACGGGCAGGAGGCCCGTGCTACCTTTCGTGGCTTGGGCATCCTTGCCCAAGATACCCTTCACGGGCAGGAAATCCCCTGCTGTTCAGGTATAATAGGGGTGGAGGTTTCTATCAGCATGAGCGTTCAAACCGCACCCCAAATAGGCTGGCGAGAGAAGCTCAAGGGAGATAACTACTTTCTTCACAAGCTTCACTCGCTGACGGGCATTTTCCCAGTCGGCTACTATCTCGTACAGCACCTGTTTCTGAACTCAATGGCAGCGGTAGACCCGAAGTACTTCAACGCGGTGGTCTACTTCTTCAATGTCATCCTGCCGAAACCGGTGCTGTGGGCGATGGAGCTCTTCCTGATTATCATCCCGCTTCTGTTCCACTCGCTGTACGGCTTCGTGATTACCTATCACGGTCGTGCGAACATCTTCAAGTACAAATATCGCGAGAACTTAGCATACACCATCCAGCGGGTCAGTGGCGTGGTCATCTTCTTCTTCTTGCTGTTCCATGTCTACTCTACGACGCTGAGCCACAAGCTGTATCATACCGACATTTACTACTCGGGTATGCAAGCGCACTTCCAGAACCCGATGGTGGTGGTCATCTACATTCTGGGCATCACGGCGAGTTCGTACCACCTTTTCAACGGCGTTTGGAACTTCGCTATTCGCTGGGGCATCGCCATCAGCGACCGTGCCCAGCGCAACCTGTACAAGGCTTGTATGGTCGGCTTTATCTTACTGACCGCTCTGGGACTGGTAGCCCTTGGTGGGTTCTTCCTCCACGAAGCGCCACCTGCCCCAATTGAGGTCACCCCACGCAGCTAACAAGGAGGCAATCAAACAATGGCACAACGCAAAGTGGCAGTAGTCGGTGGCGGTCTCGGAGGCTTGATGACCGTCATGAAGTTAGCCGAGTCAGGCGTGCATGTGGACCTGTTCTCGTTAGTGCCTGTGAAGCGCTCGCACTCGGTGTGTGCGCAAGGCGGTATCAACGGTGCCGTGAACACCAAAGGCGAGGGCGACTCGCCATGGATCCACTTTGACGATACTATCTACGGGGGCGACTTCCTCGCCGAGCAACCGCCCGTGTTGCGTATGGCGGAACGCGCGCCCGCAATCATCTACCTCTTAGACCGATTGGGCGTGCCGTTCAACCGTACCCCTGAAGGGCTGATCGACTTCCGACGCTTTGGGGGCACGCGCCACCACCGCACCGCCTTCTCTGGCTCAACCACAGGACAACAACTGCTGTATGCGCTGGATGAGCAGGTGCGCCGCTGGGAGGTGGAAGGGCGCGTCACTAAGTACGAGGGCTGGGAGTTTCTTGGGCTGGTCTTGGATGACGCGGGCATTTGCCGCGGACTGGTCGCCCAAGACCTGAAGTCGATGGAAATCCGTGCCTTCCCCGCCGAAGCGGTGGTGATTGCGACGGGCGGGCCGGGCATGCTCTTCAAGAACACTACCAACTCCATCATCAACACGGGCACTGCGGCGAGCATCTGCTACCAGCAAGGTGTGGACTATGCCAACGGCGAGTTCATCCAGATTCACCCGACGGCTATCCCGGGCGAGGACAAGTGTCGTCTCGTCTCGGAGGCGGTGCGCGGCGAGGGTGGGCGCGTCTGGGTTCCCAAAGACCCGACCGACACACGCCATCCCCGCGACATCCCCGAAAGTGAGCGCTGGTACTTCCTTGAAGAGAAGTATCCTGCTTACGGCAACCTCGTCCCGCGCGACATCGCCACCCGAGAAATCTTTGATGTGTGCGTGAACCAGCGACGCGGTATCGGTGGGAAGAACCAGGTCTACCTTGACATCACCCATCTCCCGCGCCAGCAGGTTGAGAAGAAACTGCTTGGCATTCTGGAGGTGTACATCAAGTTCGTGGGCGATGACCCACGCGAGGTGCCGATGCGCATCTACCCTGCCCAGCACTACTCTATGGGCGGGCTGTGGGTGGACTACGCAACCAACGGCGACGGCACGATGGAAGCGGTTCATCCCCGCAACCAGATGACCAACATCCCCGGCGTCTATGCCGTCGGCGAGGTGGACTATCAATATCACGGAGCGAACCGATTAGGCGCGAACTCGCTCCTGAGCTGCATCTTTGCAGGCGAGGTGGCAGGTCCCGCGATTGTAGAGTATCTCAAGACGCTGGACAAATCGGCGTATGAGATGCCCTCCAGCCTGTTTGAGCAGGAGCGCAAGCGCCACGAGGCAGAGTTCCAAGCCATCAGCCAACTCAACGGCACCGAGAACCCCTACATGTTAGCTGACGAGATGCGCGTGCTGATGGATGAGAATGTGACTGTCGTGCGCGAGAACCCCCGCCTCCAGCGGACGATCGAAGACCTCAAGGCGGTGCGCGAGCGTGTCCAGCGGGTCAACATCAGCGACCACTTGGGGTGGACGAACCAGGTTATCCCGTTTGTGCGCACGCTGAAGCACCAGCTGGAGCTGGCAATCTGTATTACCGCTTGTGCGCTGGTGCGCAACGAGAGCCGTGGTGCCCACTACAAGCCCGAGTTCCCCCAGCGTGACGACGAGAACTTCCTGAAGACCACGCTCGCCCGTTGGACACCCGACGGACCCGAGATTCGTTTCGCGTCGGTGAATGTGAGCCTCATCAAGCCACGCGCTCGGCGTTATGACACGCCCAAAACCGACGTCAAAACCGCTACCCCAACGCCTGCGGGCGTGAAGAGTTAGCAAAAAGCTCTTCCTTCTACCCCCCTCTCTGCCTGCTTAGGAGGGGGGTATTCTGCACTCTATCGGAACAACCGGGGCAAGGCAGTGCCCTCAGGTATAATCTTTCCAGGAGGCTCTCATTATGCCGTATGTGATTACGGAACCTTGTATCGGTGTGAAAGACAAGTCGTGCGTGGCAGTGTGCCCTGTCGACTGTATCTATGAAGGCGAAGACCAACTCTATATCAACCCCGACGAATGCATCGACTGCGGGCTATGCGAGCCGGAGTGTCCCGTGAACGCCATCTACGCGGACACCGAAGTCCCCCCCGAATGGCGCAACTATATTGAGAAGAACGCTCTCTTCTTCAAAAAGGACAAATAATCGTCTGTGGTTGATAGGGAGCGCACTTCTGTTGTTGCTCCATCTATCAGCCCTTTCCCAGTTGTTAGACTCGTCGCCCCTGCGTGCCGACAGCGACACAGCGGTGATGCTTGACGCTATCCGCAACGCAGGGGGTCTGGCAGGTGCAGGACGCTGGCTCGTGGGCGATTGGCTTTTGGAGAACGGCTTCTACCGCCCCATCTCTTCCCTATCGCTCACTTTGGATTACGCATTCTACGGCGAGCGGGCATGGGGATTTCGTCTAACTAACCTGCTGTTGCTGGGGGCTATTTCCTTCGGGATTTTCACGCTTGGCACATGGTTCAATCGGCGTGTTGGGCTGGAACCCAGTGAAGTGCTGGCATTCGGCTACGCCCTGCTTTTTACCCAGCAGACAACAGGTGCGACCGCTCGCTTTTACCTACCCGATTGGCTGGTCGTGCTGGGCGTGCTTGCAGGAACCACAGTGTGGGTCTTCCGTCAGCGAGGTTCCCTGCCCTTCCAGTCGGCACAGTGGGGACGAAGGGAGTGGTGGATGCTCCTGTTAGGTATCGGTGCGCTTTATTGGGGGGTCAGTCGGGGGCTGGGAGCGGACTATGTGCGCATGGTGAGTTGGGTGCCCTCACGCACGGCATTATTGGGCACGGTGTTCAGCGTATGGGCGACTTATTGGCTCTTCACGGGGCTGGAACAACGCTCTCACTGGCGCTTGATGCTGGGAGCGTTAGCCTACCTGCTCGCGCTCGGCTCATACGAGCAACCGATTATGTTGATGCCCCTCCTGATGGTGGGGGCGTGGGTGATTGCTCAAGGCGACTACAAGCGTGTACTCGGAACCGTCGCCTTAGTGGGCGGTGTGGTATTAGTCTATGCCGTGCTGAGGGTGAGCCTCGTGACGACCGAGCCGACCACCTATCAACGCCAACAAATGCGCAGTAGCCTTCAGGGACCCGTGTTGGACTTACTGACGGAGCTGGTGCCCCCTGCTGGACAGTGGAGCTATTGGCAATCGGTGGGCTTTCAGCCTGAGGTGTTTCTGTTTGCTGAGCCGTGGCGAAACCTATTGTTGGTGGCATTTTTCGGTGGAGTGGTCTACCTTGTGTGGCGAAACTGGCGAACGTTCGCACTGCCCCTGACTTGGCACGGGCTGACCTATTTGCCGATGGCGTTCCTGCACCCGTTTGAGCATTATCGTCTCCTGCCTCAAGTGGGCAAAACCGCGTTTGATGTGCTTCTAATCGGTTTCGCAATCGGGCTTCTCTACAGATTAGGTCAGCCTCAAGACTCGCTGGAACCTTCGGAACGCTGAAGCAGGCTTTCTATGGCGTCCATCAGGTGGCGCGCACACTCCAACTTGCTCATTTGGGGGAGCGGTTGCACACGCCCGTCCGCGTACAGGAGGGTCAGGCGATTCGTATCTACCTCGAAGCCACTGCCCGGCTCTAACACATCATTCAAAGCGAGCAGGTCTAAATCCTTAGTGCGCAGTTTGTATTGGGCGTTCTCCAGCACCTTATCGGTCTCCGCAGCGAACCCCACAAGCAGTTGGTGGGTACGCCGTTGTGCCATCGTGCCGAGGATGTCGGGGTTCGGTACCAATTTCAGCGTCCACTTGGAGGCGCGACGCTTGCGCTTATACGGAAGCATGCACTCAGGGCGATAGTCGGCTACCGCAGCAGTCGCGATAAACACATCGCACGCATCAAACTGTTCCGAGACCGCCTCGTACATCTGCTGGGCAGTCTGCACTTTGATTACCTGCACGCCAGCTGGGGGGTGAAGCGCGCTGGGACCTGAGACCAACACGACCTGCGCCCCGCGCTCGCGTGCCGCATGGGCAACCGCATAGCCCATCTTGCCCGAGGAGCGATTGCCCACGAAACGCACGGGGTCAATCGGTTCGTAGGTGGGTCCTGCCGTAATCAAGATGCGGACGCCGTTAAGGGTCTCGCTACGGTTTAGTCGGTTTTGCACTGCCTGCACGATGACAGGCGTGTCGGCAATTTTGCCCCATCCCTCATCACCACACGCCATAATGCCGTAGGTAGGGTCAATAAACTCCACTCCACGCGCTTGAAGGGTCTGCACATGCGCTTGGGTGGCGGGGTGCGTCCACATCGCGGGGTTCATCGCAGGGGCAATCAAGATAGGCGCACGGGTCGCCAAAGCGAGCGTGGTCAGCATATCGTCTGCTAAGCCAAGCGCCAAGCGCGCCAAGGTATGGGCGGTTGCGGGCGCTATCAGCACCAGGTCGCTCTCCTGAGCGAGCCGAATGTGGGCAATCTGACCGCGCACTGGCTCGTCAAACACATCCACCGTGACGGGGTTGCCAGTAAGCGCCTCAAAGGTAGCGGGTGCGATGAGGCGCGTGGCTTCGGGGGTCATCACCACGCGCACGGTATGCCCCGCCCGCATCAATTCACGCGCTATATCGCAAGCACGGTACGCTGCGATAGAGCCACAAACGCCCAAGAGAATGCTTGCCACGAACCGATTATACCTACGCCAAATGATGCACTGGGAAACACGCTGTGAGTGCGTGAACCTCTTGGCGCACCTGCGCTAATACCGTTTCGTCCGTGTGGTTGCGCAGAGCGGTGGCGATTAGGCGTGCAATCTCGCTCATCTCTGGCTCGCGCATCCCGCGTGTGGTCACGGCAGGCGTGCCGATGCGTATGCCACTCGTTACGAACGGCTTCTGCGTGTCGTAGGGAATCATGTTCTTGTTCGTGGTGATGTTCACCGAGTCAAGCACCTGCTGGGCGAGCTTGCCCGTGATGCCCCACGAGGTCAGGTCAATCAAGATTTTGTGGCTGTCGGTGCCTCCCGAAACGAGGCGGAACCCTTCTGTCTGGAGTGCGCTTGCCAATGCGCGGGCATTCGCCTTCACCTGACGCTGATAGGCTTTGAACTCAGGCTGAAGCGCCTCGTGGAAGCAGACCGCCTTGCCAGCGACTTGGTGCATCAGTGGACCGCCCTGTAGTCCGGGGAACACGGTCTTGTCAATCTGTTGGGCGTATTCAGCCTTGCACAGGATTAGCCCCCCACGCGGACCCCGCAGGGTTTTGTGGGTAGTGGTGGTGACAAAGTCGGCATAAGGAACGGGCGAGGGGTACTCACCTGCAGCAATTAGTCCTGCAGGGTGCGAAATGTCTGCCATCAGATAGGCGCCCACCTCATCGGCAATCTCGCGCAAGGTTGCCCAATCAATCTCACGGGGATAGACAGTGGCACCCCCAACAATCAAGCGGGGGCGGTGCTGGCGCGCCAAGTCGCGCACTTGGTCATAGTCAATCAGCTCCGTATCCCGTCGTACCCCGTAATGAACCACACTGTACAGGATTCCCGAGAAATTCACAGGGCTACCGTGGGTCAGATGCCCACCCTGCGCCAGGTCCAACGCCATGAAGGTGTCGCCGGGCTTGAGAATGGTGAAGTAGACCGCCATGTTGGCGTTCGCTCCCGAATGGGGCTGGACATTCGCGTGCTCCGCGCCGAACAGTTTCTTAGCGCGCTCAATCGCGAGGTTCTCTACCTCATCGTAGTATTCGCACCCGCCATAGTAGCGTTTGCCGGGGTAGCCCTCGGCGTACTTATCGGTCATCACCGAGCCAACCACTTCACGAATGGCGCGGCTGGTGATGTTTTCGGAGGCGATCAGTTCCAGGTTGTGCTCTTGGCGTTCGGTCTCTTTTTGAATGAGGGCGTAAACTTCGGGGTCAACCTCCTGAAGGCTGGCGGTTCGCTGGCGTCGCACGAAATCGGTGTAGTCCACTACGCTCATGGCAATCTCCTTACAGTGGAGATTATACCCTTCGGTGAGTACCAGCGATACTCCTAACCCGCGCCTATCCTTCAGAGAGGGTACGCAGTTCGGTCATAAACTGCTCCAGAGTCTCTGCTTTCAAGGCAGTGTTATGCAACCGCCTCAGCATATCGGGGTCATTCACCGCCTCAAGCCTTTGTCGCACTTCTTCAGGCAAATCGCCAAAGCGCGTCTGCAGGGCAAGCAGTACTCCCTCACGCAGTCCTTGTTGGAGTCCCTGTTGGAGTCCCTGTTGACGCCCGATTTGAAGCCCTTCTTGACGCCCGATTTGAAGCCCTTCTTGACGCCCGATTTGAAGCCCTTCTTGAC
>CAKZQI010000055.1 GCA_937139515.1 uncultured Armatimonadota bacterium | reverse complement strand
GTTTGCTTGCACCGAATATGATGCGCCTGCTCCCAACGAGTACTGTGCTGAGGCGGGTTTAATGCACGCTGTGTTCGCCGCCCTGCAAGACTGGGATGCGCTGTTTTGGTACACCTACAGCCACACCCGCGACAATCTGGATGCTCAGCGTATCACGGGCTTCTTTGATATCTATCAACACCCTGCGAAGTGGGCGTTTCTGCCAGCTTGCTCCGCGCTCTTCCTGCGTCAGGATGTGCGCCCCGCACGCCAGCAGGTCGTGGTGCCCTTCACCGAAGAAAAGGAGCTGGAGCTTTTGCCTGGTGCTGGTGCGTGGGTGATGGTGGATGGCTCCAATGTCGGCTTGAATGGGAGGTTGGGTTGGCTCCATCAGGTCGGGATTGCCCTCTCCGAGCGGGAAGTGCCCTCGGGAACGCTCCGCCCCGACCAAGTGAAACTGCCCGCCGACCAACGGCTGGTTTCGGACACGGGCGAGGTGGTGTTGGACCAGAGCCAAGCCGAGCGCGGGATGATGGTGGTGCGCACGAAACGCTCCAAATGCGCTGTCGGGTTCATCGGGGGGCGCACACTGGATTTGGGCGAGGGCTATCGGCTCCGCGTGGTGAACGCCCCCCTGAACGGCTTTGCGGTGTTCTCGCTGACCGTCCATACCGAAAAGCCAGAGATGCGGGCGTTGGTGTGTTTGCTTAGCTCCGCAGAGAACACGGACTGGCACCTAATACGCGAGGCGGACAACCGCGTCACCGTGCGTGACCAGTGGGGCGAGCCGCCCAGCCAAGTGCTCGTGCCCGACGCCACGCTGACCGTACCAGCGCCTCGTGAGCGGGTGCAGGTGTGGGCGTTGGACTCGAACGGCAAGCGCACCTCCGCCTTGCCCGTTCGGCAGGGCGCTGGCAACACCGCAGAGGTCGTGCTGGGCAGTTCCGCCCGAACCGTGTGGTATGAACTGGTGGTGCGGTAGGAGGACGGGGGCACACTCCCAGTCCGTCTGTGCCTCCCTATGCGAAGATTGGCTTACCAGTCATTTCCTGCACAGGGGCTTATAAAATCACCGGGAGCGCGGGCGTCTCGCCCGCTCGTGTCTTGGGCATCCTTGCCCAAGCATGCTTCCCGTGCCCGCCCCTGTTTTTGCTCACGGGCAGGACGCCCGTGCTACACTGCGTGGCTTGGGCATCTTGCCCAAGCATGCTTCCCGTGCCCGCCCCTGTTTTGGCTCACGGGCAGGACGCCCGTGCTACACTGCGTGGCTGGGGCATCTTGCCCAAGAAACTCAACGGGTGCAGGCGAGACGCCTGCGTTCCCAGCGGACACATCCTACCCTACCTCGTGGCTTGCGTGCTTCGCTACACGGGCAGGATGCCCGTGCCACGATTTTTCAAACAGCCTCAACGCCCTCCCAGCGCCTGAACAGCATTCCTGTTCCGCTCTTTCGCGATAGGAAATCAGGACAATTGTGCGAATCTTTCTTTCACTGAGGTGAGCCATGTTCAAAGGTGTGCCGTTGACGCTGGGCATTGAGGAAGAGTATCAGATTGTAGATGCAGAGACGCGTGAACTCGCCTGCTATGTGGACAAAATCCTGCCAAATGGGCAGGTGCGACTACAAGGGCAGGTCAAAGAGGAGTTTATGCAGTCCCAGATTGAGGTGGGGAGCCAGGTCTGCAAGGATGTCCACGAGGTGCGCGAGGAGGTGCGTCGCCTGCGTGGAACCTTGATTGAGATTGCCGAGGCGGATAACAAGCGCATCGTCGCCGCCGCGACCCACCCCTTCTCCCGCTGGATTGACCAGACCATCACGCCCCGATTGCGCTACAAAGCGCTGGAAGAGAATATGCAGGAGATTGCCCGACGCCTGCTGATTTTCGGGATGCATGTGCATGTGGGGATTGGGGATTTGGAGCTGACGATAGACATTTTCAACCAAGTGCGCTACTTTTTGCCCCACCTGCTGGCGCTTTCTACCAGCTCGCCGTTCTGGGATGGCAGGCGCACGGGGCTAATGTCGTACCGCAGTGTGGTTTTTGAGTCGCTCCCGCGCACGGGGGTGCCCGACTCGTTCGCCTCGTACGCCGACTACGACCGTATGATGTGCACGCTGGAGCAGGTTGGGGTGATTGATGACCGCACGAAGGTCTGGTGGGATGTGCGTCCCCATCCCAAGTTCAAGACGCTGGAGTTTCGCGTGTGCGACATCTGCACCTATGTGGAGGACGCGGTCTGTATCGTGGCGATGGTGCAAGCGCTGGTGGCGTTCTTGGTGGACTTGCGCCTTGGCAACCGCTCGTGGCGCATTTATCACCGCGACCTAATACGAGAAAACAAGTGGCGCGCCGTTCGGCACGGCATCCACGGCGAATTGATTGACTTCGGGCGTAGCAAGGCGGTGCCCTTTGAAGAGCTGGTGGACGAGATGGTCGACCTCCTACGCCCCTACGCCGAGCACCTGGGCAGTTGGGAGGAGGTCAAGCGCGCTCGCCGAATCGTCCGAGAGGGTACTAGCGCCGACCACCAACTCCGCGTGTACGAGGAGACGGGGGGCGACCTTAAGGCGGTGGTGGACTGGCTGGTGCAGGAGACGAAGCGCGGCGTGGTGGGATGACACGGCAACAACGCGGTTCAGGATGGCGGCTGGTGATGGCGCACGGGGTGCTGATAGCGCTCGGTGGGCTGTTCATGCTCCCGATTTTCTGGATGGTGAGCACCTCGCTCAAGGCGGACGAGGCGCTCTTTTCCGAACACATCGTCTGGATACCGACGCGCCTTGCTTGGGAAAACTACGCCGAAGCGCTCAACACCTTCCCGTTTTGGCTCTACCTGCGCAATACGCTGGTGATTGCCCTGCTGAGTGTGGTGGGCACGCTGTTGAGCTGTTTGCCCCCAGCTTATGCGTTCGCTCGGATGCGCTGGCGTGGGCGCAACTTCTGGTTCTGGATGATGCTCAGCACGCTGATGCTCCCCCCGCAGGTGACGCTGTTGCCCGTGTTCCTGCTCTTTCGCTCGCTGGGATGGGTGGACACTTTTCTGCCTTTGGTGGTGCCCGCCTTCTTGGGGAATGCATTCCTCATCTTCCTGCTGAGGCAGTTTTTCCTATCATTCCCGCAGGAGATGCTCGACTCTGCCTATCTGGATGGATGTAGCGACTGGGCTATCCTGTGGCGGATGGTGGTGCCGTTGGCGAAGCCTGCGATAGCGACGGTGGCGCTGTTTTCGTTCGTGTGGGCGTGGACCGATTTTATGGGACCGCTCATCTACCTCAACGACTCCAGCAAGTTCACTTTGGCGGTCGGTCTGCAGTATTTTTTGGGCAGGCACGGCGAGCAGTGGAACTTGCTGATGGCGGCGGGGCTGGTTGTCACGGCGCCGTTGGTGGTGCTTTTCTTGGTGGCTCAGCGTGCGTTTGTGCGCGGGATTACGCTCACGGGTCTCAAGGGATAGCTCGACAGGGGAAAGACAAGGTACGCTGATTGAGTTCAAAATTACGCCAACCCACCCATATTATGACGCTCCTTCGTTAGTCCCTTCGCCCCCTGCTGTCATTCTGAGCGAAGCGAGGCTCTTCGCCTTCGGCTCAGAGTGACAAGATCCTTCGCTACGCTTAGGGTGACAAAGTGAGGGTTGTCATTCTGAGCGAAGCGAAGAATCTCGGTGCCACCCGAAGTAGAGACCCTTCGCTGACGCTCAGGGTGACAGGGTGGGCTTTTCAGGTGGAAGCGAAGCGCACGGCTCAAGGCTACCTGCTTGCGTCTAAAAGTGAGCAGGTGTTTTAGGAAAATGAACTCAACTAATGTACCCTTGTTAGTTCACCCTCCCTGAGGGTGTTTGAAAAGTAGCACGGGCATCTTGCCCGTGAGCAAAAGGGGTACACTGAAGCCTGAACCTTTGCTTGGGCATCTTGCCCAAGCCACGAGTGGGCGGGACGCCCGCGCTCCCAGTGATTTTTCAAACACCCCCCTTGACAAACCCCCTATGTTGTCGGGTATAACCTATTAGCACTCTCGCCTTGAGAGTGCTAAAATCAGGTTCAATTTGAACTCAGGAGGTGATACCATGACTTTTCGACCACTCAACGACAAGGTTGTGATCGAGCTGATAGAAGAGGATGAGACCACTTCGAGCGGGATTATCCTGCCCGACACGGCGAAGAAGCGCCCGCAGGAAGGCGTTGTGGTCGCCGTTGGACCCGGGCGACTGCTCAACAACGGCGAGCGCGCCCCGATGACCGTCCAAGTCGGACACAAGGTCGTCTTCTCCAAATATGCAGGCAACGAGTTTGAGTACGAAGGCAAGAAGTACCTCATTTTGGACGAAGACCAAATCTACGCAATCCGCGAAAACTAAATAGGAGGTGAAACCATGCCCGCAAAAATGTTGAAGTTCAATGATGAAGCCCGACGCGCTCTGGAGCGCGGTGTTAATAAAGTAGCGAACGCAGTGAAGGTCACGCTCGGTCCCCGAGGGCGCAATGTGGTCTTAGACCGCAAGTGGGGCGCCCCCATCATCACCAAGGACGGCGTGACGGTCGCCAAAGAGATTGAACTGACCGACCCCTGGGAGAATATGGGTGCCCAGCTCTGCCGAGAGGTGGCATCCAAGACCAACGATGTGGCAGGCGACGGCACCACCACCGCAACCGTGCTGGCGCAAGCGCTCGTGAATGAAGGGATGCGCTATGTCGCCGCGGGTGGCAACCCCATCTCGCTCAAGCGCGGGATTGAGAAAGCCGTCGAGCGCGCCGTTGCCACCATCAAGGAGCATGCCATTCCCGTCACCGAGCAGGAGCAGATTGAGTATGTCGCTACCATCGCTGGCAACGACCCCGAAATCGGCAAGATGATTGCCGAAGCGATGGACAAGGTCGGCAAGGACGGCGTGATTACGATTGAAGAGTCGAAGGGCACCCAGACCACCGTGGAGTTCGTGGAGGGAATGCAGTTTGACCGCGGGTACATCTCGCCCTACTTCATCACCGACCCTGAGCGAATGGAGGCGGTTCTGGAGAACCCGCTCATCCTCATCCACGAGAAGAAAATTAGCTCGGCGCAAGACCTCCTGCCTCTGCTGGAGCGTATCGCCCAAGCGCGCCGACCGCTGTTGATTATCGCGGAGGATGTCGACGGCGATGCGCTGGCGACCCTCGTGGTGAACAAACTGCGCGGGATCCTTCAGGTCGCAGCGGTCAAGGCGCCCGGCTTCGGCGAGCGACGCAAGGCGATGCTGGAAGACATCGCTATCCTGACCAACGGGCGGTTCATCTCGGAAGACCTCGGCATCAAGCTGGAGAGCGTCACGATGGACATGCTCGGTCAGGCGAAGAAGGTGGTCATCACCAAGGAAGACACCACGATTATTGAGGGCGCAGGCTCGGCGGATGCCGTGCAGGGACGAATCGCCCAAATCAAACGCCTGATTGAGACCACCGACAGCAGCTACGACCGCGAGAAGCTCCAAGAGCGTCTGGCGAAGCTGTCGGGTGGTGTAGCGGTGCTGAAGGTCGGCGCCGCAACCGAGACCGAGCTGAAGGAGAAGAAGCACCGCTTTGAGGATGCCCT
>CAKZQI010000054.1 GCA_937139515.1 uncultured Armatimonadota bacterium | reverse complement strand
CGATACTCCTGCTGGTTCCGATGGTCTTTTTTCCAGACCTTGCCACTGTCGCTGTTGTATCCATACTCATACGCCGTCGTTTGGTTCCCGTTTCTAAAGTTCCGTTCTATCTTCACCACCTGTGCAGAGTATAAGAACCACTGTTTCTACACATCAGGGCGTTGATATCCCCTATTGGTTGTGGAATTGTCCTCGTTCAGAAGTTCTGCTTTTGCCGTCGACTTGCCAGAATAATTGCTGAGACCCAAAACAAAAGAAACATCAAACTGAGAAGAGTAATTGTTTCAAAGCAACCGCTTCCTAATACTTCAAGAGCAAGAAAGGTTAGCATATATTGAGCATGAAAAATAAAAACGCTCATCAACACGACAACCCGTGCAAAAAGTGAGCAACGATGCTGAAAGACAATCACTGTAATCCAAACTCCTGATAACAGTAAGCCTGCCAGAAATGCAACCTCTATCCACCAAGGAAAGTAAGGTAGACGAGAGAGCAGTAGTGCAGAGGCGACATAAGTGACCCCCCAAATCGCAGCCGGAACTATCGCGCAGTCAGGTTCATTTTTTGCCATATCAGGTATTCCACCAAATAAACCAGTAGCCTAAATAGTTGTCTGCCGAGTCGTAAAACACCAAGTACGCCCCATTCAACAGTACACGATACACTTTGACTTTCACTCCAGTGCGAATCGGCTGAGCACTGTGCAACCGATCGATGAAGCCCTCTGTGTTGGGATAGATAAGCTTCATACCTATCTTTGTTGTCCTTTTCAGGGTCATCCTTCCGGTGAGCCGTTCGCCCTCATACAAGTCCATGCTCAAGCCATCAGCATCTACCCACACGCGGGTCGGTGAGGATACCTCCATACCTGAGGTCAGTTCGACCGTAGCCTCGAAAGAGGGAGCGTAAACCTCTTGTAGGACAAGCGTGTCAGAAAGACGCTGGGCGAGAATCACTGGAGCACGCACCAGCACACCGACTACGGTGCAAAGCATCAGAATGGATACATAAATCTTGTATCTCATAGCATCCTTACAGTTGCTCGGCAGAATCTGTCACAACAGTTCCATTCACGCGAACCAATTCCGGGACGTTTGGGTATAATGGCACGCTTGCATTTATGTCCCTCGATAATACCTAATTCAGTCACTAAAGCGTCTTCGCACCAATCGGAGGAACCACGCCCATAGTTCACCCCCCACTGCCATAGCTCCCATAAAAGCCCACTTCCCGTAGGTAGCGGGATAAGGCATCCAGCGACTCCCATACATCCCATCATGCAGTGTTCATATTTGTCATTCCTCTAACACTTTGTCGGCGGTGGGGTCAAACCCCATCTGCCTCAGAAGACTTGCCATCTGATGGTAGGCTCTCAGGTCATCAGGGTCTAAAGCGATGGCTATTTCGAAACTATCTTTACGCTTGCCAGCACGCCTTTCCAGAGCTTGTCAAGAGCCTCCTCGTCTTCACATTCCAGCGAAATCATAACCAGACTTTTCTGAACATCGTCCACAATCACAAGAGTACGCACATTGACGCGGGACACTGGAGACAGAAAAAGTGAGAACCTGTCAGCAGAATAGTTCCAGACCACGCCTTTCAGAGGCTTTGGCAAGGTCAGAGGATGTAAATCCGTACTCTCTTGTAGCTGAACCGAATCTGCATCCCTCAGATGGAGCTGGAACTGTAGTATCTTCCACTCCCTTATTCGGTCTAACACAAAGTCGGGCGATAACGGGTCAGGAACAGAGACCTTTTCAAAGCGAAGGAGTATGCTACGGGAAGCATCAGTTCGACGGTTCTGCTCGGCGAGTTCCCAGCATTCCAGTGTCCAGCTGAGTGTGTACTTTTGCCCGTCCTTATAAACGACCCTGGGCAGGCTCACGCTGGGGAATGGGTAGGTACGCCACTCAGGTGTTGGCTGGAACTGAACCTGTAGATTGGGCTGGTTCCACACGGCTGGTAAAGGTTTGTGAATGCTTGTATCCATCCATCCTCCAGTCACTGCAATCCAGACGCTTATCATCCACATGGTTTTCCCTCCATCAATCTATTTTTTTGGGGATTGGGTCTCCACTTTGAAGGGGGTTCGGGTAATGGCAAGCCTGGGTATTTGTCGTAGCACGGTGGATATAGAGGAGCAGTAGGTGGTATAAGGTTTCCAAATCCCACCTCGGGATTGAGTATTGGTCTGCTTCGTTTTGGCGCATCCGGGATATCGTAACATAGATATGTACAGGCGTAGTACGCACCATTGGCATTGCCCAAGCAATTATGAAGCCGTATATTACAATTTTCTACAGCCTTCGGGTCTTCTTTAGCCTGCTTCATGCAGGCATCGTATGTTGCGAAGCACGCATCTTCTTCTTTCTCTCGCATGTCAGCACAGGCTTTCATGCATTCGCCAAAGTTTTTGGGGACAGGTCTCTTCTTAGGAGAATCAGGTCGCTGCCCCGGTTTCTGACCTTTCTGCTCCCCTTGCAACATCAGCGCAAAGACAGGAACATAACCATCACCGCAAGAGCTCCCCAAAATCCCTTCTTCACTGCCCACATACTCAAGCGCGGGTTTGGGGAGTGCTGCAGGAAAATACTCTGTCCCTACCTCGACCCCAAACCAATCCTGATAATATGCCCAACCACCTCCTGCCACCCAGTCCCCTA
>CAKZQI010000053.1 GCA_937139515.1 uncultured Armatimonadota bacterium | reverse complement strand
GGTACGCTTCCCCGCCGCCAAGCATTCTCAAAACCTATCGGTTGTGAGCCGAGGTAGCGCGATGTTGCTTTCGTTTACAGATGAGCGGTATCTGGTGATAAGGACATCTTGGCCGATGATGGCGCATGGGGAGGTTCTCGTGATTGATACGCAGACGGGGTTTCAGTTCGTCTGGAAGCGAGCGCACCCCTGGGTTACTACCCTCCAGTTTGTTCCAGAGAGGGATCAATCGGAACCGTTCTGACCGACAGAGGTTGGGATATGACTGTCGTAGGGTCTACGAAGCAAGCGATTGGGATGTCGGTCGTGCTTGCACCGATTGTTTTCATCTATCACGGTTTGCGACATCTCCAAGTATACGATGAAATAGCGAATTTCGATGGTGTGGATTGTGGAGCTACCTTAATTCGTGCACAAATGCCAAAAACGATTTTTGATGCTCTGCTTCCGGGATCACATAATCCATGGTTGGACTGTCAGAGTTGCTGTCGTAAGAAAGGTTATCGAGGTGTTATCAAATAGCACTGAGAAGATACCTTTGGATCCAATTTGTAGTGTTGGCGCTGTTTGTAGTGTCGATGCTGTTGGCAACTTGGTTGCTGTTGCCTGTACTCTCTCGGCAGATGGATCGGATAGGCTGGCATTTGTATTACGGCAGTAAGCTCGAAAAACGCAAAGAAGAGGTAGAAACTTTCGCTTCAGCAAGAAACATAAGCGAGATAAAACAGTATGACGAGATGAAGCGATGGCGGGTGGTCAAGTTCGCTCAGGCACAAGAAAAGGTAGAACTCCTCTCCATTCTAAAATACGCACGAAACGACGATGCCGAACGCGTGATTGTTTGGTTCTATGGGCAAAAGCCTGTGCGTTATCTCGTGCTTCAGAGGGGTGATGTGTCTCCCCGTGCCGAACTCAACGAGGTGAACATAGACTTAGGCGCTTCGGATGACCACGACATTACTCTGTCGTTGGTCAGATCAGGGTTCAAGCAAATATGGCAGGGACCTATGTTGGATTTGGAAAACAAGCGTGTGGGCACCTCGTTGGATACTGCTCGGCGCCCGACATTTTACTACGAGGCTGAGCTGACCGGTTATATATGGCTGTACTGGGAGACCGATGCGAAGGGCACCATTCTTACGCGTGGAATGCACGACTCATGAGTTAGCGAGACTTTGGGCGATACAATAGCGCATATGTGGTAGCAGGACTATCTCAACCAGCAGGAGTATCGGTACTTGTGTCGTATCGGATGTGGGGGCACGCCGATGCGGGTGTATCACCGAGCGATAGGGAACGCGAGTTGGACGAGTGGGGAGGACTATCTGCCAGCAGGCAGTACGCTGGGATACGACCAGAACTGGCAGTTCCGCTACTCAGGTAGGGAGTGGCTGATGATGGGCGCGAATGGCGGGACGAGTGGGTACTACCCGACGGATAGCAACGGGCTGAATCTTCTCAACGCGCCCTCGCAGCCGTGCAAATGTTCGGTTATTGAGCCCGTCCGAATAGCAGTGTGTCCTCCGCTGGGGTATGGCGGGTGTGATGGGAGTGGTGGGAGCTGCAACCCGCCACTCATGCCTTTGTTGCCTCCTAACCCACCATTTATTTACCCTATTCCTATTCTGCTGCCCCCTATCCCCGTCCCAAACGACCAAAAGGGACGTCCATCGGCTCGTTGTATGGGGGATAAGCCGATAGGGATACCACCAACCCACTCGGGCTACAAATGCTACAAAAATGTTTGTGAGAAGTGGTGGAAACGACATAATCAAATTGAACACTATGAAAGTGTAGTCTGTTCTACGGTATTGTCACGAAGAGCGAATGACATGGAACGCGACTTAGGATGGAAACGCTGTCAGAAAAAGTACCCATAGAACCCAAGAGACCCACGAGAAACATGCGTGCTTGGTGGCTAGTGGCGTTAGTGACTGTGCTGGGAATTGTGCTGGGAGTTGGTTTAAGCAGGTGCAGAACACCTACTCCCAAGCACATTCCCGCACGAGTCATAGACAAAGGCAACCATTTTCTGATTGTCTTGGAGAATTTTAGTCTGCAAGTTCCCGCGGATATTGGGAATATCGCTTTTCGCAATGAGGTAGGTAGTCCGCTTGCTAAGCAGAATGTGCGCTTAGATGGTGAATGGGGGCGTTTGCTCCTGCGGTACTACCCTCTCCAGAGGGAACGGGATGTGGAGGAGTGGCACCGCAATATGAAAAGAAACCTAAGTGTTGCGGCAGAGCGTATGTTGAACTACGGGGGATATCCTGCGATTGAGATACGCTCCGTTCCATCAGGAGAGTTTCAAGAGGTGGTCGTTTTGGTACAGGGCGAAAAGGGGATTGTGGTGGTCTCGGGTGATGTGCGGGTCAAAGATATGGATAAGAGGCTCAAAATTTTAGAGAGCTTGAAAATCTACTAAGGGTCTGATTGTATCTCAAGTGCCTACCACTCAGAAGCTAAAGTAGTGAATCTAAGGCGAGACTTTAGAAACGGGAACCAAACGACGGCGTATTCGTATGAGTATAATAGCGACGGTGGCAAGGTGTGGAAAAAAGACCACCTGAACCAGCAGGAGTATCGGTACCTGTGTCGTATCGGATGTGGGGGAACACCGATGCGGGTGTATAACCGAGCGATGGGGAACACGAGTTGGACGAGTGGGGAGGATTGCTTGCCAGCAGGCAGTGCGCTGGGGTACAATCAGAACTGGCAGTTCCGCTACTCAGGTGGGGAGTTGCTGATGATGGGCGCAAATGGCGGGACGAGTGAGTACTACCCAACGGATAGCAACGGGCTAAACCTTCTCAACGCACCCTCGGCGCCGTGCAAGTGTGCGGTTGTTGTGCCCACCCAGACGGCAGTGTGCCCTCCGCTGGGGTATGGAAGTTGTCGGGGTGGGCAGTGTGAGGAGATGCCACCTGTTTTGCCCCCTTCACCTTCACCTCCAAGACGCCCCCTGTCTCTGAGTTTCCCTGTCTATGGCTTCTGGTGCGGTATGGGACATCCGCCCCGTGTTCCGAACCTGAACTACGGGGATTGCAGTCCTCATAATCCAAATGTGTTTCCTCAGCCGCAGGATGAGCTGGACTCTTGCTGTTGCAAACATGATGAGTGCTTTGAAAATAATGGTTGCAACAACCTGTGTGTATGGCGCTTTAGTTGCGCTTGCGTAGCATGTGATCTCGCTCTTATAGCCTGTGCTTCGCGAGCCGACTGTTCGCGTTCCCCTAACCCCGCTTTTTGTCGGAGAGCCAAAGCGGCTATCATCCTCTGGATGGCTCTTCAAGCTTCCAGAATCTGTCTCTACTAGGGGCTACTTGTGGGAGGTACAGTATGAGAGACATTTTAAACAGGCTTCGTATTTTTCAGGTGGTGAAACCATATATGATGGCGGCCTTAGGAGTCTTGTTGTGGGGCTGTCAAAAGATGCCCACGAATGGATCGTTCGCACAGGGCAATGCTCAGATTAGTTATCGTACCGTCTCGTTCGACCTCTCCCCCGATGGCGCCTACTTAGTGTTCACTGGAAGTGGCAAGGGCGGCTCTGACCTCTTCTTGATGAACCT
>CAKZQI010000052.1 GCA_937139515.1 uncultured Armatimonadota bacterium | reverse complement strand
GGCATCCTTGCCCAAGCTGTTTTTCAACGAATGTGCAGGCGAGACGCCTGCGCTCCCAGCAGACCCATTCTGCCCTGACCTACCCGATTTTTCACGGGCAGGATGCCCGTGCTACGATTTTTCAAACACCCTCTGCCGGAGTTGACTCCAACGAGTCGGGCAACTCCAAGAAATCTGCCTCCCCGTACACGAAGTAGAGCAGTCGCTCCAGCACAATCTTGAGTGTGGTCGCCACCGGCACGGCGAGGAGCATTCCCCAAATTCCGCCCATCAGTCCCCCAGCGATTTTGGAGCCGATATTGGCTCCCACGACCACCGCCATGAGGCTCACCAAAGGTCTCAGTCCCACAGCGCCCCCCACCAAGCGGGGGTAGACGAATAGGTCAAATAAGTTGTTGATTACCATCGCAACGGCGACGACTGAAATCGCATGCCACAGGTTGGACATCGGGATAAGAAACAGGAACGCGTGGGTCGGACCGAACAGCAGGGTGAAGCCTGCCGAACTGAGCGCTATCAGCAACGCCCCGATGTAGGGGATGGGATACAGCACGGTCGCCAACACGCCCAGCAGGAGGGGGTTCGGCGCGCCCATAAGCCAGTACATAATAGCGCTCACAATCCCATAGGTCACCGCTGCGGTAACCAACCCGCGTATGTATCGGAAGAAGAGCGAACCGATTTCCGAGAGCAGTTGGCGCACCGCCGCGCGCTGGGCGGGTGGAATGAGAAACAAGAACGCCCGCTGGATAGAGGGCATATCCATCAGGAAAAAGTAGGTACTCAGGGGGATAATAATCAGCCACAGCACACGGGAGAGCAATCCCAAAAGTGTGCCCAACAGCGTGTTGACCGCATTCGCAGTGTAGTTCAGCAGGAACTCGTTCGCCCTGTCGCGAAGGCGCACGGTGAGCGCATCGGTCAGCTGTTTGGGGTCGGTGGGCAGGTTGAGCCTCTCCAGCAGTTCGCGGTTGCGTTCAATCCACTGTTGGCGTCGGGGGAGTTCCTGCTGGAGGTATGCTCGCGCCTCGCGCGTCCAGCGGTCTATGGTTTTGGTTAGGTCGCCGTTGTTTTGGTTGCTAAACGATTCGATCAGCCCTCGAGCTTGGGCATAGAACACCGGTCCTGCTACGAAACCGATGGCGGTGAGAATAATCAGGAAAGCAAAAAACACATTGAACACGGCGCGCGCTCGTTTCAGCCCCCTTCGGCAGAGGGCTTCCACCATCGGGTTGAGCAAAAGCGCGATCACACCCCCAATAATGAAGGGAGCGAGCGCATCGCGTACCCAGATTAGGAAGGCGAGGGTGGCAGAGAAGACCGCCACCCAGCCGACAACGCGCGCAAAGACCATCAGGCTTCGTCGCCAGCGATTTCCTCAGCGACTTCGTGGGTCTTGCGGGCGATGCGCTCGCGAACGGTGCGGACAGTGTCGCCCCCACGCTCTGCGACTTTGTGGGAGAGTTCGCGCACCTTCTCGGTCAGGTCATGCACACGCTGACCCAGCTCGCCGCGCAACTCCTCGCCCGCTTTCGGCGCGAACAGCAGTCCAATCACGGCGCCAATCAGCACGCCCAGTCCGATACCGGCTAACAGGTACAGCACGCCACTGCGTTCATCGTGGTTCTGCATCGTTGGTTCCTCCTTCTGTCTGGGTTTGTAGGGCTTCCCCTGCGGAAGCACTCTCCGCCTTCTCTATGGCGGAATGGTTGGTTTCCCCCCTCACCGTCTCAGTTACCGACTTCTCTTCCAAGCGCGGTTTAGGAGACCTATCCACGGAATAGACGGTGGGGCGGGGAGGCTCGGTCATCTTCTGGATTTGTCTTGAGACGAGCCGTCCTCCTAATTTGAAACTGTGGTGTACCAAACGACCGAGCAGGCGAGCGGTCTTCTCAGGCAGACGGCGCACTTTGCCTGCGACCTCA
Source organism: uncultured Armatimonadota bacterium (assembly GCA_937139515.1). Taxonomy (GTDB): domain Bacteria; phylum Armatimonadota; class Fimbriimonadia; order Fimbriimonadales; family GBS-DC; genus CAKZQI01. Next base: position 8,160 of record CAKZQI010000052.1, on the reverse strand, counting down.
TCGGCGACCTCTAACTTATGGCGCACATTATCGGTGACGATGTGCAGGTTCTCTATAGTCTCTGCTGCTTCGTGCAGGGCGCGGGTCGCCTCGTCCAGCGCCTTGTGCGTGCTTTGGATGGTGGGAAGCGTCTCATCCAGCAGGCGCAGGACACGCAGGTTAATCTCGTCCACGCGTTGGTTGAGCAAGGGCAGTTGACGGCGCGCCTGCACCAGCAGAGCAATCACCGCCCAACACAGCACCAACAGCGTGATGCTCATCAGGGTGATTAGCACGATTAAGAGTGTATTCATCCTCCTACCTCTTGCAACAGGAAGGGCTGAACCATTTGCAGAGCGCGCTTGACCGCTCGGTTAGTGGTTTCTTCGTCCGCCTCCCCTACGTACTGGGACTGGATCGTCCCTCCGCCGACGACCGTTTCGCCCTTGTAGAACACCGCTATTTGCCCTGGCGTAATGGCGCGCACAGGCTGGTCAAACACCAATCGCGCCATATCGGACTTCGCCGTAGGGTAAAGCGTCGCGGGCGCCGTCGGCATATTATACCGCACGGTTGCATAAACCCTCATCGGCTTCTCTAAATTCGGGATACTGCTCCAGGTGATTTCGCTCACGAGTGCCTCACGCTCGTAGAGCTCCGCTTCGGTGCCCACGACAATCGCGTTCTCTTCGGGCAGAATGCGCAATACAAAAAGGGGCTTGCCCGTGTTGCCCATGTTGAGGCGTCTGCGTTGTCCGACGGTGTAGAGGGCGATCCCGTTGTGGGTGCCCAGCACGCGCCCTTGCGAGTCGCGGATTTCGCCAGGCTGAAACGCATCGGGCGTTACCTCGCGTAGAAAGTCGTGATAGCCGCCGACATGCGCCACGAAGCATATCTCCTGACTATCGGGTTTGTCGGCAGTCCACAGTCCCAGTTCGCGTGCCATCTGGCGCGTCTCCGCCTTGGAGGACATCGTGCCCAGCGGGAAGAGGGTGCGCTTCAGGGCATCTTGGCTCAGCATATACAGCACATAGGACTGGTCTTTCGCCTTGTTGATGGCGCGTAGGAGGTTCCAGCGTCCTGTGTGGGGGTTGAAGCGCGTTCGGGCATAGTGCCCTGAGGCGATGTAATCACAGCCCAGCTCATCCGCCTTCCGCAGAAGCGCATCAAACTTGACGAAGCGGTTGCACTGCACACAAGGGTTTGGGGTGCGCCCGCGTCGGTACTCGTGGATGAAGTCGCGGATGACGGTATCGGCGAACATGCGCCGAAAGTTCAGCACATAGTGGGGAATGCCCAACCGTCGTGCCACACGGCGTGCATCTTCCACCGCCCCTAGGGAACAACAGCCCCCGTGCTTGGGGTCGGGGTGCGACTCCTGCCAAATCTGCATCGTGACGCCAACAACTTCATAGCCGCGCTTCTGGAGAACCGCCGCCGCGACCGAGCTATCCACCCCACCACTCATCGCAAGGAGAACCGTACCGCGCTTGCGTGCCATCGCCTGAATTGTACCCGAAGGGCGAAGTGGGGGTTCCCAGTTTCACCACAACAAAACTGTCAACAGAAGCAGAGCGTGTTTGAAAAATCGTGGCACGGACATCCTGCCCGTGTAGCAATCACGCAAGCCACGAGGTAAGGTAGGCTGTGTCCGCTGGGAACGCAGGCGTCTCGCCTGCACTACAAGCCTCTTGGACACGGTTGCTTATACCCGAAAGATATCTTGGGCAAGGATGCCCAAGCCACAAATGGGCGCAACGCCCGCGCTCCCAGCATTTTCAAACACCCCCAAAATCGACTTGACAAGACCGATAATCCAGTAGGTATAATCTCCATAGCCCAAAGGAGGACTATGACGATGGAGCAGAAGCTAACCGAGCGAGAGCGGAGTGTGTTGCATTTGTTTGCTGAGGGTCTGGAGGCAGAAACGATTGCCGAACGACTCGGCATCACCACCGAGCAAGTCGAACAAACCTCGTTGAATGTGCTGTACAAGTTGTTCAGCAGTTCCCTCAACTGCACGCTGGAAGCGTCGGACACCGAGCGGTTGGAAGAGCTCGTTTCTGCCTAATAGGCGAACCTAAGAAGCCTTCAAGCCCCACTTCCCGCAGGAGGTGGGGCTTAGGTACAATTTGGACATGCGAGGCGACTTATACGATGTAACGCTCATCGGTGCCGGGCCGGTGGGCTTATTTGGTGCGTTTTACGCAGGCTTGCGCGGGATGCGCGTCAAAATCATCGATAGCCTGCCCGAGCTTGGCGGGCAGTTGATGGCGCTCTACCCTGAGAAGTACATCTACGATATGCCGGGCTTCCCCGAAGTACTGGCGAAAGATTTAGCGCACCAGATGACGCGCCAAGCGATGCGCTTTCACCCCACCATCTGCTTAGAGGAGCGTGCCGAGCGCTTAGAACGCATTGAGGAAGGCTGGCGTATCCTCACCCACACGGGGAACGAACACGACACGCGCACCATCGTGATTTGCGCGGGGGTCGGCGCGTTTTCGCCTCGCAAACTGAACGCAGAGGGTGTCGCCGAGTTTGAAGGCAACGGCGTTTACTACGGCGTGCGCGAAAAGAGCCTCTTCGCGGGCAAGCGCCTGCTGATTGTTGGCGGGGGCGACTCGGCAGTGGATTGGGCGCTCAACCTCTACCCGATTGCTCATCAGGTGACCCTCATCCACCGACGCGACGAGTTCCGCGCCCACGAGCAGAGCGTGCAGGAACTGCGACGCTCGCCTGTGAAAATCCTCACGCCTTACGAACTCCGACGCGTGTCGGGCGATGGACACCTCGAATCTGCCACCATCTTCCACAACAAATCTCAAGAAGAAACCGTCCTTCCTGTGGACGCGGTTATCCTCAACTTGGGCTTCGTGGCGAGCCTCGGACCCTTGAAGCACTGGGGCTTGGAACTGGAGGGCAACTCTATCCGGGTCAACCACTACATGCAGACGAACCTGACGGGCATCTACGCAGCGGGCGATGTGTGTACCTACGAGGGCAAGCTCAAACTGATTGCCACAGGGGTCGGCGAGGTCTGCACAGCGGTCAACCACGCCAAGTCGGTGATAGACCCCAACGCCAAAATGTTCCCCGGACACAGCAGCGATATGGAGATACCCGCACTGGTCTGAGGTTAATCGTCAGCGACGAGTAAGAGGCTCATCTGGTTGTCCAAGAGTGAGCGAGGGAGTTCAGCCTCCTCTACTTCATAGCCTGGTTTTATGACCAGCGCTTCTTCCATAGGATGTCGCAAATCTTCTGTCGAGCCGATATGATAGAAATGCTTGAAGGTACGCACTACATAACCGCTCCAGTTTCGTTCAAGGTGAAGGTTGGAACGAAAGGCGTTCTGCTTCCACATCGACAGTGCAACACCACAGGGAAGTGATTGAGCCACTTTCGCAAGGTCTTCCGCCTCAGCATCGTCCCAACTCTGGTAGTAGTCAGTATGTCGTCCGATGTACGGAGGGTCCAAGTAGACAAAGTCTTCAGGTTCCACATCTTGTAAACAAGCGCGCCAATCTCCAACAGTGAACCGCCATTCTTTGCCCTGCATTAGGTTAGCGAGTGCGCGCACCTGATTGACTATCTTCGTAATGTAGGGCTTTCTAAAGCGGTCAGGCTTTCGGCAAAACGGCACATTGAATTCACCGTTGGCGTTGAATCGCATCAAGCCGTTGAAGCATGCTCGACTCAAGAATAGGAAGTCCAACGGGTCTCCAGTGCGGTTGAAACGCTCGCGTACATGGTAATAGTGGCTCTCACCGAGCTTGAGTAGTTTTGCGCCTTCAGCTTCCAGGTAGGCTCCGACTTGCTTGGGTATAATCTGCCCAAGATAAATCCCGCGATACAGTTCTATAATATACGGGTTGATATCGTTTAAGCGAGCATACTTGGCACCCACATTGAAGGCAACCACGCCCGACCCTAAGAAAGGTTCAATCCAGCGTCCCCTCCCACCCCAGCGGATGTTCTGCATTACGAAGGGGACAAGCTTTGTCTTAATCCCTTGACACTTGATAGGAGGCACAATCACCTTCTTGACACTGCGTGGCAGACAGCCTGTCATTTCAACCTTCTCCTCGCGTCTTCCAAGCCCTGTAAGTCTCGAGATTAGTATATCGTGGCTCACTACGCCCAGCTCTACGAGCCATGTCAGGTGTTTCAGGCTCTGAATGGAGGCTCGTACAATCTGCTCAAAAGCAGTTCTATCCATAGATGGTACGCAGAGTGTGTTTCGTTGAGCCTCTTCTGTTTCCTGCCCCCCACAGAGGGCAGGAATTCCCCCTCGTGGCGTGTATACTACTGGTATGGCAAGCATGGTGGCTGATAGGGAACGCACACTCTCGCGGCGAGAGTTTCTGAAAGGCACAGTGGGGCTGACGGCGACCGTCGCTCTGGGCGCACTCCCCGTTGAACTGTTCGCCCACGCTCAAGGCTCCGACCGCATTCGGGTGGGGCTGGTCGGATGTGGGGGGCGTGGCACGGGCGCAGCGATGGACTGCCTGCGCGCCGACCCCAGCGTGGTCATCCACGCCTTAGGCGACATCTTCAAAGACCGACTGGACGCCAGCCGATTAGGGCTGAGGGAAGAGTTCAAAGAGCGCGCCGATGTGCCCGAAGAGCGCTGTTTCTTGGGCTTCGACTCGTACAAGTCGGTGATTGACAGCGGGATTGACATGGTGCTACTGTGTACCCCTCCTGCTTTCCGTCCCGTCCATTTCCTGTACGCGGTGGAAGCGGGCAAGCATGTGTTTATGGAGAAGCCCGTCGCCGTCTGCCCCGAGGGCGTGCGGATGGTGCTTCGTGGGGGTGAAATCGCTACCCAGAAACGGCTCGGCGTGATGCCCGGCACCCAGTATCGTCACCACCCCGGTTACACAGAAGTAATCCAGCGTATTCGTGACGGGCAAATCGGGCAACTGCGCACGATGTACGCCTACTACAACGCAGGCAGTCCGGGCGTCAAACCGCGCCAGCCTGAATGGTCAGAGATGGAGTACCAACTGCGCAACTGGCTTTTCTACAACTGGATCGCGGGTGACCAGCCCGTAGAGCAGTTTGTGCATAACATCGATGTGATGAACTGGGTGATGGACAGCACCCCCGTAAGCGCGATGGCGATGGGCGGACGCCAAGTGCGCACCGCACCCGAATATGGCGATGTGTACGACCACTTCACGATAGAATATGAGTTCACCAACGGCATACGGGTGACGGCGATGTGCCGACAGATGGACAACACCGCCTTCCGCGTGTCGAACCTGGTGGTCGGCTCAGAGGGCACCGCGCTGATGGAGCAGTTCACCAACTTCTATGTGCGTGGTAAGCAGACTTGGGAACCGGGACGCCAGTGGCCCAATCCGTATGTGCTGGAGCATAGCGTACTCATCAAGAGCCTTCGAGACGGTAACCCCATCAACGAGACGCGCACGATTGCCGAAAGCACCCTGACCGCGATCATGGGGCGCATGTCCGCCTATACGGGCAAGGTCGTCACTTGGCAACAGGCGATGAACTCCAAGCTCAATCTGGTGGAGCGTGTCCAACGGATTAGCTTGGATATGGCTGGCTACCAAGACCCGGTTCCGATGCCCGGCAAAACGCCCCTCGTCTGAGCATGTATGTGCTGGCTCTGCGCGTGTGGCAGTTCCGCAACTACGAGCAGGCTCAGCTGGAGTTCTCGCCCCAGCTGAACATCTTTGTAGGTGCCAACGCGCAGGGCAAGACCAACCTCTTGGAAGCGCTGTATTATCTCAGCACACTCCGCCCTCTGCGCCCTGTGCGAGAGAGCGATTTGGTGCGCTGGGGTGCTACCGAAACACGATTGAGCGTGCGATTCGTCCGCGAAGAGCTGACCGACGAGCTCCAACTGCGCCTGCCCTTGCAAACGAAGCGTCAAGTCTGGCTCAACGGCGAACCGGTCAGCCGACAGAGCAGTCTGGTAGGGTACTTGGGTACTGTCTGCTTCACTGCCCAAGACCTCCAAATCGTGCGGGGTGAACCCGCCGACCGACGCCGCTTTTTGGACACCGAGATTGCCCTACTGAGCCATCGGTACCTCTATTCGCTGGCGCACTATAAGCGCGCGCTGGAACAGCGCAACAACCTCCTGCGCGCTTATCAAGAGGGCATCGGCACTTTGGACAGCCTGCCGGAATGGAACGCCCAACTGGTCAAGTATGGGGCGCGCCTTTTCCATTCGCGCAAGCAGTTCTTGGAGCGCCTCACCCATTCGGCTCAGGGGGTTCACTCTGCGCTCACGGGCGAGCAGGAGCGCCTTGAACTGCTCTATCAGCCCGGCTTGCCCATCGGCACCACACTCCTCGAAAAAGAGGAAGATTGGCACGAGGCGTTCGTGCAAGCCCTGCACCAAGCCGAGCGCGATGAAGTGCGGCGCGCGACCACACTGGTCGGTCCGCACCGCGACGACTTCGCGATCCAAATAGGGGGCTACGACGCCCGCCTGTTCGGCTCGCAAGGTCAACAGCGCACCTGCGCGCTGAGCCTACGCCTGTCGGAAGTGCCGTTGTTCGAGTCTATCAAAGGCGAGCCACCCGTCGTGCTGTTGGACGATGTGTTTTCGGACTTAGACCCTGAACGGCGGGCGCGGTTGGTGGCGTTCCTCCAGCCCCGCGCCCAGACGCTGATTACCTGCACCGACCTGACACCTTTCAGCCCTGAACTGATTGCCCAATCGGCGATATTCCATGTTTCTGCAGGGAGCGTCCAGCGCGATGAGCGAGCTTGAGCCAATCGGGGTCGGATTGCGTCGCGTGCTTGCCCGCTGGGGGGTGGAGCGTCGTCTGCGCATTCACGGCGCCCTACAGAAATGGCACACGGTGGTGGGCGACGCCATCGCCCGCATCGCACGCCCTCTGCGCTTGGAAGACGATACCCTCTGGGTGGCGGTGGTCAACTCCACTTGGCTTCAGGAACTGCATTTCCAACAGAAGGTCATCCTGGAACGGCTGAACACCTTAGCAGGGGAGCAAGCCTTCAAGCACCTTCGGTTCGTGGTGCGCTCTCAGCTCCCTCAAGCGCCCCAAGTGGTAGCGACCCCAGAGACCCCCACCCACATCCCCGACACGGTTCAGTTGACCAGTAGCGAGCGCGCCGAGATCGCCGAGCAGTTAGCGGGGGTAGAACCGCCCGAACTGCGCCGTGCGCTCCAGCTCGCTCGCGAGGCATCGTTGCGCTATCAGAAGTGGCGCGCCCAGCAAGGGTGGCGCCGTTGCCCCGGATGCGATTGCTACTACGACGAACCTGAACCGCTGTGTTTCATCTGTCGCAAGCAAGCCCCATAGCGCCCATTCTGCGCCCGCGCCCAATGCTCCAAGCGCTCCTGGGGCTGATGGGAGGGATTGCAGGGGTGGAGTTCCTGACGCTCCCGATGGCGTTCTGGGTATGGCTTTTGGCTTGGGGCATTCTCGCGCTGGCGATACCGCGCCTTTGGGTTGTGGCGCTGTTTTCCGTAATCGGCTGGGCGCGCTACGCCACTTGGAGCGACCTGCCCCGCGAGACCCCTCCGCCCCGCGCCTATCTGCGCGCTATCGGTGTGCAAGAACCCACCCGCAACGGGGTGCGCGTGCTGTGTCAGTTTGTAGACCCGCCTCTGCGCGCCTACGCGCTGGTCTACTTTCGGGACAGTGTCTCCAACCCGCCCGATTATGGCGATGCTTTCGTGTTGACGGCGCGCTGGTATCGCCCACGCAACTGGGTAGGCTCCCGCTTTGATTGGGCACGCTATCTGGAACGGCGACGCGTGCATCACATCGCCACGGTGTACAACGATCGCCAGATAGAGCGCGTGGAGTGGGGTGGTGGACGCTGGCAGAGGTGGTTCAGCTCGGCGCGCCAAGCGCTCCGCACGCGCCTCAAGCAACGCCTGAGCCGAGAGGACTCGGCACTCGTAGAGGGGATGCTGGTCGGTGCGACGGGCGACTTCCCGCGCGAGTTGCGCGAGGCATTCCATCGGTCGGGCATCGGGCACTTGCTGGCGACTTCAGGCTTGCATGTGGGTGTGGTTCTCCAGATGCTCTTCTGGGTGCTGATTGCCTTGCGTGTGCCGTTCGGTTGGCGGATAGGGTTGATGTTGGTTGGGGCGTGGTGTTATGCGCTGTTGGCGGGTTTGCGTCCGTCCATCGTACGGGCGGGGCTGATGGCGACCGCATT
>CAKZQI010000051.1 GCA_937139515.1 uncultured Armatimonadota bacterium | reverse complement strand
TTGGAAGAGCTGTTGGGACTGCGGGTGGATTTGGTAACCCCACGGGCGTTGAAGCGCAAACCGCTGTTGTGGGCATCAGTTCAGGAGGATTTGATTGAGGTCTAAGCGCACGCCGTTGCTGTTTGTAAGCGATGTCTTAGAAGCGATAGCGAAAATAGAACGCTATACTTCAGGACTGACCTACGAAGCGTTTGAGGCGAACGATTTAGTTGTGGACGCAGTGGTACGCAACTTGGAGGTGATAGGGGAGGCGGTGAAACATATTCCTGAGGAGTTGCGGGAGCGACACACGGTTATAGATTGGCGTCGTGTGATAGGGTTTCGAAATATAGTAGTTCATGCATATTTTGAAGTGGATGTGGAGATTGTCTGGATGATAGCGACAACGCGTCTTCCTGAGCTTAGGCGCGTGATGGAACAGATGTTGAAGGAGTTGCAGGAGGAATCTTGAGAGGGTAGTGCGATTACAGCAAGCGGGAGGTTGCAGAAGATAGGTGTGTGCTAGTATAACCCTTACATAGGGCGGTTCCTCCAGCAAGACCCGTGGTTGGGGGATATTTACGAACCGCTCACGCTGAATGCGTATGGGTACTGCGTGAATGACCCCGTCAACTACCGGGACTTGGAGGGATACCTCAAAGTCGAAGTGACGCTTACCGTAGAGGCACAGCTTGAGGTGGAAGTTTCATCTGGAATCCTTCCAGGAGGCAAAGGAAAGCTCACACTCAAAGGGACAGTCTCCGTGACGGTGACTATAGAGGAAAAAGACTGGAAATCGGTCAGAGAGCGAATCAGAAAGATGAGGCAGAACCTGTATGACGACTTGATTGCAGATCTACAAGAGAAAGCACGCGCCATCAGAACCTTGTATGAGCTTCTAGACCGCCTTTTCTGAAGTGGTGGTATAATTTAGAGAGGAGGGACTATGATATGAGACGGCTCATTTCAGTCTTCACTGTTGTGGGCTTGCTTCTTTTCACCTGCTGGGCGCAAGAGGCTCCGTCAGAAGCCAGCCCAAGCGACACCAAAATCCATCTAGTTGAGGCGACCTTCAAAGTCAGCGTCACGGTTTCCTTACCTGACGGCACCACCCACCGTTCTGGCTCAGAAACGACTCTCAAGCCCGAGGAACCAACAGAGATGAGTTTTGAGGAGCTAAGCGACTGGATAATCACAACGATGAGCGAGATGATGAGTGATGCTCTTGCTGAGGCTTTAGATTTCTTCAGTGAGCATGTATCTGCCTATCCAACCGAACAAGGCTATTCCCTGTTGGAGGCGCATCCGAAATGGGAGCCAGCACTGTGGGATGGTATCTGGTCGGCAAGAGTCAGGTGGGCGCCTTCAGGTTCGATATCTGACTTGTAGCAAGATGCGGGAGCATACAAAACCCTAATGTGGTGGTGCGTTGGGTGTAGGGACAGGAGTGGCATTTGCAGTACAATGGGCTGGGTCAGGTGGTGCGCATTCAGGGGGCAGGCGTCTCAGCTGGGGTACAGTATGTATACGACGGCTTGGGGCGTCGGGTAGCGACGATGGACGGTGTGGCGAACCGCGTGGTGGAGTACGCCTACTCAGGCAACAGCCTGCCGGGCGAGCGTGTAGACGGTCAGTGGGTGTCGCATACCTACGGCTTCGGCTTGCTGGAGCGTGGGGGTGTGTTGCACCACTGGTCGTGGCGTGGGGATTTAGCCGCCACGGTCAACCCTGCCGATTCGGTACAATCTCTTGTGATTGCGCCGACAACCGACGCGTTTGGCGACTGGGTGAGCGGGGTGCGCACGACCTACGACTGGAACGGTGGTTGGGGCTATCGCAACGAGCCAGACACGGGCGGGTTGCAGAAGGTGGGGATTCGCTGGTATGACCCCTACACAGGCAGGTTCTTGCAGAAAGACCCGTGGTTGGGGGATATTTATGAACCTCTCACGCTGAATGCGTATACCTACTGCGTGAATGACCCGGTGAATGCGGTGGATCCGAGTGGATTAAGGTTATCGCGAGAGGAGATTGTAAAAAGAGCGCGTGATTGGATAGGGGTACCATACGAAATGGGTGGAAACTCCAGGAATGGTATCGATTGCTCCCACCTTGTCCACAGAGTTCTGAGAGAAGCGGGCTGCAACTATCCCTACACTACCACGAAAAACTGGCCTCCCGAGGGTTTCACTCTTGTTCCTGAAGGCGAACAACCGAAACCAGGCGATATAATCTTCTGGGACCCAAGCCCAGACTATAGTGGTCATGGTCATATGGGGATTGTAACCGATCCCGAGAAAAAGAGGATGATAGACGCGGGTAGAAGGAAAGGCGTCTCGGAGCGCTGTTGGGATAAAGTGCGACCTGGACAGAAGCCCAGATTCTACCGTCCACCTGGACTGGATTAGTCTGCACAAGGAGGAACCCTTCTATGTACACAGATGAGTTCAAAGTTACAGAAGTCTTCTGCGCCTCCAAAGGGCGCAAGGCGGGGGAGTTTGAGCTCCCCCCACTCACATACGATGGAGTAGGATACCAGTTCTGCCTCGTGCCCTTACACTCACAACTCGTTCTTACCAACAACACGCATCTGATAGAGGCCGATATGTCCAAGCAAAGAAAGTCCCGCCTTATCCGACCACTTGCTGAAGGTTCTGAGTGGTGGCGCCTTGCCGTCAGCCGTGAGTTCGTCGTCGGGTTCTTGTCGGACTACACCGTGTGCATCTTAGACAGGCAGTACCGTCTAATAAGACGCTGGGGCGGTATCGGAACACAAGGAATGTTTCGCGAGTACATCTATCCAGATAGGATGTACCTAACCTCAACGGGACAGCTTTTCGCTCTGTTTTCAGGACGACGCCGTTTGTACCAGTACACGCTGGAGGGGCAACTGCTTGCGCATTGGGAGGGTGTGCAAAGCGTTGCCTTTGATTTAGGTGGACAGTTGTGGTTTGTGGGATCAGCATCCATACCTCGTGCAAACGCTGTGCCCATTTCTGAACGACTGCAAAAAATGCCTAATGGCGATTGGCGATTGTTTGGTGTTGACCAGCAGCGGTGCTTCTTCTGGGCTTCGGATACAGGTTTGGTGACCCAAGTAGCCTGTACTTCTTCCGTAGGCGAACTCCTCTGGCGAGTATCCCTCAACGGCGCTCGGGGGGTTTTGAAGAGCCTGCGTCGAAAGTCGCAGGTGGATTGGCTTGAGGTGGATGCCGATGGCGCCGTTTATGCACTTGGTTGGACATATTCGGGTTTGCACAACACTGTCAAGGTCTTTCGGATTGAAAGGGATGTACGAAAAGCGGGGACTGATTGAGGTTGGCTCGCAAGATGAACGCGTGGACGGTCAGTGGGTGGCACACACCTACGGCTTCGGCTTGGTGGAGCGTGGGGGCGTGTCCCAACACCGGACGCAACGAGGCGACCTGATGGCGCAGTCTAACCCGACAGGTGCTTTCAGCCCTGCACCTCTCACCGACGCCTTTGGCGACTGGGTGAGCGGGGTGCGCACGACCTACGACTGGAACGGTGGTTGGGGCTATCGCAACGAGCCAGACAC
>CAKZQI010000050.1 GCA_937139515.1 uncultured Armatimonadota bacterium | reverse complement strand
TGATACGGGCGTCTTTTAGGAAGTTTATGCCCTAATCTAAGGTGATTTTGCCTCTAAAGACCTCCACCGCAGGGCCTGTCATCATCAGCATCCCGTCCTCGCGCCACTCAATCTCAAGCGGACCGCCTGGCATCTGGATGGTGGCGGTGCGTGCCAGTTGCCCTGCCAAGTGTCCCGCGACGAGAACGGCGCAGGCGCCCGTGCCACACGCTTGGGTCAAGCCCGCCCCGCGTTCCCACGAGCGCGCATGGCTCTCGTGGGCGTTGAGGACCTGAGCGACCTGGACATTGGTACCCTCAGGAAAGCGCGGGTGGCGCTCCAGCGCAGGGCCCAACTGCTCCAGCGGGAACTGAATCAGCGCATTGGTGAACAGCACGGCGTGGGGCGTGCCCGTGTTGACCGCTCGGAAACGGAGTGTATGCCCTTCTATCACAAGGGTCTCTACCTCGGGTTCGGCATTAGGAACGCCCATCTGTACGGTGTAGTGCTGTTCACCCCGCCGCCAGACCGTCTTGACGCCCGCATCGGTCTCTATCGCCAATTCCTCGCGGGCAGGACAGTGCTCGCTGAATAGGTAGTGGGCAAAACAGCGGATGCCGTTGCCGCACATTTCGGCGGGCGAACCGTCGGCGTTGATGATGCGCATTCGGTAGTCCGCGCGTGCCGAAGGCTCCACAATCAGCAGACCGTCGGCGCCGATTCCTGTCCGCCGAGCACACCATCGCTGAGCCAGCTCTGCCCAGTCGGCAGAGACGCCCCCTGTGCGTAGGGTGTCAACCAGCACGAAATCGTTGGCGTTGCCGTGGAGCTTAACGAACGGGACTCGGCTCACTCCTCAAAATCGCCACCTTCACTTTGGGGGCGCGAGGGACCGTAGCCGGGCACCGGGCGCGAGGGCACGATGGAGGTCACGGCATGCTTGTAGACCAGCTGAACGGGCTTGCCGGGACTTTCCAACAAGATAGTAAACGCATCGAATCCGCGCACAACACCGCGAAGCTGGAGTCCACCGCTCAAATAGATGGTGACGCCTATGCCTTCCTTGCGCACCTGATTCAAAAACATATCCTGCAAATTAATCGCTTTAGCCATTCTAAAGACCTCCCTACTCCTCTATCATCGTTTGCAGTTTAGGTGCAATCACCTCAGGAGAGTGATTCATCTCTATCCACTGGATGCCCGGCTCTTTCCGGAACCAGGTCATCTGACGCTTTGCGAACCGCCTCGTGTCTCGCTTCCAAAGCCGTATCGCCTCCTCAAGCGACACCAGACCTTGAAGATACGCTACCAGATGGCGGTAGCCCAACCCTTTAAGGGCAGGCAGGGCAATATTGTACCCGCTCTGCAATAGATTTTGCACTTCTTGCAACATCCCTTGTGCCATCATTTGGTCTACGCGATCATCAATGCGCTGATAGAGTTGCTCGCGGGGTAGGGTCAGACCGAATTTGAGCGCAGGAAGCTCGGTATCGGCACGCGATTGCCACTGGCTCAGCGGTACCCCTGTCATCTGATAGACCTCCAACGCCCGCACAATCCGCACGGCGTCGTTGGGGTGGATACGACTGCCCGCATGGGGGTCCACCTCCATCAGCCGTTGGTGGAGAGCAGGCGCTCCCAGTTGGTGGACTTGTGCCATCAGCTCGGCACGCAAGTCGGGGTCAGAAGGGGGCGGTGCCAGACTGAAGCCGTGCAGAAGAACCCGCAGATACAACCCCGTCCCCCCCACCAACAGCACCCGTTTACCGCGCGAATGAATCGCATCTATCGCTTGAAGCGCAAGCTCACGGAACTTGGAAGCCGTGAACGCTTCGTTCGGGTCGGCAACATCAACGAGGTGGAAGGGGACGCGCTTGCGCTCGTTGGGCGTCGGTTTCGCCGTGCCGATGTCCAGCCCCCGATAGACCGCCCCTGAGTCGACCGAGATAATCTCCCCCCCTATCCGCTCTGCTAACAGGATGCCGACCGCCGTTTTGCCGACTGCCGTTGGTCCCACAATCGCAATCAGTGGCTTCATCCCCCCGTAAGTGTACCTACGCTGGACAAACCGACGGGTGGAACCATTCCTGCGGGAGGGGCGACGCAAGGTCGCCTGTCAATCGGTGATGAAACGCTTGCTGATTTTGGGGATACTGATTGTGTTGGGCGGGATTGCCCTGCGCGGGGATGCGCAGGAACGGTGGTTCCAAGCCGACCCAAGCCAACCCGGTGCTTACTATGTGGCGAACGAGTTAGTGGTGGCGCTATCCGAGCAGGAGCCGAATGCCCTCGCTCGGCAGGCGATGCTGTTTATAGGTCAACCAACACGCCTCCATCCCGTAACAAACAGTTACGTGATACGGCTCCCCCGTGGGATTGATGTGGAGAGCGCGCGCCAGTTCCTAAGCCTGATGCCGAGCGTCCGCTACGCCGAGCCGAACTATCTGGTATCAGCGTGCAACAACCCCAACGACCCGCGCTACTCTGGTCAATATGCGCTCCAGCGCATTCAAGCGCCCCAAGCGTGGGGCATCTGGAACCCCCAGCGAACGGTCTACATCGCGATTGTGGATACAGGGATTGACCACCATCATCCCGACCTCACCCAGAAGATGCGTCGCCACGCTGACGGCTCTATCTACGGCTACAACGCCATCTACAATGTGCCTAATGCTTGGGACGACAACGGGCATGGTACTCACTGCGCCGGGATTGCGGCGGGGCACATCAACAACGGTGTGGGGATTGCAGGCGTGGCGGGATGGAACCCCTCCAACGCCAACGCGCAACAGTCCGTACAGCTGATGCCCGTCAAGGTGCTCACCGCTCAAGGTTATGGCACTTTTGCCGATGTGGCGCGTGGGATTACTTGGTCAGCGGACAACGGCGCGCATATCATCAGCCTCAGTTTAGGAGCGACCGTTGGGAGCCAACAGGTCGCCGACGCCGTCAACTATGCGTGGAACCGTGGATGCCTGATAGTGGCAGCCGCTGGCAACAACGGCGAGTCGAACCCGTTCTATCCCGCTTTTTACGAGCAGGTGATTGCCGTCGCAGCGAGCGATATGAACGACCGCCTGACCAACTTCTCTCAGTGGGGCAGTTGGGTGGACATCGCAGCGCCAGGGCTGTGGATCGATTCCACCGTGCCTGGCGGGAGCTACGAGGTCTGGAGTGGAACCTCTATGGCGTGTCCGCATGTGGCGGGTGTAGCGGGGTTAGTCTGGTCTCAGGCGCCTTCGTTGACGAACCAGCAGGTGCGTGAGATTCTTGAAACGAACACCGACCCGTACCTGCCTTTTGAAGGGCGCCAGATTGCCCCAAACGCAGGGCGTGTGAACGCTTTCCGTGCGCTCTCCGCCGCACCCGACAGCACTCATCCTATCCAAGACCTCACCCTGAGCCGACAGAGTGTGGCGGGAGGTCAGAGCCTCACGGGAACCGTCACCTTAGCCTCACCTGCAGGGTCGGGAGGGGTCTCTGTATCGCTCAGCACAAGCCATCCGAACTTGGTGGGTCTGCCCGCCACCCTCACGGTGCCTGGGGGACAGCGTCAGGCGAGTTTCACGCTCACCACCCAGCGCGTCGGCTCGCCCACCACGGTTCAGGTCAGCGCAACGATGAACGGGCGGAGCCGCACGGCTTCGCTTACCCTCACACCGAGCTTGCGCTTACGCTCGCTTCAGGTCAACCCAACAACGGTCTTGGGAGGCAACTCGGCGACGGGCATCCTTGAACTCACGGAGCCTGCTCCTGCAGGGGGCGTGGTGGTGCCCTTGAACCATTCGGTCAGCGGCGCTTCGGTGAGCTTACCTGCAAGCGTCACCGTTCCTCAGGGTCAGACGCGCGCCACCTTCACTATCCAAACCGAGCCTGTGAGCCAGACCGCGACGCTAAACCTGTCCGCCAGTTTGAATGGTTCTCAAATTCAGGCGAGCCTCACCATCCAAGCGCCGACCGTTCAAATGCTTATGCTGTCGCCCTCTGCGACCATCGGGGGGCGTACGGTCATCCTCCAAGTGCGTCTGAACGGGCGTACGCCGTCAGGGGGCTTGTGGGTTCAGCTCGGTACCAGCCATTCTGACCGCACCCTGCTCCCCAACACGCTTTACATTCCTGCGGGCAGTAGTTCAGCGACCACGCAGTTCGCCACCACTCGCGGGCGCGGTGTGGTGCGCGTTACGATAACGGCACAGTACCAAAACTCCAGCCGTTCGGCGGTACTGACCTTGCGCAATTGAGGGGCACAAAGACTTGTTCCCTCGCCCTGATGCGGGGGAGGGTTAGAGCTGACAGGGGTATGTTTGTTGAGTTGAAGTTTGCAAAACGCCTGCCACCTTAATCGGTAGCACCGACCAGAGAACTTCGGTTCAATCCGAAAAGCCCATCCTGTCACCCTGAGCGTCAGCGAAGGGTCTGTGCTTTGGATAGCTTGAGATTCTTCGCTGCGCTCAGAATGACGGAAGAGGGTGTCAGAATGACAGAAGGAGGTGTCAGAATGACAGTGGGGGGCGAGAGGACTAACGAACGGGCGTCAAAGTAGGGGTGGGTTGGCATAATTTTGAACTCAAGCGACATACCCTTGTCAGGGAGTCAAGCCCATTCGCGGGGGTGTTTGAAAAATACTGGGAGCGCGGGCGTCTCGCCCGCTTTGTTCGTGGCACGAGCATCATGCTTCTTTTGGCACGGGCATCCTGCCCGTGGGCAAAAACTTGCTTAGTTGTTCCCCAGTATCAAAGTTGGAAAAGGCAACATCATCTCTGATTGCCTCCACGCGCACAAGAAATTGGGGTATAGTACACATGGTTTGGGAGAGTTGCGGAGATGCGCATCGGAAAATACGAGGTAATTGTGCGACACTACATGCGCTATTTTCTAATAGCTTTTCTCTTCGGTATGCTTGAGTTTGTAATCGCTCAAGGTTTACCCGCGTCTGACAGCCTAACGGAGTTCAGCGCTTCACAGTGGAGAACGCGTACCCTACAAGGCACTGCGAACATCGCCGACAGCACCACGCGAGTGAAAATCGGCTCTGCTTCGCTTCACTTCACTACCAATAGCGGGGACGAGACCTTGATTTTTACCCCTCCCAATCGTGATGCGACTTGGGATATTTCAACCATAGGTAAAATCACCTTCTGGTTATATGCCGTCAATCCGAATATCGGTTTTCAAAACAACTCGCCTTGGGTGCGACTCTATTCCAGTGAGGGCAACTATTTGCAACTGCGCCCAACCTATGATCTAATGAACGATGCGCGGGGCACCTTGCTGGAAATCAAAATACCGTTGGAAGGTGACGAGGTATGGCAATCCACTATCGTAGGTAATC
>CAKZQI010000049.1 GCA_937139515.1 uncultured Armatimonadota bacterium | reverse complement strand
TGACGCGCCTGCAGTTAGCCTACCTCTGCTTCTTTGCGGAAACGAACGAGCCTGCCTTGCGCCTCATCCACGAAGCCACCCGCTACCTGCGCTCAGCAAACGACCGTTTGGGATTGGCGCGTGCCGTGCATCTGCAAGCCGAGATAGCGATGTTCACGCAGGGCGCTGGGCGCGCTCTGCCCCTGTACGAACAGGCGCGTCGCATCTATGCTGAGCTAAACGCCCAAGACTACCTGATACGGTGCGACTATAGCCTGGTGCGTATCTATCATATCTTAGGACGCTCCGAGCAAGCGCTTCAGTTGGCACGCCGAACTTACACACTCGCCCGCCAACGAAACGACCGCCCAATGCAGGGGCGACTGCTGTTAGCGCAGGGGATTGTGCTAAGGGCTTTGGGACGCTACGACGAGGCAATCGAGGTCTACCAGCAGGCGCTCCAAATCTGGCGCGCCGAGCAGCTGGAACTGGAACAAGCACGCATCATCGCTAACATCGGGCTGGTGTACTGGTCGATGGGTATGCTCGCTGAGGCGCGCTTCCACTACAGTGAGGCGATGCCCATCTTCCGCGCCAGCGGCTCTGACCTCGATGTCGCCTCGTGCCAAATCAACAGCGCGCTCATCCTGCTGGAAGAAGGCAACTACCTGCAGGCGCTGGAGGGAGTGCAGGACGCCGAGAGCCGATTCCGCCAACTCGGAGACATCGAAGGGCTGGCTTTCTGCTCGCTCATTCGAGGCGAAATCCTGCAGGCGCTGGGACGATTGCCCGAAGCGCTCTCGGCAGTCCACCAAGCTTGTGTCCATTTTGGCACGACGGGTAATCGAGAGCATTTGGCGTATGCGCGTCTGGTGAAGGCGAACCTTTTGCTCGAGCAAAATCGCTACCACCAGGCGCGCCTCACCCTCCAGATGGCTCAGAAGGATTTGCAGCCAGAGGTGGGGACTTTCCATCTGCCTTATTACTATTTTCAACTGGGTGAGGTGAGCCGACGCACGCGCCAGTTCCGCGAGGCAGAACAACACTATCAACGCACCATAAACAGCCTCAGTGCAATCTCTCTTCAGGGAGTGCCTCCAGAGGAGATGGGGCGCGTGCTCGACCGATACCGCCAGATTGTCTCCCAGTCGGCGTGGTTCTTTGTGGGGCAGGGGCGACACGAGACGGCGTTCCGCATCCTTCAGCAGGGGAAGGGCGTCGCCTTGCGCCAAGCACTGGGCGCGCAATCGGCAGTTGCCACCGAACTCACCCCCCAAGAGCGACAGCGGTTGGAACGCCTTCGGCGTGCTTGGGAGCAGGCCCAACAGCGCGCCTCAAACTCGCCCACGCGCCAGCGCGAAGCGAACCGACGCTACTTAGAGTGGGAACGCTACCGTCGCCAACTAGCACGACGCCGACCGCGCTGGGGTGCCTCGCAAAGCCTGCCGTTGCAACCCGACGAACTCCCCCTCGACGAGCGAACCGTGCTGATTGAATACGCCTTCGCCATCGATGGGATTGGCATCCTAAGCGTGCGCCGTCGTGGACGCCAAGTGGTGCTTCAGGGGCAGGTGGTGCGCGTGCCCTCAGAGACGGTGATAGCAACCTTGACCGACCTGCGCCGTGTGGTAGAGGCGGGCGCCAGCGAATCGCGCATCGATGCGCTCGCTCGCCGATTGTATCAGTGGCTGATTGAACCTGTTGAGCCGAGTTTGGCGAACGCCCAACAGATTGTGCTGTGCCCCGACGGTGAACTGCACAGTGTGGCGTGGAGCCTGTTGAAAGGTTCCGACAATCGTTATTTGATTGAGCGCTACACGCTCTGCACGGCGTCTTCGGCAACGGTGTGGGCGCAGGCGCGACGCAAGCTCGCACCCTCACGAACTGCCTCTCAGCGCCCGCTGATGGTCGCCCTATCCGAGTTTCCGAAAGCGTCCACAGGGGGCGTGCGTGGCAATCTGGGCGCGCTTCCCAGCGTGCGCCAAGAGCGTGCGGTGTTCCAGAGGATGTTCGGTCGCACAGCGCGCCTGCTCAGCGAGGCGCAGGCAGTGCGCGAGCGCGTGCTGAGTGCCTTTCAGGATGCCACTCTAGTCCATATCGCCAGCCACGCCATCCCCAACTTCCATCTGCCCTTTTTCAGCGCGATCGCGCTCTATGGACGCCAAGCGCCTTCGTGGGTGTACGCCCAAGACATTCTGCAGTCGCGTCTGTCGGCGCGCTTGGTGGTGCTGTCGGCGTGCAACACCGCCGAGGGCTCGCTCAGCAACGATGGCATGATGGGGCTTGCCTGGGCGTTTATGGTGGCAGGCTGTCCGTCGGTGTTGGCAACTTTGTGGAAACTCCCCGATGAGAGCGTGCCGATATGGATTGAGGCGTTCTATCGGGCGTATCGTCAGGGTCGGTCTGTGGCTGAGTGTGTGCGCGCGGCGACGCTGAGCCTGCTCAAAAACCCCCGCTACCGCCACCCCCGCCACTGGGGCGCGTGGCTGGTGCAGGGTGCGGGATGAATTTGGACATTTCGCCCCAATTGCCCCCAAAACCTGCAACACACGCCTCAAACCCTGAGTCTTTGCGATTACAGAGGGCAACCCGCCCTTTGAAAGGAGCAGAATGATGATACGAAACATTCGGTGGATTTCGGATTGCTTGAAGCGACTGACCTTAGTGTCAGCGTCCGTCGTTGTTGCGTCAATCGGACACGCCCAGCTCAGTGCACCGACGGGAACCGTGTATGTCTCTCATGGACTGTACACCTATCCCAACTACTTTGGCGGTCCCGCCCTCCCTTCGTTCAACATTCCAGGCAACGGGTGGATGACCGCACCTGGTGCTAACTATCCCGTAGTTAACGGGCATACCCAGCTAAGTCACGCTTGGGCTGCAGCTGGCTCGCCGTGGTTGACTTGGTTCACGAGCCCGATAGGCAACTTCGGGGGCGCAACGACCTCACTCTACGCCTTTTCCACAGGCAACTCGGCTTGGATTCGCTGGTCGAACTACACGGTGTTTGACAACTCACCTCTGGGCGGTGGCTCATACAACCTCTCTGGGGGCGATATTGCGGGCACAGTAGGTCCTCTCGGTTGGGCAGGACGCGCCGTTGTGGCGTTCCCCTACCGAATTGTCGCCCGCAAGCCGATTGGCTACGCCGCACTGGGTGCCGCGTTCGAGGTGGAGGTGTACGACCAGTTCAACAATCTCCAACGCATGTTTGACCTCGGCGTGGTTGCCGCCACCGATGGTCTTGCGACCGCTCGCCCCGACGGGAATCTCTTCTGGTTCCACCTCAACTTGCTCAACTCGCCGGGGGTGGCAGCTACGCTCGGTAATTTCAACCAATGGTGGGTTGGACCAACCTATCACGCAGCGGGATGGATTGCCGTCGTCACCAATCCCTTTGCGATGGCACCTGGATGGCGGTGGGTCATCAACGGGCGTCTGACCCTGCTGGCAGACCCCGACTACGATATGCAGATTGACTACGACCAGATCGCCGACATGAACAATCAGCTCGCCCAATACGGCGAGGATATCATGGGCTACAATGTGGTTCCAGAGCCTGCGAGCTTGTTGGCGTTGTCGGCAGGGCTTCTGGGGATGATGGCGCGCCGCCGCCGAAAGGCTTGAGATTCCTAGCCAAGAGAGTTTTCCCCTGAAAGGAAAACACCAGCCTTGATGAGGGTGCGATAAATAACCGAGTGGCACGGGCCCTTGTCAGTGTGCCCTCTTTTGGAAAGGGGCAGACCCAGCGGTCTGCCCCCTGCTTTTTCAATCGTTTGTGTCTTCAAGCATAGCCCACACAAAGGCACTGTGTATAATATTAGCCTACCTTTGGAGCCAGCGATGCGAATTCTCTTTTTAGGCGATATTGTTGGGCGCCCCGGACGCACCAGTGTGGCGAAGCTCTTACCCCGGTGGCGTGAGCGCTACGCCCCCGACATCATTTTGGCGAACGCCGAAAACGCCGCTGGGGGCAACGGCTTGACCCCCGATGTAGCCAACGACCTGTTTGAACTCGGCATTGCAGGGTTCACGATGGGCAATCATGTGTGGGACAAGCGCGAGATTTACCCCATGCTGGACAACGACACCCGTATTGCCCGCCCCGCCAACTACTCACCCCTCGCACCAGGCAAGGGACTCATTCACTTTGAGGTGTTGGACAAACGCTTGGCGGTGATTTCGCTGGCGGGGCGTGTGTTTATGGAGCACGCCGACTGCCCCTTCCGCACCTTTGATGCGCTTGCCACCCAGATAGAGACGCCCTTTATCTTGGTGGACTTCCACGCTGAGACCACTGCAGAAAAATCCAATTTCGCCCTCTATGTGGATGGGCGCGCCAGCGCGGTCGTTGGCACCCATACCCACATCCAAACCGCTGATGAACGCATCCTACCCAAAGGCACGGCTTACATTACCGATGTGGGCATGTGTGGGGTGTTCAACTCCTCGATTGGGATGGACCCTGCCCCCAGCCTCCATCGCTTCCTCACCGGGATGCCTGCCCGATTGGAAGTGGCGAAGGGCCCTGCGGTCGTGTGTGCAGTATTGATTGACTTAGACCGCACCACTGGTCGCACGCTTTCCATCCAGCGACTGCAACACCGTTTTAGTGAGTAGGAGGACGCGCTTTGACCGCGCCGTTACTCTTGGGGCGGTAGCCCCATTCGTGGGCGCCGACCTGGTACTCTATCACCATCGCCAGCAGGTAAAAGGCGACCACGCCCAGCGTGAGCCAACCCTGCGGGCTAATCAAGACGCTCATTAGCCCCCCCAACGTCCCTGCGAGAATCGCCCCGCGCAGAGGGGGCGAATGTACCCAAACAGGCAGGATTAGCCACTTTATGGCACGAAACCCCAACCAAACTCCCACCCAGCCAAGCAAGACGACCATCGGTTCGGGCAGAATCAATCTCTCCAAGTGCCACCCTTCCGATATCCAGTGTTGAAGAGGGTAGGCTTGGCGTTGCCACGGCTGGGTCTGGTCTAAAGCAACGGCTCCAGCGGTTAAGCCAGCACCGAGCGCTATCAGCGATAGGCTTTGAAGCAGGAACTGGCGCCTGATAGGGGTCTCGGTCTGCATCCCTATTGCGTGGAGCGCCATCAGCCCCAGCGCTAAGGTGAGCGGAAATATCGCCTGCACAAACGCCCCAAACAGCGAGACTCCGACACCCGCCAACACCAGTCCATACAAAAGCCCTAATCCCGTCTGCCCTCGTCCGCCGAGCCGTGTCCTGCCCTTATGTTCCATCCAGAGCGTCGGCACCAAAAGCGCACTTGCCATCACGAAGCCCAAGTCGGGATAATCCATCCCGAAGAGGCGTCCGTTCGGTTGAAGCGCAAAATGGGTTAGCGAGCGGTTTAGCCCATACCCCCCCGCTACAAACAGCTCCCCAAGGTACACTCCTAATACCAAGACCGCCGCACTCCACAGGGGAGGAGTATCAAAAAGGCGCGAGAGACCCGCCATCGCCAGCGCCAACAGAAGCCAGCCCATCACCAGCCAACCCGTGAGCGCGGACAGGTCGGTCTGGCGATTGCCCGTCCAGAGCTCGTAGGGGCAATACGCATACCAAATTGCCACTGCAGGGAACAGCCCGAACACTGCCAGACCGCCCACAAAAAGGCGTCTCAGCCGACGCGGGAACCATCGCAAACGGTAGAGGACTAAGCCCGCTATCGTCCAGACTCCCACGCCAGCGACCACCGCGCTGAGTACGAGGGGCGCGAACTCACGCTGAACTTGCCAGTGGGTCGCCACACGGTCAAGGGCGCTGCGGGGCAGGTCAATCCCGACCGTCGTGGTGGCACCCCGCAAGACCGTTCTGGGCAAAAGTCCGTTCCAGAAGCGGTGCCAGTCAAACTGTCTTGCCTCCACAATCGGCGCGCCCTCTGCCTGCATGTCCCATGTGCCCGTTAGATGGCGCGTCAGCGTCGGCACAAGGTCGACCTCACGCACCAAGCCAGTCCATCGGGTAGACGGCGAAGTCAGTAAGCCATACGACTCGCGTGCAGAGTAGCGCACCACCGCTGTCAGGTCGCTCTTGCCTGTCTCCCAATTGCGCGGTAGGCAGATGACCCAGGTCTCAACCCCCTCAGCAACCAGCAACTCCAAACCGAGATAGTCCCACCGCTCCAGCTCCAGCAGTGCCCAATCGTAATCGGATTGAAACAAGCCCACCCGCATCAACTCCAAGTCCTCATAGGTTCGGAAGGGTCCATATCCTTGCCGATTGATAACAAGCAGGGCGTACTGGCTCGGTGGGGGCGACTGGGGCACTCGCACATACACACCTCGCAGGCGGGAGCCACCCAGCCGACTGGCAAGCGTTTTGGACAGCGCCCCGTTTTCGGCAAGGCGCCCCGCACTCAGCGCAAGCAGGCTACTAGCAGGTGGACGCTTCCCATTCCGACGCTGGAAGACGCGTTGGGCAGTGCTTCCCTCAACGGGAGCCTCCGCAGTCATCAGTTCCAACAAGGCGGGCTCAGTCAGCAGGCGCTCGCCCGTGGCGAATGCCCGAACGGGGTCGGGTGCGCTCCACAACATCCAGCCGACTTGATGAGGCACTTGCCCCCAATCATCGCTGGGAAGGCGCTCCTCGTGAAGCAGGACAATCACCAGGCGTAGGTCTGCGCTCGCCCCCAGAAGACTGCCGAGCAAGATTAGGACGAGCGCGCCGAGTTTCATCGCCGAATCTCAAAGCGGTCGTATTCGTCGGTCGGTTCCAACCAGTGGGTCTCTACCTCCCGCACTGTGGCACCGAACGGACCTTGGCGCAGGTGTTCAAGGAGGGTTTCCAAACGCTCCGATGTGCCCTGCGCCATTACCTCTACGGTGCCATCAGGGAGATTGCGCACATAGCCCACCACCCCAAGCCGTTCCGCCGCCGTTTGTACGAACATCCGATAGCCCACTCCCTGAACGCGCCCGTGAACCAACGCCAACAACCGCTTCATCAAGGTCAATTATACTGAAGCTGCTGAAAAACCGTAGCACGGGCATCCTGCCCGTGGAGCGAAGCACGCAAGCCACATCGTGGCACAGGCATCCTGCCCGTGGAGCGAAGCACGCAAGCCACATCGTGGCACGGGCATCCTG
>CAKZQI010000048.1 GCA_937139515.1 uncultured Armatimonadota bacterium | reverse complement strand
ATCGCAACGAGCCAGACACGGGCGGGTTGCAGAAGGTGGGGGTACGCTGGTATGACCCCTATACTGGTAGGTTTCTCCAGCAAGACCCGTGGTTGGGTTCGGTGTCTATTCCGCTCACGCTGAATGCGTATGCCTACTGCGTAAATGACCCAGTCAACGCGGTGGATCCGAGTGGGAAGATTCTTAAGCTACTCCTTGTCGTAGCACTTGTTGTTGCGTTAGTTGACTCGATTGACGATGATGCAGAAGGAGGCGATGGAGGTTCAGTAAACTCTCCCGGAGGCTCATCAGGGAATGTAAACAATTGTGGGAATAACAACAATATTATTGTTGGTAATGATAACACCGTCGTGATAAATCCACCCACCCCGCCCTCCTCATCCCCGCAGCTCCCACCTCCTCCGCCAGTAGTTTTACCCCATCCTGGAAAAGCACGAGTTGACTTTGAAATCACTATCCGCTACGACGAGAGCAGGAAAGAGTGGATTATCAAGGGTTGGATAAGAGACCCATGAAGGATACTACCTGTGAACTACCTGTGAACCGAGTAAACCTTCAGACTGTGTACGGGCGAGGACGACAGAACGTGTTCACTGTCGTTCTCCTCTTCCTCTCATTATCGCTCTTGTGCTGTGCCCCGAAGCAGCACGCATCAGACACTGTGGAAGTTCCGCTTTATTATGACGTTCGCACCTCACACTACTATGTGCAAGCTCAAATCGGAACCCAAGTAGGGTGGATGTTACTGGATACAGCAAGCGGCAAGACAGTCTTGGACATATCTAGAATGGAAGACAAGAACATTCACAGAACAAAAACATATGAAAAAATCAACTTTCCATACTATAATCGTTCGTTGAGCGCAGAGAAAATTTATATAAGTTCTGTCTTTATTGGAAAGTGGAAATTAACGAACCAAGCCCTCTTCTTAGCAGACCTGTCCTTCTTACGGTTGCCTAGCCATATTCAAGGGCAACCAATATTTGGCATATTAGGGTATGACCTCATTCAAAAGTGGCGTTATGTCAAAATCAGCAAGGAGAGGATAGTTTTTAGTACGCAGGCTAATCTACCACTTGCTAAATCTATCGCATTTCCGCTACGGACTCTAACAGGATGTTCTGCACTCCTCGATCCAAACAGCCAATCCTTCTGGATTTTTGATACGGGAGTTTCAGCAAACTATATAAAATCCGAGAGAAGCGAAAGAACAGCGAGTTTAAACTCTTGTCAGGAATTTTTCGAGTCGGTAGTGCTCAAATCATATGACGGAAGCGCACTGTGGTTCCCAGCTTTGAAAAAACAGCAGGAGAACCCCCTCTTTGACACGCTCCCTCCAAAAGTGCGCGGATTGATAGGCAACGCTCTTCTTGAACGGTTCGTGGTTGTGATGGACCATTCCAGAGCCAAAATCCACTTTATTCCAGCTAGTTATTCCGAGAGTGAGGGCACCTTCGGGCTGTTGTTATACCATGACGAGTCGGAGAACAAGGTTTTCGGCAACTTTATTGTAGGTCCTAATACGGGTGAGGACTTCTTTGTCCTCAAGTCTGTCAACGGCAGGCTTCTGAGTGCACTTGACGACGAGACTTTGAACTACCTATCAAAGCCCTCTGCAGGTACAGTTGCAAACTTCACTATTGTGACCAAGAGAGGCGAAACAAAATCGCTTGAGCGTCAGGCATTCAATCCGAAAGAAATATCCGCTCAGTTTTATAAGGCTACGATTAGAACGAGCTACATACGCTCAAACAAGAACTCAAAACAGCAGAGCATTCGCCATACAATCGCATACTTCGGGGGTGGAAGCGTGTGGATATATCCGTATCAAATGGATAGGCTTATGAAGCCTCAGTTTGGATTTGCACGCGTTCCTGACCAAACAGAAGGCCCCACCCATCCGCGCTTAGAAGGTCTCCCAAGTTCTCGGTTGGAGTTCGTGTTTGATATCGCGCCTCTTTAGGCAAGGCGAAAGGATTGGCATGCGTTGTGAACAGTTGGGCATGTCTACAAAAGGGACAGTTATTGTTGGGGCTTGGTACACACACACAGGGTGAATATTACTCTCATAGATGGGTATTTCGATAGGAATGCTCTGGAACACTGTCTGCAAGCATACCCTGAATTCAAAGGAGTATACCTTAGCACACCTGGAGGGGTCATTCGTAAATGGAGACATCCTCATTCGAGTAGAATTCAAGGCAATCGCACGATATTGGCGTTTTGAGAGGCAGGCGCCTTGGCTGCGGATGAGAATGTCATCACGCGCCGTGCGAACGGTGAAACTTGGCAGTTGGGCAACGACAGCGAGGGCAACCTCACCAGTCTGCAACGCGCAGGCGACCTCACAGGCTGGCGCTACGAGTACGACGGTCTGGGCGCCGAGTGCGCGCCGAGCGAGGCGGTACAGTGCGCCCAGTACCTCTACTCAGGCGACACGCTGGTCGCCGAGGGCAACGGGGCGAACTGGGTATACTACGGCTACGGTTCGGCGATGTATCGTATCAACGAGACCTATCAACACTGGACGCAACGAGGCGACCTGATGGCGCAGTCTAACCCGAC
>CAKZQI010000047.1 GCA_937139515.1 uncultured Armatimonadota bacterium | reverse complement strand
GTGCGCGTCACGGACGCCTTTATGCGCGCCGTAGAGAACGATGAAGAATGGCTCACCACCGCCCGAACCACTGGCGAGGTGATGGGACGCTATCGTGCGCGCGACCTGTTCCGCAAGATTGCCGAAGCGGCGTGGATTTGCGGAGACCCCGGCCTACAGTTCCATGACACCACCAACCGATGGCACACCGTCAAAAACTCAGGACCCATCAACGCCAGCAACCCTTGTTTCACGGGCGAGACCTTAGTGTACACCAGCAAGGGGCTTGTTCGCTTCAGCGAGCTGTTGGAGCGCGCCGCGCGGGGCGAAGAGTTCTACATCTATACCCACAACCGAACCGCCCCTGAGCCGACCGACGGCGTGAAGCTCAGTCGCCCTGTCCAGTACATGGTCACAGGGGTCAACGAGGTATGGCGTCTGCGGTTCTCCAACGGGATGGAGGTACGCTGTACCCCCAACCACCGATTCTTCACCCTCAATCGGGGTATGGTGTCCGCCGAGCAGTTGCAACCTGATGACGAGGTTTTGGTCAACGACTCGCCGTGCTTGCCGACCGATGCGTCCTGGCAACTGCCGTGTCCCCAAGGATGGCATGCTTACCGTGCCAAAGGTGAGCGTCGTACCCCTCTCAACTTCCCCTCCGAGTGGAGCATCCCCTTTGCAGAGATGTTGGGGCATCTGACGGGCGATGGCACTTTCCGACGGAACACCGTCGTGCTGACCTACGCCAACCCGACCGACCAAGCCGAACTTCTGCCCAGACACCGTGCGGTGCTCGAGTCGCTGGGAATGCGCCCGAACCACTGCGTCCAGAAGAACGGGACTCAACACCTGCGCGTATCCAGAGCGCCTTTTGCACACTTCCTTGAAGCGTTAGGCATCAGCCAAGCGGTCGCTCACGAGAAGCGTGTGCCCACTGCGCTGTTCCAAGTCCCTGCCGAGATTGTGGCGGCTTATTTGCGGGGGCTATTCGGTGCCGACGGATGCGCCTGCGAAGACCAGAAAACGGGCACTCGCTATGTGGGCTTAGCCAGCCGCTCGCTCAAACTTCTGCAAGAGGTTCAGCAACTCTTGCTCATGTTCGGCATTCAGAGCCGGATCTACAAGCATTCCCAAAATCGCAAGGTGGGGTTCCGTTACCAGCGCAAGCGCGACGGTCAGGAGGTTGTTTTTCACTCTGGCGGTGAGACTTATGACCTGCGTATCACGGGGCGTTCTATCCCCCGGTTCTACGAGCACATCGGCTTTTCGGTCAGCACTAAACAGGCGACGCTGGAGCGCTGGGTCAAGGAGCACGAGTTCTACAATACGCCCGTCACGGCTCAGGTTGTTGAGCGCACCTTTGAAGGCTACGAGACGACTTACAACCTCACTGAACCCCTCCACCATACCTATATCGTGAATGGGCTGGCAGTGGCAAACTGCTCGGAGTTCGTCTTCCTGGATGACACCTCGTGCAACTTGGCGAGCCTGAACCTGATGAAGTTCCGCCGTCCCGACGGCACTTTTGATATCGGTGCTTACCGTTCGGCGGTGCGAACTTTTATCACGGCGCAAGAGATTATCGTGGACAACTCCACCTACCCCACCGAGAAGATAGCGGACAACAGCCACAACTTCCGCCCGCTGGGGCTGGGCTATGCGAACTTGGGAGCGCTGTTGATGTCGCTGGGACTGCCCTACGACAGCGACGCAGGGCGCGCCTACGCCAGCCTACTGACCGCCATAATGCACGGCGAGGCGTACCGCCAATCGGCAATTATCGCACGCGATTGTGGCAACCCGTTCCCCGCCTATGCGCTCAACCGCGAGCCGATGCTGGAAGTGATGCGCATGCACGCCGACGCCTTAAACCAAATCCAAGCCGAGTATGTGCCCGCCGACCTGATGAAGACCGCCCGCACCGTCTGGAACGACACGCTCAAACTGGGCGAGAAACATGGCTACCGCAACGCTCAGGTGACCGTGCTTGCCCCTACGGGCACAATTAGCTTCCTGATGGACTGCGACACCACTGGAGTCGAACCCGATATTGCGCTCGTGAAGTACAAAACGCTGGTGGGAGGCGGTCTGCTCAAGATTGTGAACACCACCGTGCCGATGGCGCTCCAGACCTTAGGCTACTCCCCTGAGCAGATTGAGGCAATCACCCGCTACATCGACGAACACGACACGATAGAAGGCGCGCCCTACCTCAAGCAGGAGCATCTGCCCGTGTTCGATTGTGCGTTCCGCCCAGCGAAGGGCACGCGCTCGCTCCCGCCAATGGCGCATGTGAAGATGATGGCGGCGGTTCAGCCGTTCCTCAGCGGGGCAATCAGCAAGACCGTCAACCTACCCCACGACGCCACCCCCGAAGATATAGAGCAGACCTATATGGAGGCTTGGAAGTTGGGGCTGAAGGCGATCGCAATCTACCGCGACGGCAGTAAGCGCACGCAACCGCTGTCCACCAAAAAGCCCGATGAGGAGAAAGCCGAGACCGCCGCTGTGCAGATTGTGGAGCGTCCTGTGCGTCGCCACCTGCCCGACGAGCGCCGAAGCATCACCCACAAGTTCAGCATCGCTGGGCACGAGGGCTACATCACCGTCGGTATGTACGAGGATGGGCGCCCCGGCGAGATTTTCGTGACGATGGCGAAGGAAGGCTCGGTGATTTCGGGGCTGATGGACGCCTTCGCCACCGCCATTTCGCTCTCCCTACAGTACGGCGTGCCGTTAGAGAAGCTCGTGGAGAAGTTTTCTTATACGCGCTTCCAGCCCAGCGGGTTCACCAATAATCCCGACATTCGTGTGGCGACCTCTATTGTGGACTACATTTTCCGATGGCTCGGTATGAAGTTCCTGAACCACCAACCCCCGCAACAAGCCCCGATGGATGAGGCGACGCTTGCGGAGTTGGCGATGAGCGCCCAGCCCGAACCGCAGGGCATTCAAGGGGGAACTGCCGAGCCGACCGTCTCGCCCACTCGGCAGGGTGCATCGACCACGGACTGGTCGCAACTGGTGAAACTTCAGCAGGATGCGCCACCCTGCCCCACCTGTGGGATGATTATGGTGCGTGCGGGTGCGTGCCACCAGTGCCTCAACTGCGGCACCTCCTACGGGTGCGGCTAAGACTTCCCTCCCTCTATCCAGACCCTGACGGGAGCCAGGACTCTGCTGGCTCCCGATTTTTGACAAGAGCCGCTCCAAGTGGGGGAGGGACTAACCATCCCAGACATTTCGGTTCTTGATGTAGTAGACCACCAGCGGCACCACAATCAGCGCTACAAACAGCACCGCCATAATCTCCCAGTAGTTCTCGGACTTCAGGAAGTCGGAACTACCCCCACCACTGCCCACACGAAAACCTACGCGTCCCATCTTCGTCGTACCTCCTAATATGAACGCTTCTCTGAGCTACGATGAGCTACTCGTCGGAGTGCTTCTGCCCCACGACGCACGGGAGAATAGGGTTCCACACGACGCGCCTCACCGTCCAGAGGGACTTGCGTACCGCCTGCGCCCCACAAGGACAACTTCGCAGTCTCCGCCTGCCCGCGTTCGCGGTATACTGCGTAGGAACCGACCCAGCGTCCTTCTTCGGTGAAATAGTGGCGCTGAACAATCGGCACTGGCACAAACGATGCCCACAGAGCCGAGATAGCCCTATCAGGTGCAGGCTCGACACGCACAAGATGTCGTCCAGAGGGCGACGGGACGGTGACAGGGCGGTCTGCCCACAAGTGTCCTACTGCGTTAGAGGCAAGCACTTCGCCCCCTCTGTTTGCCCCGCGCACCTCTATCGTGCGTTGGGAGGTGTAGAGGTTCGTTGACCACGGAGAGGGACCGAAGAGGTTTATTCCCCCTGCCCGTTGAGGTACTCCCGAGAGCCACAATCCGAACTCGCCTTCAACTCCCACAGGGAGCGTAATCCCCATCTGGCTCAGGTCGTACAGAGCGAGCGCCGTCACCTTGACCCCTTCCACCCGAACTGCCTGTTGAACCTCGCTTTCGGTGAGACCGTAGCAAAGCAGGTCTGCCTCACGGATGAGGCTTTCTGCAGGCACTGCTGGCGGGCGCGGCATCGGATAAGAGGTGAGCACCGCCTCATCCACAGCCGACAAGTGGCGGTATGAGATTAGTGAGCGAGCGACTTCGGCATTTCGCATGACAAAAAACGCCCCAAGCCCAGCTACGATGATAAAGAGGATAGAGCCGAGGATAATCCATTTCCGAGCAGAAACTTTCATCGTCATCATCTCACCATTCCCTGAGCCCCCGATAGATGTCTCTGATACCGATGCCTGTAGTGCCGCCATCTAAGGCGAGAGCGAGGAACGCAGGGAGAATGAAACGGGACAGAGTGCCGAAGTTGACACTAAAACTGGTAGATTTATTTACTAAACCACGTGCGTATTCCAACGAGAGGGCATAGCCGAGTTGTGAAGGAATAGTCGACGAAAGCGCGAGCGACACTGCGATAGCCTTACCCACTGTCCTCTGCGCAATGTTCTTGCGCACTTGTCGCAGATTGAACCGAATCGTTCAGACCTCCTTCTAACGAAGTGCGAATACTTTACCACAGGGGTTTTGGATTTGTCAAGGGGAGGCGGGAAAAATGCCCGAAAAATCCGACTTTATCCTCACTCCCAATCGCGTTCCGAAACGCCTGCCTACTCTCAGACGCAGGCAGTAGCCCTGAGTAGTGAACTTTGCTTCAACTCAAGCGCCCCATCCTGTCACCCTGAGCGAAGCGAAGGGTCTAACCATTCAGCCACCAGCATTCCCCCCACTCCAAAAGCAATAAGGGAAGGAAGTGTCTATCACTTCCTCCCCTTGTGTCAGAGAGTTCAGTCCCTATTAGCGGCTCAAGGAACCGACAGTGATGTCGCCTTGCTTGACCACACCCCGATAGGCGAAGCTGAAGCCGTTCTCGTTATCGGGGTTGCCGAATCGCACGCCGATGGTATCGGGGTCACCCTCCTCGCTTCCTGCAGGGCGATTGTCCTGTACACGCACCACCACGACACCACGCTCGCGACGCACGCCCGAGTTGGTGCGAACCGTGGCGACAGCAGGACCAGTGAACACAGCGGTCTTGTTCTCCGTGTTGACTTCCAAGCTGCGCAAGCTCATCATGTTGATTTCCACGAGCCCGCGCTCCCCTCGGAAGGCAAAGCCGAAGTTCCCGTTCAGGTAGGTGCGTCCGCGTGCATCCACCTGGGCGACCTTGAAACCGAACAGAGCGTTTGGCTGGTCGGCGTCAGGTGCGCCTGCGAGTCCGTAGCCAACTGCCCCAGTCGCACTAATCTGGGCGTAGGCGATTGCTGAAACAACGCCAATCACGGTAAGCCACATCAGTTTACGCTTCATTATTCAAACCCTCCTTCTAAATTTGGTCAGGTGTTGTACCTGCCAGTGATTTTTACGATGGGATTTCGGGAATGTTCAGCAGGTGCGAGGGGTATAATAAGCTATCGGTTGGCGCAGTCTTAGGCTGGGTCAAGCGAAATCCAACCACAAGGGGGTGATAGGTGATGAAGAACCGTCACCAAACTGTGGAGGGGACGACATTTTAGCGACCCGTGGCAGGGTTAGCCATGCCGATCGACCCGTGGGTTGTCGTGTTAGCGATGCCCTCTGCGGGTTCGGCGATGAATGCACCTCTCCACTCAGAGACCGCGCCGGGCGTGAGCTCGGCGCACCAAACCAAAATCGGGGGAAACAATCATGATCAAACAGCGAATTGGGCAGTTGACCCATCTTTGGAACATCGCTCGGGAACTCTCACCGAAGGTGGTGGAGCAAGAGCTCCTGACGCCGTTTCGGATTGCGCTGGTGGGACATCCTGAGCGCATCGAGGCGGTCTGGCGCGTGCTGACCAGCGGAGCTAGTCCCACGACCCTCCAGACGGCGAGCGAGTATGTGAAGCGGTTTGACGGACCGCCTAACGAGGAGTTTGACTTCGTGCTGGGATGCGACGCCCTAGAAGTGCCCCAAGATGCGATTGAAGCGGTGGTGAACCATTTCCAACAGCACGAGTTCCCCCTGGTAGCGTTGGCGCGGGTGCTACCGGGCACGCGCGAGGTGGTGGTGAACCGCCTTGTGGAAGATGTCGCCACCACGAACGCAGGCATTGCGATGCTCTCGGCGTTGCCCAGCCTGTTCCCGCTCTTGGGATTGCTGGCACCCCCTGCGGCGGTCGCCGACATGGTCATTCTGACCAAGAACCAGATGTTGATGGTGCTTCGGATTGCGGCGGCGTTCGGCAAAAAGCCCGATTGGCGCCAGAGGATGCCCGAAATGGGCACCGTGTTGGGCGCAGCGTTCGGATGGCGGGCGGTCGCACGGCAGCTGGTCGGTCTGGTGCCTGGGGGAGTCGGAATGGTCATCAAGGGGATGATTGCCTATGCAGGCACGCTGACCGTGGGGCGCGCCGCCGCGTGGTTCTACGCAACGGGCAAGGCGCCCAGCCAAGCCGAGCGTGAACGACTCTACCAGCAGGCGTGGGAGGAGGCACGCTCCAAAAGCAAAGATTGGAACCTACCCTCCAAAGAATGAGGTGGCTACTGGGGCTAGCGCTGGGGATGCTCATCGGTTGGGGGGTAGCCCACGCCCGCCCCGAACGAACCCAACTGCCTGACGGTCTCCAACTAATTACCGAGCGCATCGCCGAGATGCCCCTGGTGGCTTTAGAGGTCTGGGTGCGCGCAGGTACCGCCTACGAGACGCCCGAAACCTCTGGAGTTGCCCATCTGCTGGAACATCTGCTGTTCAAGGGCACACCCGACCATCCCAAAGGTGCTTTGGACTGGACTTTTGAGCGTGCGGGCGGGCTGTTGGAAGCCAGTACCGAACGCGACTGGGTGCGATTCCGAGCCACTGTGCTGAAAGACCGCTGGCAGGAGCCTTTGCGCGTGCTGTTGGCGCACCTGCTGAACCCCAGCCTGCCCGAGACGGAGCTGGAGCGAGAACGCTCCATCATTTTGAACGATGAGTACGCCTTGCACCTTCTCAGCCCCGTTCGGGTGGCGCGTTATGCCCTATTTGCAGAGCAGTTCCCCAATCATCCCTACGGATTGCCCCTGTTAGGCGAACCTGAGCGCCTGCGCACCCTATCAATCGCCAGCATACGAGCTTTTCACCAAGAGCGTTATCGCCCTGAGAATATCGTGGTGGTGTTGGTGGGCGCGCTGAGCCACGAGGAAGCGGTCAGAGTGGTGGGGAGCCTTCCCACCAGCCCCCCTCTCCGCAAGCAGAGAGGGGGGAGAAGAAAACCTCACCCCACCAGCCCTCCTCTCCGCAAGCAGAGAGGGGGGAGAGCCGACTGGTTCCCCCTCTCCGTTTACGGAGAGGGGGGCAGGGGGTGAGGTCAACCCCACCTGGATTGACCTCCGCCAACCCTCCGACATCTTGGCGGTTGCTCTGCCTGCTCCGCCCGCCTCTCAGGTGGATGCCCTGCTCATAACCGAACTGCTGAGAGTGGCGCTGGCGGAGCCGTATCTGGGCTTGCTCTACGCACGATTTGATGAGACCGAGACGCGCCTGCCGTTTGAACAGTTGCACTCAGAGTACCTACCCCGTGCCCAGCTCGGTCTGGTGGCGTTCTACTTTTTGCCCCCCGTGCCTGAACTGCCCGATTGGCGAACCAGGGTGCGCCAGCGGTGGCAGACGGCACTGACACGCCTCCAATCGGGACAGGCACGAGCGTGGCTGGAGCAGGCGAAAGCGATCGCCATCGCACGCCACCAGCAACAGATGGCGAACCCGATGGAGCGCGCGCGCCTCTACGGGCTGTACGCTACGCTCGGTGTGCCGAGCTTGCCCGAAGAGTGGGTCGGTCGCCTCCAAGCGCTCTCGCCTGAGCAGGTTGAGTCGTACCTTGCGAAACTGCTGGAGGGCAATCTCCTGCCCAAAGTGGAGGGCACCCGCCTAAGCACACTCCAGCCCCTTCCCGAACGCCTAATGCCCGAGCTTGGTTCGCCCGTGCGACTGCGCTTGGCGAACGGCATCCGTGTCTTGCACGTACCCCTACAGAACTCCGAGTCCCTGCACCTGCAGATACTCATCCACACCCCTGCGGAGATACGCCAACCGAAGGGGGTCACCGAGTTGACCGCCCGCCTGCTCTTCACCACCACCCAAAACGAGACCGAAGCGACACTGGGCTACCGAATGGCACGCTCGGGGGGCACGCTACGCGTGTTCTGGGAGCCGAACGCTATTCGTGTGGCGGTCGTTGCCCGCCCCGGCGCTCTACAGAACCTGCTTTCGCTGTTGGCGGAGGGCATCTTACGCCCCGAGTTCACACCCGAAGCGCTCCAACGCGCCAAAGCGATTGCCTCCGCAGAGCGACGCTGGGCAGAGGGCGCACGCGAATGGAACGCGTATACCCCTCTGAGCGACTACGCCACCGACGAGGCGCTGGAACGCATCACGCCGGCGCAGGTGCGACGGTTCTACCAAGCCTGCTTCCGCCCAGAGAACCTGGTGGTGGTGTCGGCAGGCAACTTGCGCGCCGAACAGGTCGCCACCAGCGTAAACCAGTTCTTAGGGTCAGGTTGGGAGGAGGGGGCCCAGCGTGGGTTTGTTCAGACGCCCATCCTCGTCAACGCTTCCCAGACGTCTATGGTGCGCTCTTCGGAAGGACTGCACTACTGGGCATATCGGCACGAACTGCCTGTGTCGTCCGCTGAGCAAGTTGTGGCTGGTTTGGTTTACCAAGCGGTGCTGTCGGGGGGCAAGGGCGCGCGCCTGTTTCGCTCCGTCCGTGAGGCGCAGGGCTGGGGCTATGACTTCGGCGGGCAAGCGCTGATGGAGCAAGGTAGGCTTCTCCTATTGGGGTTCGTTCAGGCGGGGCGCGCTTCCAAAGGTGTCCCCGAAACGCTGAACGAGCCTATCCGCCCTGAGGAGGTGGAGCGCGCTAAAGCCTATCTGCTGGGCAACTGGCACCGCAACCGCATGGAACTCGGTGAGTACCTGCGCCAACTGGCAGAAGCCGAGATGTCTGGCATTGGGATGGAGCTGGCAATCGAGTTTCCCAAGTGGCTTGAGGCAATATCGGTGGAGTCTGTGCAGAAACTGTGGGATCGGGGAACCGTAGCCCCTTCCCCTTGAGTTTAACAATCCCATTTCAAAAGCCTATTAGCCCATCCGAATCTCCCAGTCGTAGGGGATTTCGGGCGTGTTGTACGGCAGGCGCAATTCGTCGGGTTTCTGGCGATTGTACGGCTCGGTCGGGAAGTTAATCAGGAGCGACGGTTCCGTGCCGATGGTCTTATAACCGTGCGCCACCAACGGCGGAATGACTAACAGTATCTTATGGTGCTCGCCCAAGAAGAATTCGTTGATCGTCCCATAAGTTGGGGATTCGGGGCGACGGTCATAAAGCACCGCTTTGACCATCCCCTTCACCACGACCCAGTAGTCTGTTTGCAGTTCGTGCCAGTGCCATGCGCGTATCACGCCCGGATAGTTGAGCGACACATACGCTTGCCCGAACTTCTGGAACAGCGGGTCGTCAGAGCGGAGCATCTCCATCAGGTAGCCCCGCTCGTCCGCATGGGCTACGAGTGTTTTGACTGCGACCCCTTCAATCAGTCGCTTCTCCATTATGAACGCACCATCGCCTGAGGTGGAGTGGTATAGGCTTGATACTGCTCGGCGACCCCTGCCTCCTCGGTGCGCCCCTTGTGAAGCCAGAGTCGATAGCGCAGGGAGAGCGTCTTGCCCGCTGGAATGGTGTAGTCGCCCGTGCCCTTCGCAGTGCCGGGCACGAAATCGTGAATGCCGAACGGGTTGACCGCGAACAGCCCATAGTCGCGCACATGCCAGTAGGTGGGGTGGCGCAGGTTATCGGGGTGGTCAAAGATAGCGATACCGACCACCGTGCCCTCCACGACGCCTGTGTAATCGCACCACTTAGCGCGCTTGCCCCACGCCTCGCGGTCGCGCTGACCCTCGGAGTTGAGGATTTGACCGCCCTGATTGCGCGTGACCTCCATGCTGGAGGCGACACGCACGCCGAAGCTCCCCTCTTTGGTATCGCCCAGTTTGACAGCGCCCTCAGTGGCGTGAAGGTGAATGGTGTAGTCTATCGTGCGCGACTCGGGCAGATGATAGCACACGATTTCGGTGGTCTCCTCGCAGACCTTCTTGCCGTCGGGGGCGACCCAATCGTTTCGGGCGACGATGCGCGCCAACACAGCACCTGCCTCAGCGACCACCAGTTCCCGATGCTCAACGCGCCCCTTGTTAGCGCCCTCAGTCCAGAAGTCTATCCCGTTCACCTCGCCGTGCGTGAACCAGACGGAGCGATGGTGGGGATGGTCTTGGCTCTCACCTGCCACCCGTTGCATCGGGAAGTGGCGTGTGATGGGCTTGTCGTTGGGTGCCATCAGCGGGTAGAGGTAGGGCTTCGGCGCGCCCCGAAAGACATAAGCGGTAAGTGGTTGACCCTGATAGCGTATCTGGAGGGCGTTCTCAGTGCGAGTGATACTAAACCCATTCTCGCTGGGCGCAGGGCGCACCTGATAGACCCGCGCGTGACCTTTGGGCAGGTTCGGCTCAATCCACACAATCCATCGCTTGCCGTCACGCTCCACCAGTTGGGCAGGCAGGTTGTGCGCACCGCCCTGCACGCGAAACGGCTCGCGCGGTGGGCGCCCGTTGAGCGGCACCCAGAGAGGCGTCTGCCGATACGACGCCTGCTTCGCATTCAAACTAATCCGCATATTCGGTTCTTCCTCCATCAGGCTGTCCTTGCTGGCTGTATCAGGTCGCGGGTGACCTCTCGGACAGAAGCACACCCTGTAAGCCCTAACACCAAATCAAAATCTGCCAAGAAGTTGCGCAGGTAAGTGTGGACGCCCTGTTCGCCATCGATGGCGAGCGCCCACATCACGGGTCTGCCCAAAAACACGGCAGTGGCGCCGAGGGCGAGCGCTTTGAGCGCGTCGGAACCTCCGCGAATTCCACTATCAAACAGCACGGGTATGCGCCCCTCTACCGCCTCCACCACCGTAGGGAGCGCGGACAGGGCGGGGATCGCGCCATCCACCTGACGCCCCCCGTGGTTGGAAACGATAATGCCGTCCACGCCCACCGCCACCGCTTGACGAGCGTCGTCTGGATGCAAAATGCCCTTCAGCACGATTGGGAGCCGTGTGTTCACCTTGAGCCGTGCCACATCCTCCCAAGTGAGGCTGGAGTTGCCGAACAGCTGGGCAAAGTGCATCACCGCACTGCCGGGGTCCTCCTCGGGCGGTGCGCTCAGCCCCCGACGAAACACGGGGTCGCTGAAGTAGTTCGCCAGTCCATCGCCCTGCATAAACGGCAGGTAAGCATGCGTGAGGTCGCGAGGACGCCACGCCAGCATATGGGTATCCAAAGTGAGCACCAGCGCTTGGTAGCCTGCCTGCTCCGCACGCTGAATGAAACTGAGCGCCAGTTCGGGGTCGCGCGGGTGGTACAGCTGGAACCAACGGGGCGCATCGCCCATCACCTCAGCGACATGTTCGATGCTGTAAGACGACACCGTACTCAGCACCATCGGGATGCCCAGTTTGGCGCAGGCGCGGGCGGTCGCCAGCTCGCCGTCGGGATGGATAATGCCCTGCACCCCGATTGGAGCGACCATGATGGGAGCGGGATAGGTGTGCCCAAAAAGCTGGATAGAGCGGTCGCGCACCGCCACATTGCGCAACATTCTCGGCACCAACCAATAGGCATCGAAGGCGTTCAGGTTGGCGTCCATCGTCGTTTCAAAGCCTGCTCCCCCAGCCACATAATCAAAAGCGGTCGGCTTGAGTACCTCGTGGGCGCGCGACTCCAGTTCCATGTAGTCCACTGGGAACGGTTCGGGCATCCCGAACAAGCCCTTGCGATAAATCTCCAGTTGGCGTTCCATACCCGTTTCCATCGTCGTGCCTCCGAACTTAGGGTTCGCCATCGAGAGAAGGTTTCCTGCTCCCTGAACCAGATAAGCCCCACCTCTGCCCCCCCCAGCAGGAACTTACCCTCTCAGCGAGAACCATAGCGCTGTGAACCAGACACCGCTCCTGGCCAGGGCGCACTCTCATAACGACTACTGGCGCCAGCGCCCTCTGCTGGACGCTTTGGAATGTGGATTCTGCAGTGTGGAGGTGGATATCTTTTACCAAGACGGCAAGTTG
Organism: uncultured Armatimonadota bacterium; assembly: GCA_937139515.1. GTDB lineage: Bacteria > Armatimonadota > Fimbriimonadia > Fimbriimonadales > GBS-DC > CAKZQI01. Next base: position 9,317 of record CAKZQI010000047.1, on the reverse strand, counting down.
TTGGTGGGGCACGACCTCCGCGAGCTGCGCCCCGAACGCACCCTACAAGCCCTTTACTTAGACCCCCTGCGCGAGCGCGCCAAGCGCTATCGTGGGCGTATCTATCCTGACGCGCCTTTCTTCTATCTCCTGATTGACTTCAAAAGCGCTTGGGAGCAGACCTACGACCCCCTGCGCAAGGTGTTAGAAGCCTACGATGACCTGTTCACGCGCTATGAAGGGGAGCGCCGTTATGAGCGCGCTGTGCAGGCGGTCCTCTCAGGCAACCGACCCCCACTAAGCCGATTAAGCGCAGAGCGTGTTCGCTTTGCTTGCTACGATGGGCGCTTGGGCGACTTGGGTAAATCCATCCCACCCCACCTGATGCCGTGGGTAAGCGATAACTGGATGCTCCAGTTCCGATGGCAGGGGCGCGGTGTCATGCCCCCAGAAGAGCGCGACAAACTCACTCGGCTTGTCCAGCAGACCCAACAGCAAGGCTACAAGCTCCGCTTCTGGGCGACTGCCGACATCCCCCCGATGTGGGAAACTCTGTGGGAGGCAGGAGTGCCCCTCATCGGCACTGACCTGCCATTCCTGCTCCGAGACTTTATGCGCTTACGACTAAACACCAAACAAAATAAATAACAAAAATGAGCCAGAACCTTCTCCTGCGGAACGGACGCGTGATAGACCCCTCTCAGGGTTTAGATACCCCTGCCGATGTGCGGGTTCGGGAGGGGTGCATTGCAGAAATCGGAACCTCGTTCAGCCCCGAATCGGGCGAGACGGTGATAGACTGCACCGACTGCTGGGTCACGCCGGGGCTGGTGGATGTCCATGTGCATCTGCGCGAGCCGGGACAGAGCTACAAGGAGACCCTCCAAACGGGCGGTGAGGCAGCCGTAGCAGGTGGGTTCACCACAATCTGCTGTATGCCTAATACCGACCCACCGCTGGATAGCCCGACGCTGGTGCGCGAGATTCGTCAGCGTGCCGAGCGCGAGTCACCCGTCCGTGTCTATGTGGTCTCGGCGCTCACGGTGGGGATGAAAGGCGAGCAGTTGTGCGATTATTGGGCACTGAAAGAGGCAGGTGCCGTGGCTTGCTCGGACGACGCCTTCCCCATCCAAAATGCTGAAGTGATACGCAGGGCGATGCTCGCTTGCCAAGCGTACGAGTTGCCCGTCATCACCCACTGTGAGGACAAGAGCCTGAGTGCTGGGGGCAGTATGCATCGGAGCGAGGTCAGCGCGCACTTGGGGCTGAACGGCATTCCCGCCTCCAGCGAGACCGTGCAGATTGCACGCAACACTCTGCTGGCGATGGAAACGGGGTGTCATCTACACATCCAACACCTCTCGACGGCGATGGGGCTGGAGTTGGTGCGCTTCTTCAAGGCGCGTGGGGCGCGGTTGACTTGCGAGGTTGCGCCGCACCATCTCTTACTGAGCCACGAAGCATGTGAGGGGTACAACACGGACGCCAAAATGAACCCGCCCCTGCGCACGAACGAAGACCGATTGGCGCTGGCAGGGGGCGTGTTGGACGGCACGATTGACTGTATCGCCACCGACCACGCGCCCCACGCCCGATTTGAAAAGGAGCGCACCTTTGACGAGGCACCTTTCGGTATCGTAGGGCTGGAGACCGCGCTGGGCAGTATGCTCCTGTGGAACCAAGGGCAAGTGCTTCCGATGGAGCCGATGTGCTTGATAGACCTGATGAGCACGCGCCCAGCTCGCTTATTGAGCTTGCCTGCAGGCACTCTGGCAGTGGGAACCCCTGCCGATATTGCCGTGATAGACCCCCACGCGCGGTGGGTGGTAGACCCTACCCAGTTCCGCTCCAAGTCCCGCAACACCCCCTTCGCAGGGTGGGAACTGGTGGGCAGGGTTCGGTACACGATGGTCGGGGGCGAGGTGGTGTATCGTGGAGATTAGGGATTGTCGTCGCGCTCCCACTGGATGTGTGAGTTGATGCCGTGCTTTTCGTAGACGCTCAAGATGTCTTCGCAGAAGGCAATCAGTTTCTCATCGCCTTCCTTCTTGGCAAGCTCGTGTAGCCGAATGAACATTTTCTTGCCCGTCTCGGTTTGCTTGTAGCGTTTCTTCATTAGGTTATGCTGGGAACACAGCGTCTGCCCGTTCTCAATAGAAGCGCGCCCTCCCAGCGAGCGCGGGCGAATATGGTCTATGTGCAGTTCCACACCCTCTTCAACTCCACGACCGCAGATGACACACCGATAACCATCCCTCTTCAGAATAGCCGCTTTTTGTTCTGGGGTGAAGTCGTCCAGCTCTTGTTGTGAAGCAGCATCTGGGTCGTAACGATACACTCCCTTACGGACTTTGATGAGCCAACCTTCTTCGTGAAGAGTGCGTATCGCGCGCCAGGGGTCCCGTGGAGGCTCCTTCGCACCCTGCTTCAGCCACTGTTCCGTGACCCAATCCACAACGGGACCGTGCGGAATGTCTTCATTCGGTCTCTGCTGAAAATACTCCACCACGAGTTGGCGTATCGTCTTGCGCTCGCTTTTACGGCTCATGGGTGTACTCTAATGCATACTGTCTTTTGTATAGGTAATCCTCAATACGCCTTTTGGCGAGCTCGCAATAGTTCGGGTCTATCTCTATCCCGATAACTCGGCGATGAAGCATCATTCCAGCGATGAGGGTGGTTCCGCTGCCTGCAAATGGGTCTAAAACAAGGTCATCCACGAAGCTAAAAAGTTTGATACATCGCTTTGGGAGCTCAATCGGGAACGGAGCAGGATGTCCTACCTTCTTTTTGCTTTCACCGTTGAAGGTCCATAATCCGTTCGTCCACTCAATAAACTCTTCGGAAGTCAAGTCGGACTGCCCACTCCCTGAGCATTTTTTCCACTGCTCTTTGTACAAGACGATGATGAGCTCCACGGGGGCAATCACGTAGGGTGCAGAGGCACTAAGCCAAGACCCCCATGCAGTACGCCGTGAGATGTTTCCCTCGTTCCAAATAATCGTGGAGTGGTAGCGAAAACCTATCCCTTTGGCTATGCTTGTCAAATCGGCGCCGACGCTCTGCTGCCCTCCTCGGTTCTTGTCCAGCGGCACATTCAGGCAAAAGCGCCCATCGCTTCTCAGCCAGCGGAAACAGTTGGTCATCCAGCGCTCACAAAACTCAAGATAGGCTTCATACGACATATCGTCTGCATGAGCGCTGTATTCCACTTGGACATTGTAAGGAGGCGATGTGACGATAAGGTCTACTGATTCATTAGGGATGAAGTCAACAGTGAGCGTGTCGGTTTGATAGAGCCGACAACTGGGTTCTGCCAGTTCAAGATAGGGCGTTTGCATTGGTATATGATTTTACCCCTTTCAGAAGCCCCTGACAAGAGGTTTTACCCAGCCCTAGTCCCTCTCAAACTGCCCTACACTCAGCGCACGCGACAGGTGGAGATCCCGAAGAGGCGGTACAGGAAACATTGCCCCATCAGCCCTGAGAAGAGCAGGGGCACACCGAGTACGCCCAGCCAGTTCTGTGCGTAGATGCCCCACGCAATCAGCCCTGCGCCCAGCACAATCCGCAAAATGCGGTCAATCCCGCCAACATTGGCTTTCATAGTACACCTCCAATCTCCTATACGAGTTAGAGGGGAGGATTGTTCCGCAGGATTCCTCGGTTCGTTTTCGTATCAAGGCGCTATGAGTGCTTTCAAAGTCGGCATCAACCGCTGGACGATGCCCAGCAACTGGGATGTGCGCACCTGCCTGAGAGTGGCTAAAGAGTCGGGTTTCGACTCGATGGAGCTGAATATGGAACCTGAAGGGACACTTAGCCCTGCCACAACCGACGCCGATGCGCGTGCGATACGCCAAATGGCGGACGAAATCGGGATTGAACTGAGCTCGCTCTCCACGGGGGTCTACTGGGGGACACCGTTCACGCATCCAGACGCGTCGGTACGAGACCAGGCAGTGGAGCTCTGCCGTCAGCAACTGCGCTTGGCAGAGGCGCTTGGCGTGGATACTATCTTGGTAGTGCCGGGAGTCGTTACGCCCGATGTGTTCTACGATGACGCCTACACGCGCGCCAAGCAAGCACTTCAGAGCCTCGCCCCCGAAGCGCAGCGACGCAAGGTCGCTATCGGGATTGAGAATGTGTGGAACCGATTCCTGCTCAGCCCCTTGGAGATGGCACGGCTCATCGACGAAATCGGGAGCGAGTGGGTCGGTTGCTACTTTGACGCAGGCAACATTTTGGACTACGGTTATCCTCAGCACTGGATACGCATTTTGGGCAAGCGTATCAAGCGGGTGCATGTGAAAGACTTCCGCACTGAAATCGGCAATATCCACGGGTTTACCAACCCGCTTCAGGGCGATGTGCCGTGGATGGCGGTACGCTCGGCGTTGGAGGGTATCGGCTACACGGGCTACATCACCGCAGAGGTCAGTGGTTATCGCCTGTTCCCCGAGCTGGGACTTCGCCATATCGCCGATGCACTGAGAGCGGTCTTCCAATCGTAGTCCGATTAGGTACACTCCATCGGTATAGATGAGGTGAACTCGGTATGTATGTGCTGATTGCAGGTGGAGGCGATATCGGTTATCATCTGGCGAAAGCCCTTCACCAACATGGTTACGAAGTGCTTCTCATAGAAAAGAACCGTAAGCGAGCGAACGAGCTCAGCGATGAGATGGGCGAGCGGGTGATGTACGGCGACGCCTGCGAAGTGCGCGTGCTCAACGAGGCGGGCGCGCGCCGTGCCGATGTGGTGGTCGCCGCAACGGGCGATGACGAGGATAACCTCATCATCAGCCAGATTGCCCAAAACTTTTTCAAGGTCAAGCGAGTGCTTAGCGTGGTGCGCGACCCACGCCACGAAGCGCTCTTTTTCAAACTCGGTATCCACGAGACCATCTGTAGCACACGCTTCATCTTCAACATTTTAGAACAGGAGGTCGAGTACGGCGAGGTCTTGCCCATCGGTGCCCTGTTGCGCGGAGAGATTGAAGTGATTGAAGCCGAAGTGACCCCCGAATCGCCCGTGGTGGGCAAGAGCATCGGCGAGTTGACCCTCCCGCCCCGCACCCTGCTTTCGGCAGTGGTACGCAGTGGTCAAGTCGTGTTGGGCATCCCGAACCTCATCCTCCAACCGGGCGACACGGTCGTTGCGCTCACCCCGCCCGAATATGAGAAGCAGTTGGCGCGTGTGTTTCGGGGCACCGCACGCTAACGCATGATACGCGCCGAGTCGCTCTGCGTGGGCTATGAGAAACGGGCGGTCGTGAGGGATGCTGACCTTCAGATAGCCCCCGGTGAGGTGGTCGCCCTCATCGGACCGAATGGCTCGGGCAAGACGACCCTAATGCGCGCGCTGGCACGCACGCTGTTGCCTTTGTCGGGCACACTGTCTTTGGATGGACGCCCCTACAACGAATACCCCCCCACCGAGTTTGCGCGCAGAGTAGGCTATGCCCCCCAAGAAACCCCCGTAGAGATGGGCTTTCGGGTGGAGGAGCTGGTGATGATGGGGCGCTATCCCCACCAGCGAGGCTTCTGGGGCGCAACGGCGCAAGATGATGCGGTGGTGGAGAGCGCGCTGGAGTTCGTCGGGCTAAGCCACCTGCGCCACCGATTGATTAGCCAGCTCAGCGGCGGCGAACGCCAACGCGTGAACCTCGCCCGCGCGCTCGCACAGCAGGCACAATACCTCCTGCTGGACGAGCCAAACGCCCACTTAGACCTGCACCACCAAGTGCAGTTGCTGAGCCGACTGCGGGAACAGGTCGCGAAGATAGGCGTCGGTGTGCTGGTGAGCCTGCACGACCTGAACCTCGCCAGCGAGTATGCCGACCGAGTCATGTTGATGGTGAACGGACAGTTAGTTCAGACGGGCACACCCAACGAGGTGCTCCAGCCCGATATTTTAGAAGAGGTGTACCATACGCCGACCCTCGTGCGTCAGAATCCGCTCACGGGCAAGCCGTTGGTGTTCCCCCTGCGTGCGGAGATCATCCCCCAACTGCCTGCGGAGGCGCCGTTCGCCTTCGTGGTGGGGGGCGGCGGGTCGGGCACCGAGCTGTTCTACCCGCTGATGGAGGCAGGATGGCGGGTCGGGACAGGCGTATTGAACCTGATGGATACCGACGAGGAGGTCGCCCGCACGCTGGGGCTGGAACCGATTATCGAGCAACCGTTCTCCCCGATTGGAGAGGCGAGCTTTGCGAAAGCGTGTGAGCAAGCCTGTTCAGCGCATGCGGTCGTCGTCGCCGATGTACCGTTTGGCAACGGCAACCTCCGCAACTTAGAGTTGGTCTTGCACGCTTGCAGAGCAGGCACTCCCGTGGTGTTGTTGGAGCTTCGCCCCTTCAGCGAGCGCGACTACACCGGCGGACGCGCGACCGAGCTGTGGCACCAGATTCGTGCGCTCGGCGCACAAGTCGCCCGAAGTTATCCAGAGTTGCTGGAGATACTGAGCCGATTGGCGCGGCAGACCTGCCCCTATTGAGCAATCCCAGCGAAAGCGAGGGTCTCTGCGAGGGGGCGCACGCCCGTAGTCGCTCCTAACGCCGTCACGCAGAGGGCACCTACCGCATTCGCCAACCGTGCCGTACGCTCAATGTCCCAGCCCAAAGCTAACCCCACCAAGAACCCCGCACAGAAGCAGTCCCCTGCTCCCAGCGTATCCACGACCGCTACGGGGTAGGCGGGCAGGTGGAACGCCACCTCACGGTGCTTCACATAGCAACCCTCGCCCCCCATTTTGATAACGACGGTGCCGACACCCTCGTCCAGAAGGCGGTCGGCGATACGCTCTGGTTCGGTCTCTCTACTAATCTGGCGTGCCTCCTCAAAGTTCGGCAGGATGAAATCCAGCAGGGGGAAGCACGGGCGGAGAATATCAAACCCGTGTCCTGTGTGGTCCCAAGTTGTGTCTAAGGTGGTGATAGCGCCTCGTGCGCGTGCCTGTTGAAGCACTCGGCTGGCAGGTTCACCATCCATCGCTGGGGTCAGGAACGCCCCCGCCAAGTGGAACACTTTCGGCGTGTCCAGCAGTTCCCAGCGAATGTCGCCCTCGCCGAACTCGGCATTGGTGCCCATCAAGTGGATGAAGGAGCGTTCGCCGTCGGGATGCACCATCACCATCGTTTGGGAAGTGCTGGCGGTCTCGGAACGGACGATGGCGCGCGTGTCCACTCCACTGGCTTGGAGCGTCTGGATGACGAACTCGCCGAACAGGTCATTCCCCACGCGCCCGACCACCTGCACGGGCAGACCGAGTTTCGCGACGGCTAATCCCGTGTTGGAGGCGCATCCGCCCACATGCATCTCCATTCGTTGGACATGTGCGCAGGCGCCTTTGGGGGGATAGTGAGCAACAGGCTGAGCCACATGGTCTGCCACGATATTGCCTGCCGAGACAATCACTTTAATCCTCCGTTTTGAACCCGCGCCGTATCTTCTCAAAGAAGCTGGTCGGCTCGGCGTCGGCGTAGCGTTTGAGACGGACTCCGCTCAATTCAGCGTACTGACGAAGCAAATTGCGCTGGGCGTCGGTCAACTTCTTGGGCATCTTCAGTCCCAGTCGCACATACAGGTCGCCTCGCTTACCCGTGCGCGGATTGGGCAAGCCGTAGCCTTTGAGGGTCAGCTCGGTGTAGGGTTCGGTCAGCTCGGGCACTTCTAAGGTCATCTTGCCGTCCAGCGTTTCAATTTCCACCTCGTCGCCCAGTGCCAGCTGAGGGAAGGTCAGGTTGAGCTGGGTGACCAAATCGTTGCCCCTTCGTTTGAAACGAGGATGCGGTGCGATGGAGACCACCACATACAGGTCGCCGTCGCGCCCTCCGCGAAGTCCCGAGTCGCCTTGCCCGCGCAGGAGCAGGGCGGTGTCGGCTTCCACTCCGGGCGGGATGTTGACGGGGATACGCTCCCTTTGTCGTACCCGCTTGGCACCTCGGCACTGTCGGCATGGGGTTCGAACGATTTCGCCTTCACCTCGGCAACGCTCACAGGGCACGACACGGGTCACCGTGCCCAGCACAGTGGTCTGAGTGAAGCGAACACGCCCAGAGCCTTGGCAGTCGGGACAGCGTTCGGGCGAGGTTCCGGGTTCCGCACCTGTGCCCTTACAAGCCTCGCAGAGCCGTTGGCGCTCCACTTCCACCTCTACGGTTGCCCCGTGAAGCACCTGCTCCAGCGTGATGGTGATGTCGGCACGCAGGTCGCTCCCGTCCACAGGACCGCGTGGATTGACCGCCACGCCACTTCCGAAGAACATCTGGAACAGGCTCTCCGCCATTCCGAACGGGTCGCCGAAATCGGCGTTAGGGGCTTGGGTGTGTCCGAAGCGGTCGTAGACAGCGCGCTTGTCGGGGTCAGAAAGCACTTCGTAGGCTTCGTTGATTTGCTTGAACTTCTCTTCGGCTTCGGGGTCGTCGGGGTTCACATCGGGATGATACTGGCGTGCGAGCTTGCGGTACGCTGACTTAATCTCCTCAGCGCTCGCCGTCCGCTCCACGCCCAGTATCGCATAGTAGTCAGGTTGGCTCATGCCTATTCGCGCAGGGTGGTCTCCTGCTCATAGAACTCGCGGGTCTCCTCGTCCATCTCGTCTTCTTCTTCGGTCTGTCGTCCGAGTTGCTTGAGGTCGCGCGCCACTTGCCAGGTGTGCTCGGGTCCTTGCACGATGACTTCCACATGGTTCTCATCGATGATGTGGGGTCGGATTTTGCCTTGGGCAATCTCTTCCAGCGCGATAGAGAGCGGGTTCGCCCCCTCTTCGGTAGGGATGAGCGGTTTCGCTCCCTCACGCAGGAGCCGAGCGCGCTCGGCGGCTAAAAGCGCCAAGATATAGCGTGGATACTGGCTCAATTCATCGTTCTCTGGATAAATCATTCGTTCACCATCCTCTGTTTTTGCGGGACTGGCTCGGATGAAACTTGTGGTTCAGTAGACGGCAACAATCGCAGGAGCCAAGGTGCTCCTGCGAAAACCTTCTTCTCGCCCGACTTGCCGAGTTCCCATATCGGCGTGTACACTATACCTTATCCCGCATACGAAAGTCAAGGGGTTCGGAGGGGGTTTGAAAAATCGTAGCACGGGCATCCCTGCCCGTGAAAATCGGGTAGGTCAGGGCAGAATGGGTCTGCTGGGAGCGCATGCGTCTCGCCTGCACCACTGCTGAGAGCATCTTGGGCAAGATGCCCAAGCCACGCAAGGTAGCACGGGCATCCTGCCCGTGTAGCGAAGCAAGCAAGCCACGAGCGGGCGAGACACCCGCGCTCCCGGTAATTTTTCGAACACCCTTAGGGGTTCGGAGGGGGTTTAAGAAATCTATATTGACCTCA
>CAKZQI010000046.1 GCA_937139515.1 uncultured Armatimonadota bacterium | reverse complement strand
AGCAGAGGGCGCGGGTCATCGGGAAGGTTCTCCGCCCAGCGACGCAGGAACGGCAAGAGGTCCTGCTCCACCTCTTGCACTTGAAGCACCTGCAGTTGTCCCTCGTAGGCGCGCATATTCTTGGGGTCTAAGCGCAAGACCTCAGCGAAATACTCACGCGCCTTGCCGTAGTTTTTGAGTTTGAGCTCGCAGTGGGCGATTTCTGTGAGGATGTCGTAGTACAGGGGCTGACCGCGATTGAACAGCGCCAGCGCTGCCCCCAGATAACGGCGCGCCTCCTCGTAGCGATTGAAGCGCATCAGGATAAGCCCTGCCCCCAGATGGGCTTCGGGATTGCGCGGATAGAGTTGGGCGAGGCGCTGATAGTCGGCTAATGCCTGCTCCCACTTCTCCACCCGCTGATAGAGATAGGCACGCTTGAGCAAAGTGGGCAGGTCATCAGGCTCGTGCTTGAGTGCTTGGGAATAGGCACGGATAGCCTCTTCACTGCGTCCGCTCCCCTCGTACACCAGCCCCAATGCTTTCCAGCCCGTCGCATAGTCGGGTTTGAGCTGTACGGTGCGCTCCAAGTGCCGAATCGCCTCGTTGGGCTTGTTCATCTGAGAGGCGGCGACGCCGAGATTGTAATGAATTCGGAAATCGTTCGGGCGCTGTTTGAGGGCGCGCTCGTACTCTTGGTATGCCGATTGCCACTGCCCCCTGAGCATATGGAGCGCTCCCGCCAAGATGGGCAGCTCGGCGTGGTTCGGGAAGCGCGTGCGCAGGGTTCTGAGGTAAGCCTCCGCCTCGCCGAGCTTTCCGCGGTCTAAGGCAATTCGGGTCAGCTCCAACAGGGGAGTAGGATTGCGTGGGTCTAACTCGCCAGCACGCTGGAAATGGGGGATTGCCTTCTCAGGCTGGTTCATCATTCGGTAGACCAGCCCCAGCGTCAGGCGTGCGGGCGCGAAGTTCGGTCGCTGACGCACCACCTCACGCAGGAGGGGTTCTGCTTGAGGATATTTGCCTTGTCGCGCCAGTTGAACCGCACGCTCATACTGGCGCTGGAGGTTCTGCGGGAGGGTAGACTGCGCCCAAAGAGTCATCACAAGCCCCAAAAGCCCCAATAGCCACAGCGCTCGCATCATCATCGCCTGCAGTATACCCCCTTAGACGATTCGGGGCACAAAGCGACACGCGCCCACCGCTAGCCTTGCAATACGCCCAGCGGGTAGAGCGCGCGGAGCAGAATGTCTTGGGGCGATTGTTGGTTGCGCACCTGCAAATAGTGTGCCCCGATGCGCCGACAGCTGTTCTGGATGGCGTCCAAGTGCGCCTTGAGCCGATTGCGGTACTCGTTCAGCACGGTGCGGGTCGCCGTAATCTCCAGCGCCTCACCTGTCTCGGCATCAATCAGCCGAAGGTCGCCCTCCAGTTCGGGTTCCAGCTCCACCTCGGACAGGATTTGGAGCACCACCAGTTCGTGCCTGCGCGCGCCCAGTGCGCGTAGAGCATCGGGCAGGGCTTCGTCCAAGCCGTCGGTGATGAGGAACGCCATCCCCGAAGGCAGGTTCGCCTGAGCGAAGCGTTGAATGGCAGTGCTGAGCGCGCGACCACTCGGCTCACGCACCCGAAGCCACTCTTGTAAGCGCAGGTACGCCACGCGCCCCCGCAAGGGACGCACTTCAGACGCACTCACTCCCAAAGCGTGAGGGTAGACCGCATCGCCACCCACCAAGCCGATGTAGCCCAAGCTACCCGCCAGTGTGCGCGCCCCATCAAATTTGCTCGGCTCGCCAAACGCCATCGACGCCGAGCAGTCCAGCAAGAGATGCACGGGCAACTCTTGCTCATCTTGGTAGGTGCGCAGGTAAGCGCGGTCTAAGCGCGCTAAGATGTTCCAGTCCAAGTGGCGCAGGTCGTCGCCGGGCGTGTAGTGGCGGTAGTCGGCAAACTCTATGGAGATGCCCTTGCGGGGCGACAGGCGCTCGCCCCGAATTTGAGCGCTGTGGGAACGGCGCGGTTGGAACCGATACCGCTCCAGCTGGCTCAACAACTCGTTGGGCACACCTGTCCACTCAGCCACGCAGGGATTGTACCCTACTTATGGAGCATCTGCAACAGCACGCCGTCGTCGGGGAAACGCTCCAAGCCTCGCTGTGCCCACGCACGCCTTTGAGCAACATCGCCCTGTTTGTGTGCCATCAGCGCTAACCAGCGATAGGCGTACAGCAGACCTTCGCGCTCAAACGGGTTGGAGGGCATCCAACTCTTGCCGTTTTCTAAAGCGCGCAGGAAGTAGTGTTCACTCAGGTCGTAGCGCTCCTTCTGGACGAGGTAGTAGCGTCCCAGCTCAGTGAAGATGGCGATGCTTTTGGGATTGTGGCGCGCGCCCTCGTGCAGGAACGCTAACGCCTCCTCCAGATTGTCTTTGTTTTCAAACAGGATCATCTGCGCGCCCACGAGATAACCTTGCACGAAGGTGGGGTCAATCCAAGTCATCAGGCGATAGAGGGGCAATACCTCGCGCACAGGGCGATGAAAGTGGTGGCGCACATCAAAGTAGGGCTTCACTTGGCGTTCAATATCGCCCCAGAGCCAGCGCGGGTCGCGTTCAGGTTCGGGGATGACGCCCGTTTCATCTTGGTGGTTGTGCAAACCGTCGGCACTGCTGGCTTGGTGGGCACTGCCAGTGTGCTTTTCGCGCTCGGTCATGGGGCGCAGGCGCACCCCACCGTGAGTGTACTCATCAGTCTTCATCCAGAGGTAGCCTGCCACACTGCCCCGAAACTCGCCCATCACTGAGGCTAACGCCTCTCGGTCATAGAGTTGAATGGCGTCCAGCGTTTCAGCGCGTTGGGTCAAAATGGGGATGCTCAGGCGTACCATCATCCCGCCCACGACCCAAGCCAACCCGATTGCCCCTACAATCGCCAGCGCCTTCATCCTATCACCTGCTTGCGGAACCTCAGCCAGCCTATGAACAGCCACGCGCCCCCACTCAGCACAGCATAGCCCATCATCGCCCCAATCACCCACCACGGCACCATCGCCCAATCGTACACCACCTTCTTGCTCATATCAAAAAAGTCGTAGTGGGGGAGCAGACCGTAAAGCAGGTTCAGCCAGAAAGCTTCCAGCCCCGACTCCCAGTGGAACATCAAGAGCATCCGATGGAAGATGCCTGAGCCAAATGCCAAAATCAGACACAGGGTCAGATTGGCGCTGGGCGTGAGGTACACCGAGAGCGCCACCACCATCGCGCAGAGCCAGCCAATCCCCAGCAGTTTCAAAATCACATACTGCATAAAAATCGGCTGGAGGCAGATACCCAACACGCGGAGCAACCCAAGCGTGAGCAATGCCAGCATAATGAAACAGAAACCTGCCGTGAGCCACGCCGTGAACCACTTGCCAACGAGCAGTTGCCCGCGCGTGATGGGGCGCGCCAGCAAGGGGTAGATGGTGCGCCTTTGCATCTCTTCGGGCAGTTGGCGCCCTGCAATCAGCACCGTCAACACGGTGGTCAATATCCCTACTGCCGTGAACGCTACATCTTTGACGAAAATCTCCAGCCCTTTGACCCCAAAAAACTGGAACGCCGAGGCGCCCAGCACCATCAACACCGCCAAGATGAGTACGACATAGAGGTCTTTGCGTCTCAGGGTTTCCAGCGCGCCGGCGGTGGCTAAGGCGCGCGTGATTTGCCAAGTGCGTTCGCTCATGCGACCTTCACCTCCTCCAACAGGGTGTCGTGCCCCTTCTGAACCGTGCGTATAAAATAGTCCTCAAGCGAGCTCACCCGACCTGCCAACTCCGCCAGCGTATGTTCGGCAATCAGTTTGACTTGATGGACAATCAGGATACGGTCGCAGATTGTAGCGACCTCCGCTAGCTCGTGGGACGAGAAGAAAATCGTAGCACCACGCTCTCGCTGAGCCAGTAGCAGGTCGCGCAGTTCGCGCTTCCCAACAGGGTCTAAGCCCGACGAGACCTCATCCAGAATGAGCAGTTTGGGGTCGCCCAACAGTGCCTGAGCGATGCCCACGCGCTGGAGCATGCCTTTGGAGAGGTTGCGGTTGAGCGTGTGCGCCTTGTGGCTAATCTTGACCGCCTCCAGCAGGGCTTCAATTTGGGCGTGGAGCGGTCGCCCTCTAAGCCCGTGTAGCTCCCCGTACAAGCGTAGGGTTTCGTAGGGGGTCAGGTAGGGCGAGTAGAGGGCGGTTTCGGGCAGGAAGCCCACATCGTGGCGTGTGCGTGCATCGGTTGCGGACTTCCCAAAAATCTGAACCGTGCCAGCGGTAGGTATCTGGAAACCCATCAAAGTCTTGATGGTGCTGGTCTTGCCCGCCCCGTTGAGACCCAAGAAACCTACAATCTCGCCCTCGCGAACGCAAAAGCTCAGCTCATCTACCGCTCGGAACGGGGGGTTGAACCACCGGCGATACTCCACGACCAAGCCGTCTACCACGATTGCGTCCATACCGAGCGCAATTTTCGGAAGCGCCTCGCGGTTTGTTTAGGTCTGGGGTATGGCGAGTGGGAAGCTCGCCCTCTCGCTATTTGCCCCCACCAAAAGCCAAATTTCACAAAGCCTTAACAGTCTATAACACTGCCTTAACATTTTGCCAGGATAATTAGTGGCGCAATCATCAGAGGATATTTTCTCGGTCCTCTCCCCTATGCCTGCGCGAGGGTAACTAATGCGCCACACGGTTCTCGCCCCGTGTGGCGCCTCTTTTTTTCGGGTACACTCTGTTGCTATGCGCAAACCCGTATTCGCCATCGTCGGGCGCCCCAATGTCGGCAAGTCCACCCTGTTCAATCGGTTGGTAGGACAGCGGGTCGCCATCGTGGAGGATGTGCCTGGCGTCACGCGCGACCGCCTCTACGGGGAAGGCGAATGGCTCGGTCAGCCGTTTGTGGTGGTGGATACGGGCGGTATCCTGTTCAGCGAGGATGACCCGCTGATAGAGCAGGTGCGCGTGCAAGCCCAGGTCGCCATTCACGAGGCGGACTGCGTGTTTTTCTTGGTCGACTCGCGCGACGGTCTCACCCCTGCCGATGAGGAGGTGGCAGACCTGCTTCGGCGTGGGGGCAAACCCGTCCTCCTGCTGGTCAATAAGGCAGATAACCCCTCTGTCTGGGAAAATCAGCGTGCCGAGTTCTTTCGGCTGGGGCTGGGCGAACCCATCCCGATCTCGGCAATCCACGGGCACAATGTCGCCGAGATTTTGGAAATGGCGTTTGAGCGGTTGCCTGCTCCTACCCCCTCCGAC
>CAKZQI010000045.1 GCA_937139515.1 uncultured Armatimonadota bacterium | reverse complement strand
TGGAGACCACGGTGGTGGTGCCGTTCACCCGCGTGACGGGGATGAGTTCCGAGTCGGGGTTGAGCGCGATTTCGGCGCGTGCGTTCGGGTTGAACTGCCCCGTCTCGGTGGTGTCGATGGTGGCAGCGATAGAACCAATCTCGGTCAAGCCCAGAGTAGTGCTGGCGTCGATGTAGCCGGGATAGAGGTGTTTGCCCGTGCCGTCGAAGATGCGTGCCCCGCGTGGGATGCTGACGCCCTTGCCCACCGCCGTGATTTTGCCGTTCTGGATGACCACTGTGGCGCCCTCTATCGGCGCGCCTTTCATCGTGTGCACGGTCACATTGCGGATGGCGTAGGTCTCACGCGTTTGCACCACGCGCTCACGTGAGGCGGTGTACAGGGGCGAAATCGCACTGCGCGGAGCGTTATCAGCGCTCGCATAGACGCTGAGCCACAATCCTAATCCGAACCCAATCAGCCATACCCTGCGCATAGGGGCAGTGTTCGCCCTGAGCGCGGACATTCCTGCTAACTGAGGGACAGCTGTTTCCGCTGAACCTCGCAAAAATCGTAGCACGGGCATCCTGCCCGTGAGCAAGAACAGGTGCAGACACGGTAAGCATTCTTGGGCACCGATGCCCAAGCCACGAGCGGGCGAGACGCCCGCGCTCCCAGTGGTTTTTCGAACACCTCCTCGCTCCCTGCGTCTCATTGTGCGTTGAGATTGTACCCCTCTGTGTTGAGCCGACAAGGGTACAGGCGTTCGGTACAAAATCGTGCCAAGCCTACCTATTTTCAGTGCGCTTACCTGCTGACCACTGCACACCCTCTTGTCATTCCGAACCTTCCCCTCCCTGTCATTCTGAGCCCCCCTTCCCCTCCCTGTCGTTCTAAGCCCCCCCTGTCTGTCATTCTGAGCGAAGCGAAGAATCTCGGCGACCCCCAAACCCAGACCCCTTATGCACGCTCAGGGCGACAGGTGGAGATTCCTCTCTTCGTTCGGAATGACAGGGGGGGACGACATAGAATGGCAAGGGAAGGCACAAGGAGTGGTAAGGGGTGGCGTTGAAATAAGGCGAGTTCGGCGTGATTTTGTACTCAACACCTGTACCCTTGTTAGGAGCTTCCCCCCTCTCACACAGCGTTGGGAGAGAGGGGAACGGGGGGTGAGGGCAACCAGACTCCTCGTTGCAATAGAGAGGCTGGGGCAGGAAGAGAGCTTATGGATACGAAACCCTAAGTTAATGCAATTGAGTCCGATGGCTTCCAACGAAGGGAGCGCTGATGAGGCGGAGGCGAGGAGACACCCCTCCATAACAGGGCGGAGCCTTGCGCTCGGACTGCTGTTGATGGTCGCCAACATCTTTTGGATTACGACCATCGAGGTGCGCTGGTACACGCTGGATGTGACCAGCTTGCCGATTTTCATCACGCCGATATTCACGCTGTTCATACTGGCTCTGCTCAACTGGTGGCTGGGGCGTCGCTTGCCCGCGCTGAGCCTGCGCGCTTCGGAACTGGTGGTCATCTACACGATGATGGTCACAGGCGCGGTGTTCGCAGGGCACGACATGCTCCAGAACCTGTTCGGGGCGATTGGACACGCCCAGTGGCGCTCGCCCAACGAACCCGGCTGGCAAGAACGCTTCTTCGACTACATCCCCCGCCCGCTGTTTGTGTGGGACGAGACGGTACTGCGTCCCTACTACTATGGGGGCGTGTCGCCCTACCGCTGGGACTGGCTGAGCGTGTGGATACCCCCGCTTGCGCTGTGGGCGGGCTTCATCCTGACGCTGGTGGGGATGTTCCTGTGCCTGAACTACTTGGTGCTGGATCAGTGGGCACGCAGTGAGCGACTGGCGTTCCCCCTCATCCAGCTCCCGCTGGCGATGGTGGAACCGACGGGCGCCTTCTGGCAGAACCGCGCGATGTGGGCGGGGTTCCTCGGTGCGATGTCGGTCAGCGGGCTGAATGGTCTGCATGTGTTGGTGCCTTCGTTCCCCAGCCTGCCGTGGATTAAGCTGTACGACATCGGCTTCCTGTTCACCGAGCGTCCTTGGAGCGCCATCGGGTCGTTGCGCATCTCGGCATACCCGTTTGCGATAGGGTTGGCATACCTGATGCCTCCCGATTTGGGTTTCTCGGCGTGGTTTTTCTTCGTGGCGCGCAAGCTGTTTCAGGTGTTCGGGGCGACGCAGGGCTGGGACAGTGCCGAGAACGCAGGCTTCCCTTTTCTTAACGAGCAGGCGGCAGGGGCGTGGCTGGCGCTGGGCGTGATGCTGTTGATTGGCGCACGCAAAACCTTTGCTGAGGCGTGGCACATCGCTTGGGGCGCATTCCCCCACCCGAACCAGAAGCTCTATCGGGCGTGCTGGCTCGGTTTGGGCGCAGGGATTGGCATCCTCACCCTATACAACCTGTTGGTGTTCAAGATGAGCGGGTGGGTCGCTTTGCTGTTTTTTGGAATCTACTTTCTGTTGGCGCTCACGATTACGCGCGTGCGTGCCGAGTTGGGTGCGCCCCACGAAATCTACTTCGTGAACCCCCAACGAATTCTTTTTGATGTGTTCACCTTGCGCGGGTTGGGAACCGAGAACCTGACCGTTCTGCAATCGCTCTACTGGTTCAATCGGGGCTATCGCTGTCATCCGATGCCGAACCAGCTGGAGTCGCTCCGAATGGGGATGGCGCACGGGCTGTCCCCCCTCAAGATGGGCTTACTGCTTCTCGCCACTTCGGTGGTGGCGTTTGGGGTGGTCTGTTGGGCGAACCTGCATGTGACCTATACCTACGGTGCAGAGGGTGAGAACTTGGGTTTCAAAAACTGGGTCGGGCAAGAGTCGTTCGGGCGCTTGGACAGCTGGCTCCAGAACGAACCCTTCCGCCATCCCAACCGCTGGTATTATCTGTTTGGGGGGGCGTTGGTGGTGGTCGGTCTGCGTTTGGTGCGTTCGGTGGTGGCGGGGTTCCCGTTCCACCCGACGGGCTATGCGCTGGGCGTCAGTTATGCGGTGGACTACTTCTGGTTCGCCTTCTTCATCGGCTGGTCGCTCAAGATGCTCCTCATTCGGCTGGGCGGGATGCGCGCCCACAAGGTGGGACTGCCGTTTGCACTGGGGCTGATACTGGGCGATTTCACGATGGGGTCACTCTGGTCGCTGGTGACGCTCCTTTTCCAAGTGCCCACCTATCGGATTTATATTTGAGCGCTACGAATGGAGACACTGCCTCAAATACCCACAAAAACACCAGATTTTGTCCCTTTCTCTGAGAAGTTGTCCGCTTTGAGACGAATTTGGAGTCTAATAGGGTGAGCGACAAACCGCTCAATACTTTCAAGGGGGCAGAAGATGCACAAATCGATGAATTTGGGTACTCTGGTTGCCACAGGTTTGGCGACCCTTTCGCTGTTCGCAACGACCGTGTCCACTCTGTCGGCTCAAGCGGCGGTTGAAGTCTGGATGTCGGCAGATGACACCTACGACCTGTACTATGGCGACGCATCGGGCAGTTCCCTCACCTATGTAGGGGGCGGTGCGGGGTGGCCTACCGCCCAAAACTTCTCCTTCTCAGCACCTGTTGGGAACTTCCTGTATGTAGTGGCTCAGGATAATGGCGCTGTTGTCTGGGGTTTGGGTGGCTATGTACGGTTCAACTCTGGTTCGTGGAATGCCATCATTCCTGGAGCGGGCTGGGACGCAGTGCGGATTGGCAACTGGGGTGGACTCGGATCAGCCCCGTCCTTGCCCAACGCAGCTGCGCTGAGCAGTCATATCGCTGCTGCGAACTCCTCAAGCCTTTGGGCGCCTGCCGTTGCAGGCACGGCAACCGCCGGATTTGGGCTTCCCACCCAATATGGCGACCCCTCCCGACCTG
>CAKZQI010000044.1 GCA_937139515.1 uncultured Armatimonadota bacterium | reverse complement strand
GACGGCACACAACCGCTACCAGCCCTGCAAGAAGCACTTCGTCAAGCAGTGTTGGAGCGGTGGGGCGAGAGGCTTAGGGTAGGCACAGACCGATGAAACTGGTAATCGCAGTAATCCATAACCGCGACAAGGGACGCGTGGTGGACGCTTTGTTAGAGAGCAACTTCAAGTTCACCCAAGTTGCCAGCACGGGCGGCTTCCTGCGCGAGGGCAACACCACTTTGCTGATTGGCGTGGATGACGACTTGCTGGAACCCCTCCTGAGCTTGTTGGAGCAGAACTGTCGTACCCGCGAGCAGTTCGTGAACCCACTCCCGCCTGATACCGCTCCAATTGGGAGCTTTCTACCGACCCCTATCTCGGTGGAGGTGGGCGGGGCGGTGGTGTTTGTGTTACCCGTGGAGCAGTTTGTTCGTTTTTAGCGATGAAGCCCAAGCGTCTCGCCGAGTTGGTAATCGCCCCTGCCCCGCTGAAGCGCAAACTTCAGCAGATGCTGGAGCGTCCCCATCCGCCTCAGAGCCTGTTGTTGGTGGGCGCGCCGGGTGTGGGCAAGCGGACGCTGGCGCGCGCCTGGGTCGCCAGCTGGTTCTGTCCCCAACGCAGTTCCGAGGGGCACTGTGGAGCGTGTGAGGTCTGCTCGAAGTGGTCGGCGACGGGCGAACATCCCGACCTGCGTATCCTTACGCCCACGCCCGACCAAATCAAGATAGACGCCGTGCGCGAGGCGCGCCAGTGGATGAACTACGCTCCTGCGGTGGCACCGTACCGCTTCGTGATTTTGGAGCAAGCGCACCGCCTCAACCCCGCAGCGGCGAACGCCCTGCTGAAAATGCTGGAGGAGCCACCTGATCGCTATCACTTCGTGCTGACCACGCCCGCCAGCGACCTGCTGTTGCAAACCATCCTGTCGCGCTGTCGGGTGGTGCGTCTGGGGCGTGTGCCGACGAGCCAGCTGACCGACTACCTGATGCAGGTGCGCGCCCTGAGCGAACCCGAAGCCCGTTCGGTTGCCGAGCTTGCCGATGGCGCAATCGGCAACGCTTTACGCTGGACGGAACCGCCTGACGAGACCGCCAGCGAACCCGAAACCAAGCGTGCCAAGAAAACGGAAGCTCCTGTGAGCGAGTTAGAATCACTGCGCTCCCTCCTGAACCTGCTGGACGAGCTAAGCCGTGCACCTTTGGAAGAAGCGCTTCGGCTGGCAGAGCGCTTCCGAGAAATCTGCAAGGGGTTAGAAGGGGCGGGTGAAGAGCGTTCGGCGCGTTCCGCGCTGGCAACGGGGCTGGAGTATCTGATTGTGTGGTATCGCGATAGCCTTGCGATAGAGGGCGGACCCCACACTGTGCGGTTCCAGACCCATTTGGAAGCGCTCCAACACCTGAGCCGACGCTTCTCCTCGCACGACCGCTTCAGCGACCTGCAGGCGATTACCGAAGCGCGCCGGGCGATATTGGGCAACGCCAACGCTCAGATTGTTACCGAAACGCTGTTTGCGCGCTTGCTGAGTGTGCGATGAGGCACCGGGGTGTAGGATATTCTCCCTTCCAACACCCCAGCCAGTGGGGTAGAATTAGGACACGATGCGAACTGCACTGTTGATTGCAGGGCTGGGGATGTTGTTGATGGTGGGGCTTGCCTTCTTTTGGGTTCCGCCCGCGCAAAACTTCCAGGACCCCGGCTCCGCTCGGATTGTGATGTTCCATGTGCCCGCGGCGATTATCGGTTCCCTCTGCTTTATGGTTGGGGGCTACTTCGGAGGGCGCTACCTGCGTCGGCGTCAGTGGCAAGACGACGCACGCTCGGCAGCGGTCATCGAAGTGGGCATGATGTTCGCCCTTGTCACAATGGCAACCGGGATGGTGTTCGCCTACCAGCAGTGGGGTAAGGCGTGGCACTGGGACCCCCGCCAGACCAGTTTCCTCATCCAGTTGCTGATTTTCGCCGCCTACTTCGCCCTGAGAGGGTCGGTAGAAGACGACCGTCAGCGCGCAGGGCTGAGCGCGGGATACGCCGTTTTTGCGGCGCTCACGGTGCCGTTCTTAGTGTTCGTCCTACCCCGATTGCCCGTGTTCGCTGAGGTCTCGCTCCACCCCAGCAATGTGATGGCGAGCAAGCAGGGATTGGATATGTTCTACCGCACGGGGGTCTATCTCGGTTTTGCGACCTATGGAGCGTTAGCGTTCGGACTGTACCGAATGCGCACCACCATTTTCACTTTGGAGGCACGCACGCGTGAGTTGGCAGACCGCCTTGAGTATCAGCATCGGCATCGTGTGGGTTGGAATCTTCGCGTATCTCCTGTGGCTTCAAACGCGCCTCAGCCACCTACAGAGTAAGCTCCAGCGTTTGGAGCAAGAGTCAGACGGGCGTGAGTAGGCTACTCGGGTGGGGGCACGCCTGCCCTGAGAGCGCGTGATAGTGCCCATAGGTCTCTCAAGGCACGCCCATAGCGCTCCAAGCCATAGCGCGAACTACCGTGTAGACGCGGGCGATGCTCCACAACTATCTCACCCACACGATAGCCTATTCGCTGGGCAATCAGAGGTAGATAGCGGTGGAAATCACGCACCAGCCACGGCACTAACGCCTCGCCCACCGCACGCCTCATCCCCTTGAAACCGCAGTTGAGGTCGTGCACAGGCGACCCGAACCCCCATCGCAGGACACCGTTGAAAACTCGCGAAGCGACACGCCTGCCGAACGGGTCCCGACGCACCCTGCGCCAAGCGACCACCATGTCGTACTCGGTTTGTAGAAGCCTCCACATCGCGCTCAGGGCGCGAGGGTTCTCTTGGAGGTCAGCGTCCAGCGTGAACCAGTAATCGCCTTCGGCACACCAGAATCCCGTGCGATAGGCTTGGGTTTTGCCTTTGCGTTGAGGGTGGCGCCTTAGCACGATTCTCGGCTCTTGTTGGATGATTGCCTGGGCGCGTTCCTCAGTGCCGTCGGTACTGCCGTCGTCCACCAAGATAAGTTGCCACGAAGCGCCTGTCATCTCCAACGCTTCTGTCGTACAGCGCACCAATTCGCTCAAGTTGGGCGCTTCGTTGTACATGGGCACAATCAGGCTTAAGGCGCATCGTTCCATCGGTAGACCCTGAAGATTTCTAACAGGCGTTCGGCTTCGTAGGCGAAGGGTGCGTTCGTGCGAATGAGCGCATAGTAGCTGGCAATCCCATAGTCCATCGTGCGTAGGGGGATGCGAGCGTAGTAGACCTGTTCGTCAATCAGTTCCATTCGTTGGGCGCTGTCGGGAGGCATTTTGCCTTTGTAGACGCGCTCGGGGATAATCAGCAGGTCGCCCTTTTGTAGTCCCTCCCCACTGGGCAGGATTTTGCGGAAGCCTACCTGCTCGGCGTAGAACATCCAGCCCCACGAGCCAGCATACCACACGCGCTCATTCGTCCAGCGTTGTCGGGCTTCTTGCGCGTAGTGGCGGTACACTTGAGCATACTCGTAATCAGCTGATTGCACCAGCAAGGTGAGCATTCCCTGAACGGCTAAGAGCCAGGCGCGCTTGCCTGCTATCGGCATCAGC
This sequence comes from uncultured Armatimonadota bacterium, assembly GCA_937139515.1. Taxonomy (GTDB): domain Bacteria; phylum Armatimonadota; class Fimbriimonadia; order Fimbriimonadales; family GBS-DC; genus CAKZQI01. The sequence continues at coordinate 321 of CAKZQI010000044.1, read as the reverse complement.
GCCAACACAATCGGGGGCACCAGAAATAGCAGGTGGCGTATCGCCTGAAACGGCACCCCAACCACCGAAGCCAGAAGCCCGATTATCCCCCACACCCAAAGCACGAGAGTCAGTCGCCCCAAGCGCCCATAGGCAAGGAAGAGCCAGAGCAATAGAACCCCATGCCCGAACCACAGAAGCGACTGAATATGCATCGGCTGACCCTCAAAGAGGTGCCTATACCAATACAGCATTCCTGCAATCGGAAGCGGAGCGAGGAGCAGGGGTAGTTTGGAGGAGTATCTGACCTCACCCCCTTGCCCCCTCTCCGTAAACGGAGAG
>CAKZQI010000043.1 GCA_937139515.1 uncultured Armatimonadota bacterium | reverse complement strand
TTTCTCATGGGAAGGGGATTTGCCCCGCGCGCCAAGTCGAAATAGGGGTCTAATACACTGGGGTCAACGGGATGCAACCCTACCATCAGCGCGGTGTCCAGCATGTTGTCGTAGAGGGTCATCTCGCCGATGGGGTAAGCGTCCACGCTGGCTCGGTAGGTGGCTAACCGTGTTTCTTCTAACTCTTTGAGGGCGTTGCGCATCTGTTCCAAAAGCAGTTTGCCCTGCCAGTAGCCTTCAATAGCTCGCTTGAACTCGCGGTTCTCGCCGAGTCGGGGGTATCCGTAAGCGTAGGTCTTCATTTCGTCTCTCCTGATTATCGCCGTTTAATCGTTTCGAAAGGCGTGCGAATTGTACCCTGTTGTGGGGACGAGCGTGATGCTTTGGGGAAGGCTTGTGGAGTGGGCTTGTCATTGGAAGCCTCCATTTGTCATTCTGAGCGAAGCGAAGAATCTCAACGAACCCCAAAGCACAGACCCTTCGCTGCGCTCAGGGTGACAGGGTGGGGGTCGTCATTCTGCCACCCCTCTTCTGTCATTCTGAGCGAAGCGAAGAATCTCAACGAACCCCAAAGCACAGACCCTTCGCTGCGCTCAGGGTGACAGGATAGGGTTTTCAGGTTGCCCCGAATCTCGCTGTTTGGACTACCCGATGTGTCCAAAGGTGAACAGATGTTCCTGAACTCAACCGAGAATTCGCCCTACTCCAGCATTCGTTTTAGGATGTGGTGTCCTTCTTCGGCGAGGTGGCGTGCCGAGTCGGGGGTGCGTGCCTCTGCGTAGATGCGCACGACGGGCTCGGTGCCCGAAGCGCGCATCAGGAGCCAGGTGCCATCGGTCAGCAGGTGCTTTATGCCATCCAGGTCATCGCGTCGCTCTACGGGCACCTCCATAATCTTGCTGAGGTTCAGCGTTTTGAGTTGTTCGCGCAGGGTGGGCATCTGCTCGCGCTCAAAGTGGGCGTCAATCCGATGATAGTAGTACGCGCCTGTGATGGCGAACACCTCTTCTACCAGCTCCGAGAGGGTGCATCCGCTGGTTGCCATCGCCTCAAGGAGCAAAAGCCCCATCATCACGCCGTCGCGCTCTACCATGTAGTCGGTGATGCCGATGCCTCCGCTCTCTTCACCGCCCATCAGCACGCCGCCGTTGAGCATCCGCTCGCAGATGAACTTGAAGCCGATCGGGGTGACGACAAGAGGCAGGTTGTAGTGTTCACAGAGGCGGTCAATCATCTGGCTGACCGAGAAGGTCTTGACCACTTCGCCTTTCATCCCGCGCTTCTCCACGAGGTGGCGCAGGGTAATCGCGAAGATGCGGTGGCTGTCCACGAAGTTGCCGTGTTCGTCCACTGCGCCGATTCGGTCGCCGTCGCCATCAATCGCGATGCCGATGTGCGCCTTCAAGTGGCGAACAGCTTGGATAAGGGGTTGAATGTTCTGGGTGATGGGTTCGGGGTTCGTGCCCCCGAAGTAGGGGTTTCGCTCCTCGCGCAGGGCATGTACTTCCATACCGAGCCGTGAGATGAGCGCCTTGAGGTAGCCTGCGCCTGAGCCGTGCATCGCGTCGGTCACCACTCGGTAAGGCGCTTCGTACAGCTCGTCCACCTTGATGAACTGATGGACATGCTCCAGATAATCGGGCACGGGGTCTAAGGTGTGGATGGTTCCGTTGGCAGAGGCGGTTTCGGTGTAGCGCTCGTAGTCTGGCAGTAGCTCCGCCAAGTGTCGCTCTATGCTCTGGGTGATGTCGGTCAGCGCGGCGCCCCCGTAGTGCGGTTTGAACTTGATACCGTGGAAGATGGGGGGGTTATGACTTGCGGTGAACATCACCGCGCCTTGCAGGTGGTGCTTCAGCACGCCGTGTGCCGCAGCGGGCGACGAGATAGGGCGCAGTGCCACATAAACGGGTATCCCATAACTGCTGAGAACCTGCGCTGAGGCTTGAGCGAACACCTCCGATTGTGCCCGGCAGTCGTGGGCGACCAGTATGCCCTCGCCAGGCGGTTGGGTGTCTTTGAGGTGGCGCGCAATCGCGTGGGTCACTAAACGCACATTTGCCACCGTGAAATCGTCAGCAATCACACCTCTCCAGCCTTCTGTGCCAAACTTGATTGTCGGAACCGCCATAACACTAAAATCATACCCGAAGGCGGGCTACGGCTTTTGTGTTTCGGGGTCTTCGAAATGTGAGGGTGTTTGGAAAATATTGGGAGCGCGGGCGTCTCGCCCACTCGTGGCTTGGGCATCCGTTTTCACGGGCAGGATACCCGTGCCACTCGTTTTCACGGGCAGGATGCCTGTGCCACTTGTTTTCACGGGCAGGATGCCTGTGCTACGAGTCTTACAGTGGTTGACCCAGTGCGGTCTGCTGTCCGTGAGGAATCGGTGAGTGGGATGGCAGACCGTTGGGTGGTGCGCGTGGCGCGCCTGCTGGAGGTGGGCGTTTACGCCGACAAGGGGGTGGTGATTACCCCTGAGGTGTTGCGCGCCTTGGTTCGGGGTTTCCGTGCGCCTGTGCCCCTGTGGGTGGAGCATCGTCCATCGCCCGTGGTGTTTGGGTGGGTGGTGTCGGTGTGGCAGGACGGTTCGGTGTTGTGGGGGCGCGTGGCGTTGTACCCTGAGGCAGACGCCTTACTGCATCGCCTGCGTGTGCGCACCCTGAGCGTGGGGCTAAGCCGTGACCTGCGCCAGATACTGGAGGTCTCCCTCACAGGCAGTCCGCGCATCCCCTCAGCACAGCTGTTCACATCCCGCTTGCCTACGAAGGAGGTTTGCACGATGGAGCATACCGAAATGAGCCAAGAGCAACTTTTGGAGCGTCGTGTTCGGGAGTTGGAGCAGGCGCTTCGCCAACACGAGATACGCGAGCGTGTGCAACGCTGGGTGCAGAGTGGGCAACTTCTGCCCTGCCAAGTGCCCTTTGCGGAGGCGATACTGAGCTTAGACGAATCGACGGTTCAGTTCAGTGGCACGGCGCTCTCGGTGGCGGAGCTGTTTGCTCAGTTCGTGGAGAGCCAGCCACCGAAGAGCCTGCTGGGCGAGTTGGCGCCCGTGCCAAGCGAGGAGACCCCTGCGCTGAGTCAAGAGGCGTTGGAGTTTTTGAGCCGTGTGTTCCCTGACATAAACCCGCACGAACTGGTTCGCCATCAGAAGGAGGTGCGCTGATGCCTGCGCTGACAGGACCTTACGAGAACATGGAACGCGAAGGGCTGTTGATGAGCTATGCGGTGAAAGCGAACGCCAAAATCTGGAAGGGTGCGCTGGTGTGTGTGGACAACACGGGGTTTCTGGTGCCTGCTTCCGACACGGCGAACTTGCGTTTTGTGGGGGTGGCGTTCGAGAGTGTGGACAACACGGGAGGCGCGAACGGTGCGCAACGCTGTCGGGTCATCAAGCGCGGGAGCTTTGTGTACAACCGCTCGGGCACTTACACTCAGGCAGATATTGGGGTGGTGGTGCGCGCCGTGAGCGACAACGAGGTCGCCAAGACCAGCACGAACAACATCGTGGTAGGTACAGTGGTGGAGTTGTTGGACGGGGGGCGCGTGCGTATCCGAATCGACAACCACACGGTTTGAGGGGGTGAAACGAGATGCCATTAGTGCGAAGCGATTTGCTGTCGTTGGTCGAAGCGGGTCTGCGCACCGAGTTCTTCAGTGCCTATCGGCAGATGGAGGGCGAGAGCATTGTATCGCGCATCGCTACGATTGTGCGCACGAACCTGCCGACCCAGAAGTATGGGTGGTTGGGCACGGTGCCTGTGATGCGCGAGTTCGTGGACGAGCGCACACCAACGGGACTGCGTGCGATGGAGTACACGATTAGCGACCGCACTTGGGAGGCGTCAATCGCTGTGGAACGGCGCGCGCTGGAGGACGAGCAGTACGATATGATACGCATGCGCGTGCGCGACTTGGCGCTTGAGGCGGTGCGCCACCGTGAGCAGTTGGTGATACAGGCGCTGTTGCAAGGCGCCACAACGGGCTACACCTACGACGGCTCCAAACTGTTCGACACGAACCACCAAGAGGGCGAGAGCGGGGTTCAGAGCAATGTGTACAGCGGTGCGCTGGGCACACAGGCGCTTCAGGAAGCCATCGCGCGCATGATGCAGTTCAAGGATGACCGCGGGCGCCCGATGGGGATGATGCCCGACACGCTGTTGGTGGGACCGAAACTGCACTGGCTGGCGATGGAGTTGCTGGAATCGCCGATTGTGGTGCAGGCGAACACCATGAACGAGTATACGCCTTACAAGAATGTGTTGCAGGGCAAGTTGCGTCTGATTGTCTCGCCCTATATCACAGGTGCGGACGAG
>CAKZQI010000042.1 GCA_937139515.1 uncultured Armatimonadota bacterium | reverse complement strand
GACATCCGATATGCCGTGCAGAGTGGGGTAGATATGTTTGACTGCGTTCTGCCCACACGCATGGCGCGCCACAGCGTGGTGTTTACTTCGCAGGGACGCCTGAACCTACGCAACGCACGCTTCGCCGAATGCCAAGAGCCGATTGACCCCACCTGTCGCTGCTGGGTCTGCCAGCGCTATAGCTTGGCGTACATTCATCACCTGTTTCGGGCGCAGGAGATGCTGGGCTATCGGCTGGCGTCGTATCACAACCTGCACTACTATGCCCGCTGGATGGAGTCCATCCGCGAGGCTATTCGTGAGGGGAAGTTGTGAGGTATGCTAAATCACGGGTGAGACACGATGGCAACAATCTTAGAGAAACGCGCTGAGACCCTTGCCTATCCCCAGCGATGGAAAATGACACGGGAGCAGTACCACCGACTGGGTGAGTTGGGCTTCTTTGGCGACCAGCGTGTGGAACTCATCGAGGGAGAGGTCTATATGACAACGATGGGACCCGAACATGGTTTTACCGTCAATCGTTTCATCCACTCGCTTGTGCCCCAATTCACTTCCGAGCAGTATCACGCTCGCGTGCAAACCCCGCTCACGATTGGAGAGAGCGAACCGCAGCCCGACCTTGCCGTCGTAGAAGGCAAGTTAGAAGACTACCGCACCCAACACCCTACCACGGCGCTGTTGGTGATAGAGATTTCGGACACTACGCTCCAGTTTGACCGCACGCACAAAGCGAGCCTCTACGCCAGCGCAGGCATCCCTGAGTATTGGATTGTGAACCTTGCCGAGCGCGTGTTGGAGGTCTACCGTGAGCCTGCCCCGATGGACGACGCCCCCTTCCGAGCAGGCTACAAACTCAGCCGACGCACCACGCAGGATGAAACGATTAGCCCCCTGTTTGACCCCGAACTCAAAATCCCTGTGAAAGAGTTGTTTGGTTGATAAGGATATTTTGATGGGAGCGCGGGCGTCTCGCCCGCTCGTGGCTTGGGCATCCTGCCCAAGCGACTCTCAACGATGGGGCAGGCGGGACGCCTGCGTTCCCAGCGGGCACCTACTAACCTCCCTCGTGGCTTGTGTGCTTCGCTACACGGGCAGGATGCCCGTGCTACATTTCGTGGCTTGGGCATCTTGTCCCAGCGACTCTCACAATAGGGCAGGCGAGACGCCAGCGTTTCACTCTACAGGATGGCGTTCTTGGGGAAGCAGTTTCGCCAGCCGACGCGCACGCAGGAGCTCCGCACGGTCATAACTGTCCAGCGTGCCCGCCCGATGATAGGCTTCCCGCGCCTGCTCGTAGCGGTGTAGGAGCTGGTACACATCGCCCAGCATCGTCAAATAAAGCGCACTGTTCCCGCGTATCTTGAGGGCGGTCTGAAGGCAATCTACGGCACGCTCTAACTGATGATTGGCAATACACAAAAGCCCGTAGCGGAAGTGGTAGTAATCATCTTCAGGATTAAGCAGGGTGGCGATTTCCATCTCCTGCATCGCCTCGTCCAGCTCGCCCACATGTTCTAACAGGTCGGCGAGCCAGAAGCGATAGAAACCGTTGCTGGGTTCGTGGTTGACGGCGTGGCGCCCTGCCTCAATCGCTTTAGCATATTGCTGACTGAGTGCCAACACTTCGGCGTACTTGAACTGCACGAAAGCGTTGTTCGCCCCATACTCAATCGCTCGGCGGAAGTGGGCAATCGCCGCGTCGTAGCGCCCGAATCGTCGGTAAATCTCGCCCAGCGCGAAATATGGTTCGGGGTCGCGCGGGTTCATCTTGCGGGCGCGCTGGTAATAAGCCAGCGCACGCGCCGGCTGGTCAGCATAAGCATAGGCGTCCCCTAGGTGGATGTAGTGCGCATTGTTGTTACTATCCATCTGGATTGCCATCTTGTAGTACTGGAACGCCTCTTCAAACCGTCCCGCCCGAATCATCTGGTCGCCTCGCCTGCGCGCCTCTTCCACCGACTCGGGCACGGGAAGTGCAGGGCTTTCAGTCGGTTTTTGAGGTTCCGAAGCGTTCGGCATAAACGAAAACGAATCGCCCATCGTTTTTTGTATTATACCACGAACCCCGACTGTGCAGGAGAACAAAGCCCGCTGAAGAAACACCCTGACGAGGGAAGCGTCTTATGGAGAAGATGTGGCGAACTACTTTTGGGGCAATCGGCTTGTTGGTTCTGATGATGGTGTTATCAAGCTGTGGGAGCGATTCGAGCCAGACGAATGTGATTTCGGGCACGGTGACCGATGTGGAGGGCGAGCCAGTGATCGACGCCGAGGTGTTCGTGGATGGGTTGCCGATGCGTAGCACGCGCACCTTGCACAACGGCACCTTCTACCTAACGAATGTGCCCACGGGATTCCGACTGATACGCGCCCGCGCCATCATCAACGGTGTGGAATATACGGGACAGCATCTGGCGCAAGTGCTGGAACAAGACCAGAGCAAGAATGTGAACATCATGGTCGCCCGCACCACCCAGCAGGGCACGGTGGAGGGGTTTGTGCGCGACGCTTTGGGACGGGGGATTGAGAACGCACGCGTGTTCGCAGGGGGCGCGCTCAGTAGCGCCCTCGCCCGTACCGACCGACGCGGTTTCTATCGTCTATCAGGACTGCCCTCAGGCTACGAGTATCCCATCGTTGCCTCAGCACCCGGCTACGAGAACGACGAACGCCGAGTAGAAATCTACGCAGGCGAGACCTCAGTGGTCAGTTTCACCCTGAATAGTTCACGCAATGTACCCGTGAACGCTCCTCAGAACCTCAGTGCGATTGCGTGGACCCTGCCCCGCACACTGATTGCGACCCGCAACGCTCGTGAACGGCGCGCTTACGAGTCGATTCAACAGCTTTTAGACCCCCAACGCGCCCAACGCCCGATCACGCGCTCAGTGGGCAACTCGTGGATTGAGGTGAGCCTTCGCTGGGACTACGAACGCCAACTGAGCCTGCTGGGCTACGGAATCTATCGCGGACGCACCCTTAGTGAGCTCCAGTCAAATGCGATTGCCTTCCTGCGCGACCCGCTGGCAGACATCTTCGCTGACTTGGACCCTGCCCTCCAGCCGAATGTGACCTACTTCTACGAGATGGTCGCGCTCAACACGGACTATTTGGACAATCGTCCCGGTTCCAGCTCGGGGCGCAGTAATCGCGTGAGCGTGACCCCCTTTGAACCGATCAGCATCACCCAGCCCCGTGCGAACGAGATAGTCAACGAAACGATTTTCTCGTGGACTGCCGTCACGCGAGCCGATTACTACCTGGTGCTGGTGTACGACCGTTTCCCCGACTACCAAGTCAACCCGCTCTTCCCTCCCGACTTGGACAACCCAGGTTCGGCACGCGTGTTTGCGCCAAGCACCAGTTTGGTCTACACAGGTCCGACCCTCGTGCGCGGGCGTACCTACTACTTGGTGGTGGTGGCTCAATCTAACGACCGCCAAACCCGTGCGATTAGCCAGATTGTGCCGTTCCAAGTGCGCTAAACCCCAAATTTCGGGGAACCTTCGGGTTTCGAGGATGTATAGACCGTTTAGGGGACGATTATGCTGGATGAACGCTCTTTAGAGGTACTGCAAGAGGAGTTTGAGACCTTGTGGTTTGCTAATCACGAGGTGGCTTACCGCTACACCGTTCGGATTGTCGGGAGCTCCGACACAGCGCACGACATTGTCCAAGAAGCCAGTGTTCGGGCATGGAGAGCCTTTTCGGAGGGCAAGTTTGACCCAGAGAGGACGCCCTACTCCGACGACCCTGTCCGAGCTTTCCGTGTGTGGTTCATTCGCATCGTTCACAATCTCTGCTACGACCACTTGAAGTCCATAAAGCGTGCTCTGATTATCTCCATCCACGAGACACTCAATCCCGATGAGGAGGGTCAGGAGTTCGGCGACACCTTATCCAGTGGCGACCCCTCCGCTCAAGAGATGGTGGAGCGCGAGGAGTTCCTCCAACTGGTTCGGCAGGCGGTGAACGGCTTGCCGAACCCTTATCGGGATACTTTCCGTCTGCTCCTCAAGGGCAAAACCTATGAGCAGATTGCCGAGATTCAGGGCATAGAGCTGGGCACAGTGCGCTCCCGAATCGCCCGTGCCCGCAAGCTGATCCAGCAGTTCTTTGAAACACACCACGCCGACTACATCGAAGAAGTGAGGTGAGACTATGAGAAATCCACGACCCGTACATAAACACAGAACACTGCACCAGAAATTTCATTCTCAATCGGTCGCTATCTTGAGCGCAATGGGCTTTTCTAAGGACGAAATCGGTTATATCACCCAGGATGAAGCCAAGGATGAGCGCAACCAAATCCCTTTAGGCTTGCTTTGCTTAGCTCCTGATTTCAATTTTGCCAAGCCGAGCGACGCCGAAACACCATCCGACCGCCCGATTGAAATCCCTTATTCTCCAGAGGCCATGCTCAAAGAGGTGTTTCGGATTGCGCGCCAGCGTTCACAGCCCTCGTAGCCTCTCTATTGGCAGGTAAATCGGGACGCAGGGCAAACCTATAAGGGTGATGCGAGTCGACCTGCGTTCCGATACCGTGACCCTACCCACCCCTGAGATGCGCCGAGCGATGGCAGAAGCGGAGCTCGGCGACGATGTGTACGGGGAAGACCCCACCGTCAATCGTCTTCAAGAGCGCGTTGCTGAACTACTTGGGCACGAGGCAGGACTGTTCTGCCCCTCCGGCACGATGGCGAACGAAATCGCTATCAAGGTCTGGACTAAGCCGATGGACGCCATTCTGGTGGATGCCGAGAGCCACATTCTCCACTACGAGCTGGCAGGTCCCGCCGTGCTGTCGGGCGTGATGATGGATACCTACCCCATTCGTGGGGGCAGGATAGACCCTGTCACTATCCCGTCCCTCATTCGGGTCGCTGATGACCACACACCAGGCACGGCCCTGCTCTGTCTGGAGAACACTCACAACCGCTGTGGGGGCACGATTTTGCCCCCTGAGCAGATGCAGGAGTTTCGTGCGATAGCGGATGCGCATTCGCTCAAGGTTCATTTAGATGGAGCGCGTCTTTGGAACGCCAGCGTCGCGCTGGGGGGCTCTCTCAAGGCATGGACACAATGGGTCGATTCGGCAATGGTCGCTTTCTCCAAAGGGCTATGTTGTCCAGCAGGTTCCGTGCTGGTTGGCTCGCGGGAGTTTATTAAGGAGGCGCACCGAGTGCGCAAGCTGTTGGGGGGCGGGATGCGTCAGGTGGGAGTGATTGCAGCGCCCTGCCTGGTGGCGCTGGACACGATGGTGGAGCGCCTTGCGGAAGACCACGCACGCGCCCGACGGCTCGCTGAAGCGATTGCCGAACTGCCGGGCTTCTCGGTGGATTTGCGCACGGTGCAGACGAACATGGTCTATGTGCATACCGAGTGTCCTGCGCCCGAAGTGGAGCGCGCGTTGGGCGCTCGTGGTGTACTGTGCTTGGCGTTAGACCGCCACCGCCTGCGCTTGGTGACCCATAAGGATGTGAACGACGAAGGGATTGAGTATGCAATCAACGCCTTCCGAACAGTGGGGTAATATTCCGTAGCGTGCAAGACGATATGGACAGACGCAAGTTGATAGCCTTTGGGTGGTATGGCGGGAAGTACAGTCACCTCGATTGGCTTCTGCCTCTGCTACCACCCGCTCACCACTACTGTGAGCCTTTCGGTGGTTCTGGAGCGGTTCTGCTCAATCGTGAACCGGCTCCAGTTGAAACTTATAACGACTTGGATGGCGAGGTGGTGAACTTCTTTCGGGTGCTCCGCGATGAGCCCGACGAGCTGATACGCCAAATCGCTCTAACGCCCTTCTCACGCAAGGAGTTGGAAATTGCTTGTCAGACAAACTCCAATCTCGAACCGATTGAGCGTGCCCGACGGTTTTATGTGCGAGCGCGCCAAACCCGAACTGGACTAGCTCAAACGGCTTCTCCAGGGCGATGGGCATATTGTGTAGAGACCAGCCGAGCAGGGATGGGGGGCGCTGTCTCACGCTGGTTTGGGGGCATCAAAGAGCTGTTCTACATCGCCGACCGCCTGCTCAGGGTACAGATTGAAAACCTGCCTGCAGAAGAAGTCATACGCAAGTACGACAACGAACAGACCCTCTTTTACTGCGACCCCCCTTATGTGCATCAAAGTCGTGGAGATACAAGTGCTTATGCCTACGAGATGAGTGATGCAGAGCATATTCGTCTGGCGAGCCTGCTAAGCCAAGTTAAGGGGCGAGTTGCGGTGTCTGGTTATCGTTGTGAGCGGATGGACGAACTCTATCGCGACTGGTACCTGACCGAAGCACCCCCCAAAATCTGCCATTCTGTGAAAGCGATACGCAAGGAAGCCTTATGGACGAACTACGACCCGAAGGAGGCGGCGGTGAGACACGAATTGAAGCAAGCGTTTCTGGCATTAAGATGAGGATGCTTGAGAAATACTGGGAGCGCGAGCGTCTCGCCCGCTTTGTTCGTGGCACGGGCATCCTTGCCCGAGTTGCTTCGCATGGCACGAGCACTGTGCTTCTCGTGGCAGGGGTATCCTGCCCTAAGGTGTCTAAGGCAGGCGAGACGCCTGCGTTCCCAGCGACAAAATCGTACCTCGCCCCCGACTTGTGGTTTGTGCTCTTGCTGGATGAGCAGAATACCTACGATCTATGCTGCATAGAAGCTTCTTGGGCAAGGATGCCCAAGCCACGATTTTTCAATCACTCGCCATTGAGATTGACACTAACCCCCTCATCTGAGGGTGAGACTGAATGAAACCCCTCATCGCAGGCTACTACGGCTACCGCAACTGGGGCGACGAGGGTTCCCTGGCAACCCTTCTCCAGACGCTTGACCCCCAGCACTGTACGGTGCTATCGGGCGACCCCAGTTTCACTGAGCGCACTTACGGCGTACGCGCTATCCCCCGAATGGAACTGCGTTCGGTACGCCAAGCGGTTCGTCAATCGGAGGTGCTGATACTGGGTGGCGGGAGCCTTCTGCAAGATGCCACGAGCCTACGCTCCCTGCTCTACTATCTAACGCTTATTCACTGGGGTCTCAAGGCGCACGGGCGTGTATGGCTCGTGGGGCAGGGTGTCGGACCGCTCCAGCGCCCCCTTAGCCGATGGCTCACGGCGAAGGTGCTCAACCGTGTGCCGTTTCTGAGCCTGCGCGATGAGGAGTCGGCGCGCTTCCTGCGCTCTATCGGGGTACATACGCCCCTGCGCGTAGATGCCGACCTCACTTGGGCGCTTCAGCCCGCCGAGGCACACTGGCGTCCGCCAACCGAACGCCCCTGCGTGGGTTTGGCGCCCCGTGTGTGGCGCGACCTACCCGTAGAGGAGGCGTTCGGTGCGCTCTGCCGGACACTCTCAGCGCAGGGCTACACACCCGTACTCGTGCCGATGCAGGAATCACAAGACCGTGCGCTTTGCGAGGCGATTGCGCACTCTACGGGCGCTTTGCTGATGCCACCGCCCAACCACCCGGCGCAACTGTTGGGCGTGATGAGCCAGCTGGAGGCGATGGTTGCCCTGCGCTTGCACGGGGCGATTTTCGCACTCTCGCAAGGTGTGCCCACTCTTTGCGTGGCGTATGACCCGAAGGTGAATGCGCTCGCTGAGCAGGTGGGCGCGCCCACTGTAGGCTTAGAGGGTTTGCTGGAGGCTTTGGTAGGAGCATGGGAGGTGTTCTGCACCCAAACGCCTGAGCTGAGAGCGAAGTTGGCTGATAGGGCAGAGCCCCTTCGAAACAAGGCACTTGAACTGATTAGCCACCTCTAAAGGTTGCAGCGCTTACCACCGTGAAGATGTCGTCCCCACGCCTGAACTTAGTGAAGAGTTCAAAACTCATCGTGCCATCGGGATAGTTTGTCTTTTCTTGTATCAAAATCAGCTCCGTTAAGATCAGCAGGAACTCCACTGAATACTCGCCAAAGGCGTCAAGCGGTTGAAACTGTTTCACATGCGTCGGCTGAAATATCTGAAGGCTGGGTGGAAAAGACTGGATTGGCTTGACCTTTAGAACGAGGTTGTTGATAATGTGGTCAACCAGCTGGTTAGCGAGGGTTGGGTTTCCCGCCCGCTTGAGGTAGAGGTCTACAATCAGATGGATGTGCTTGGGCGTGCGAGTGCGTTTGCCCACCTCGTCATAGGTCACTTTGAAGTCGCTTGGCGATTTCGTTCCTCTTTGTACATAGACCTCAGTGCCCTCAGAGGTTGTGTAGAGGAGTGTTCTCATCGCTTGCTCTGGTTGTACACAAGGAGGTACCGATGCACAATCTGCAACCCGTCTGGGTTTGCGCTCGGCATTCCATCGGTTGGGGCGACGATGACGATTTCTCGCAAGGTCAGCCCGCGCTCTTGGCTCATCTCTTCGTAGGTCGCAAGCCCATTTGGGACGAGTCTACCCTCGCAACGCTCATCTTGGCTCTCAAGCACAACGACGCTTTCGTTCCCGTAGCGGGCGTTCAGATTGCGCAAAGTCTCCTCCTGCATCCCTGCCTCAGGCATCAGCCACACGGATGTCGTCTGAAATAGTTCGTCCCTGTCTGCCGAGTAAGGTCGCAGTTCAGTACGATGGAACTTGGCAGGCGCCCCGCGCGCTTCTGGGGTCGCCTTCTCAAACACCGCAAGGTACTCGTGCGCCAGCAGAAGGAAGTTATGCTGTAGACTGCGCTTGTACCAGAAGCCCGTGGTCTTGCAGTTGTGCTGGCGTTTGATGACCAGCTCCTTGAGGCGGAACCCCGCTTGCAGGAACACGCGTATCGTCTCAAAGCCAATCGGCACCACATGGCGCGCTTTGCGTCCATCGCCTATCAGGATGGCACACTTGCCGTCGGGTTTCAACACCCTGTGGCTCTGCTCGGCTACGAGACGCATCGCATCGAGAAAGGCGTGCATCTCCAACCCTGAGAGGTCGCCCTCGATACCCGAAGAGTACTTGATGATGCCCGCATACGGCGGATGGGCGCAGATGAGGTCAACGCTCTCGCTCGCTCTCCAACTCAGCTCCCGTGCATCGCCCACATAAACCTCGGGTTCGTAAAATTCACCCTCCATCATGCCCAGCAGGGAGGGAGTGAACGCCAAGTTTTGAAGCGTCAGCTCCACCGCATGCGGATTGATGTCGATGGCAATACACCGACGCCCTAAGAGCTTGGCTTCTATCGCCGTCGTTCCGCCCCCCACGAAATAGTCCAGTACGACATCGCCCGTCTTGGAGTATTTCAAAATGAGGTTGCGCGGGATGTACGGCGACCAGTTGCCCCGATAATGCGGGTTGTGTGTTGCCCAATCCCCGCGCTGGGGAAAACTCCAGACAGTGGTCTGCTCTTCAGTGAAGGCAGGAGGCTCCCACCGCTTGATGACCTTCTTGCGCCCGATTTGGCTGAGATTAATGCCCTGCGCATCCAGAAGCAAACGCTGAAGCGTGTTGTAGGAGATGCCGAACTGTCTGCCGATCTCGCTATCAGACATTCCTGCACGCTTGGCTAACAGCACCGCTTCTTTCAACTCGGATAACTCGTCTTTGCTCAGTTTGGGCATACCTACACCGTTCCTCCTGCGGCGCTCGTTTCCTGCCCCTTACTCATCCCGCATCAACTCATCCCACAGCGCATCGATCTCTTGCCTGATTTGCGCCTTCGCCTCTGGGTCGGGTGCGAACTGTACTTGGAGCCAGTCGCCCTCCTGAGTGCCCTCAGGAAGCCACTCCAGCGGGATGAACCAGCTCAGATAGTCTCCGTCGCCCAACCGAAGCAAGAGCACAGCAAGCCTCTGCCCCGCTTGGGTCTCCTCAATCCGATCCAAGTAAACGCGCACCATCGTATCGGCTCCTTAGGGATTGCCCGATTTGAGCGGGATACGCATCGCCAGCACCAGCGCGCCCAACAGAATCACCGCCGAAAGCGCATAGGGCACCGAGAGACTGTAGGCGAGCATACCGTTGCCCACAATCGGCGCCACGACTCGCGCCAAACTCTCCAGTGAGCCACTCACACCCTGAAGACGCCCCTGCTCCTGCGCCTCGACCGACTGGCTGAGGATGCTGGTGAAGCTGGGCAGGCTCAGCGAACCACCCACCGTTGCCACCATCACGAAACCGTAGAACTCCCACAAAGCAGGGCTGAACGCTGCGCCCAGTAAGCCAACCGTGTTGAACAGCATCCCGACCAGCAAGGTCTTACGCTCACCAAACCGAGCGACCGCGCGCCCGACCAACCCCACCTGACACAACACGCCCACAAACCCCACCACGGCTAAGATGTAGCCAATCTCCACCGGTCCCAGATTGAAGCGCTTGTTGGCGAAGAGGGGAAAAGTGGTCTGGTAGGTCGCAAACGCCAACCACATCAGCAGGTTCACCCACAACAGCAAGCCAATTCGTGGGTGGCGGAACATTCGGGGCATCTCGCGCCACGGTGAGACGCGCCGAGAGGCAGGTTGGTGAATCGTTTCGGGGAGCCACCACCACGCTAAGAAGGTCGCCACAAGCGAAATGCCCGCCGCCGTCCAAGCGGGCACGGCTAAGCCGAACTGCGCCAGCCCACCCCCTAACGCGGGTCCCAGAATGAAGCCCAACCCGAAGGCGGCGCCAATCAGCCCAAAGTTTCGGGCGCGCTCTTTGGGGTCGCTGATGTCGGCGATGTAGGCACGAGCCGTGGTGATGTTGCCCCCTGTGAAGCCGTCCACAATCCGCGACAGGAACACCCAGAACAGGTTGCCCGCCAGCGCCAGCATCACAAAGCTCACCGCCGACCCCAACAGGCTCATTATCAACACGGGGCGCCGACCCCAACGGTCTGACCAATCGCCCAACACGGGCGACGCCACCAACTGCGCCACCGAAAACGAGGCGAACAACAGCCCCACCTGCAACTCGGACGCCTGAAACTGCTGGGCGTAGAAGGAGAGGAGCGGAATCACAATCCCAAAACCAATCAGGCTCACACAAATCGTGAGGAACACCGCAAACAAAGCACGACGCTTGGTGGCGGGGTCGGCGTCGGGTGCAATCCGAGTCGCTCGGCGAGAACCCATACCTGTAGCATACCCAACAGGGCACTGTTTCGTGGCTTGGGAACGCTGGGAGCGCGGGCATCCCACCCATTTATCGGGCTTGTACACCTCGATTTGGCACAGAATTTGCTACCCTCAGGTGAGAAGTCCGTTTTGGACAACTCTATGGATAGGAGCGCGAAGCGATGAGTACTCTAAGAAAGATGGGTGTTCGTTTCCCCTTGTGTTTGACGACGATTTTCGCAACCGCCCTGCTTAATGCGCAACCGCTCACCTGGCTCGGTGTGTACGAACGCGGGGACAGCGTAGCGTATGGCGTCTCGCTGAACGGCTCGGTCGTAGTCGGTTCCTCGTTCGACTTTGAGCAACACTTCGCCTTCCGTTGGACTGCGTCAAACGGGATGCAGTTGATTAACTTATCCTCTCGAACGGGCAACACTTACGCCCGCGCCGTGACGCCCGACGGCACCATCATAGTGGGACACGATAGCTACTTCACCTCGTATGCTTTCTACTGGACGCCGACGGGTCTCGTCTACCTGCCCGAACTGGGGGGATGGGATTCGGGGGCGCTGGCGATCTCACCCGATGGCTCGGTGATTGTGGGGTGGTCAAAACCTACAGGTAGTCCTCAAGTCATCCGTGCGGTGCGCTGGGTCAACGGCAACCTCAGCACGCTGGGCACTCTCGGGCGCCCTTTCGAGAAGGCGACTGGGGTCTCCAACAACGGTGCGGTCATCGTGGGATGGACACGGGAGGATTCCCCCGACACTCGATACCGCGCCTTTCGCTGGACGGCTGCCTCAGGGATGCAAGACCTTGACTTGGGAGCGTTGAGTGCGGGCAACAGCGCCGCTTACGCCATCACTCCCGACGGCTCAGTGATTGTGGGCTATGCTAGTGTTGGGTCAGGAGACCGTGCTTTCCGCTGGACGCAAGCAACAGGCGCGCAAGACCTCGGTACGGGAATAGCCTACGCGGTATCCGCCGACGGCTCGGTGGTGGTGGGAAGCGATCCACCCTTCCGCTGGACCGCCGAGACGGGGAGGCAAGAGCTGAACACGCTCTATGGGCATCTGCTCAGCAGTGGGTCGTACTTTGATGAGGCATACGGCGTGTCGCCCGACGGGCGCTACATCGTCGGCAAAGGCTACCGTTGGGAAACCAACCGCTTTGAGGCATTTCTTCTGGACTCGTTTGCCACCTGCGCCACCCACGACGGCGATGTCGACCAGAACGGCTGTGTGGACGACGCCGACCTGCTGGCGGTGCTGTTCGCATTCGGAAGCACGGGCACAAACCTCGGACGCGTGGACATCAACTGCGACGAGTCGGTCGATGACGCTGACCTGCTGATTGTGCTGTTCAACTTCGGAAGTGGATGCTGAAGGGCTTATCTGGATGGGGCAGTCTCTCTGGGGACTGCCCCTCCTGACAAGGGTACCTCACTTAGGTTCAACATCCTACCTACCCCGCCCAACTTTCAAACCCCACTTTGAGCCACAAAGCCCCAACTGTCATTCCAGTCCCCTCCCTGTCATTCGGAGTCCCCTCTATATGTCATTCCGAACGAAGTGAGGAATCCCGACGAACCCCAAGCAGAGACCCTTCACGCACGCTCCGATTCCCCGTTGTCACCCTGAGCGGTAGCGAAGGGTCTCCTCACTTCGTTCGGAATGACAGTCCCCCCTTGTCACCCCGAGCGAAGCGAGGGGTCTCAAAGGGATTCCTCGCCTTCGGCTCGGAATGACA
>CAKZQI010000041.1 GCA_937139515.1 uncultured Armatimonadota bacterium | reverse complement strand
CTCTTCGACTGGGTTTTGTTTTAGGAAACCAAGCGCCAGCGCAACCCATCGCCCCGAAGTGTCGGTGCAGAAGCCTCTATAGGGCGCTTGGAAAAAATCGCTCCTGTTGCGATTGGCGACGGCTTCAAGAACGGCTTGCTCGGGGACAAGCCCTACTTCTGTCAATCTTCGGCTTCTCCGGTCCAAGATAGCAGACCGAAAAACGGAAGCTTCGCCTTCTTCTATATAATGAAGCTCCAATCGATACTTATCCAGAGGGTAGACACATACCTGTTTCAATTTTGGAAACTTGTATAAGGTTTCACCCTGCGGAAAGGAGAAGATGGCTTCATTGGTCACAAGCCAACCTTTAGGTAGTTGAGACATGATTTGGTTGACTTTGGCGCGCTCGTTGCACGACTTCACTGAGGTAATCAACAGGATGACGGCTAAGCCCAAAGTCAGCGTACCAAGAGCCCTTGATAAAGTCCTCTTCCGCCGATTGGACACTTGCTTTTCTGAAAGGTCAGATGAACCGAGCATCACAAGAACCTCTTCTAAGGACAAATCACACGTCCATTATACCCGTAACAGCGCCCAGGCACGCCGCCATCAGGAGGAATCGGTGGATAAGGGCTAAATGGAGGCTCTGGCTTAGGAAGGCATCGCGCCCTAGCACACTCAAACATATCACTCACCCAACTACCGCAGTTATAGATACACACGCTATAGTTAGGCGGTCTCCTCGCCGATTGTCTAATACAATCGCACAAAGCAGCAACGCACGCAGCACCCTCAAGTACATCTACAACTCTTCCGTCTCCGCCTCTTCCAGTATCGTCTCTAATCTCTCCTGGTCCCCTAAGACCGCCCAAGTTACCAGGTCCAGGATAGAACCCCCATCCCTTTTGACCATCACATTCAGATTCAAATTCTATCCAAGCGTGATCATAGGCTGGTCCAAACCAAGTATCGCGCTCTCTCCAGTATGCTCTTTGCTGAGTTGTAATAGGTTCATAAACATCGTACCGAAAGTGATCCTGATAATAGAAGGTAATACTTGTGCTGACTGTATCAAAAATTTCTTCTCCTGCTAACCAAGTTCTCTTAAATAGGTATTCATATCTAATTGCACTGATTAAGTCTAGTATCTCATCATAGTAGCTCCAGCTACTATTCCCCATCGCTCGGTTATACACCCGCATCGGCGTTCCCCCACATCCGATACGACACAGGTACCGATACTCCTGCTGGTTCAGATGGTCTTTTTTCCAGACCTTGCCACCGTCGACACTACTTGCATACCACATCGGGTTTAGGGACGCTTCCAGTTCAGCGGATCATCAAACAAGCGATGGTCAGCCACCCTTGATAGGTTTCCGCTCTGCACATTCAGTTGCCAAAGTTCAAGTTTTGAAGCAGCCCGTTCACTTTGCATCAGGAACAATATCCGTTTCCCATCAGGAGTCAAACGAACACTTTGAATGTAATGCTTCGGCTTAGCAACTAGTCGACCTGTCCAACGCACCGTGTCTACAAGCCATATCTCGTACTCACCATCCTTGTTGATTGCAGTAAGAACAATCTGCCTACCATTAGGCGACCATTCTGCCTCCATACCTGACACCAGGTTGTGCGCAAGCACTCTTCCCAACGTGTTGGGTATGACTATGTTGACCGTCTGCATTTCACTTTGCTTCGCCAAAGGTTGGAAGACTATTTTCAGTCTAAGCCAGTCTACGCTCTCGGTCTCGTCTGAAGGACATATCATGAGATTTCCGTCAGGTCTTAGCGTCCCAAGAAACGGGCAGTTTAGGGGGGTGGATTGACCTGTGTGTAAGTCCAAGAGATAATTTCGCTCCTGTATAGATTTTTTATCGTTATCACTGTGGATGAGCCTCCTAACAAAGAGAATTTGCTTCCCACCAACGATGAATCGGGGACTGTAATCGATTGTACCTGGTTCGCTCGTAAGTTGTTCGGTAGAGTTTTCGTTTAGTGAGTAAATAAAAAGATGGTGTGTTGGATTAGAGTCAGACAGGTCAGAGCTTGCCGAGTAGACTATCCACTTGCCATCTGGTGAGAAGCGAGGAGAGGCTTCCCTTGCAGATGTTTCAGTGAGGCGTGTCACTTTGAGTGACACCAAGTCAAGCAAGTAAAGGTCTGTACTGCCTACTCCAGAACCGACGAAAACAACCTTGTCGCCCGACGGGGAGATGTCGAGGGAGATATGGGCTATTTCAGCCCTGATAGCGAGCTCACTCAGTGCTTGAACGATACCGTTTCCTATCTGATTTCCCAGGTGCTCTACAAAATCTTTGACAGTGTCTCTGAAAAAGATTACCGACCATATCTGCTCTATCCACTCAAGAATGGAAGTGGAGGAGCGCTTCTTGGATGCGAGAAAGATCCCTCCTCCTGTGAGGAGGAGGACGAGCAGTATTACCACAACATGTTCTGTTTTTATGGAGCGTCGCATATGCAGAGCCTCCGTGTACCACCTGGGATAGGTATTCCACTGCTATCGAAGGCTTTACCAACTACACAGCCGAAGAGTGGCTTGCCTTTTGCTGCGCACTCTTTTCGGCATGCATCTCGATCCTTGTCATCGCACTCATCTACGCATACGCAAAACAGCACTTCGCCAAGCCCGAGATTTCTCTTTCCACATCCCCCAAGCGGAAGACCTTTAGCCTTGCAGACCTCTTGACACTTTTTCCATTCTGCTGGATCTGTACACGGTTTAGTAGGGGGATTAACAGGGACGAGAATGGGAATAGGGGTAAAAGGAAAAGGAACAAGAATATG
>CAKZQI010000040.1 GCA_937139515.1 uncultured Armatimonadota bacterium | reverse complement strand
GAGGAGCCGTTGGCACTTATTTTGCCCGCCTTCTGGTCGGCATGGCTGTTGGTAGGGTGTTATGGGGTAGGGTGGTGGCGTGGGGTGAAGACACCTATGGGCGCTTTAGGTCTGTTGGGTTCCCTAATCGCCTACGCGCCTTTAGCGGTCGTCATCCCCCTGATGCACTACTACTACCTGCCTGCGGTGTTCCGAGCGGTCTGGGTGATGGTGCTAATCCAAAGCGTACTGAGGGTGTTGAGAAAATGACGGAAACGGGGGGCGTATTGTTATGTCCCCCGACATAGCGCTCCTGTAGCCTGTTGGAAGGGGTCAGGGAGAGATGCAAAGTCAGATTGTCAAACACCCTCCTTACCCCTGAGGGTGTTTGAAAAATCGGTTGTTGCCCTCACCCCCGACCCCCCTCCCGACGCTTCGGGAGAGGGGAGTAGCGGGTTCCCGCCCCCTGCATTTAGGGGGAGGGTTGGGGTGGGGGTTTGTTGCCCCCCTCCGTCAGGTTCCCCCCGCAAGCGTGGGGAACCATTGGGTTGGCTCCCTCCCTCGCCCAAAGCCTTGGGAGCGGGAGGGCAGGGGAGGGTGAGGGCTAACAAAAACGGCTTTGCACTATGCGCTTCCTATTTTCCAAACGCCCTCCATCACCTCTTGACAAATCCCCCAAAATTTGCTATAATATGAATACCTGAGAAAGGGAGGGATCGACGATGATGAATAAGGTACGCCTTTTAGGGACTTTTGGCGCGATGTTGGTCGCCAGCGCACTGTTCGCCCAACCGAACTGGCAGAAACTGCAAAACGCCGGCAGTATGTCGTTCGACCTCAACAACTTCGAGTATTACCTCCGAGCCGATTTGTTCGACGGAAGAGGATGTGTGAACAACCTCGCTTCGGGAGCGGGCACGAATCAGCCTGACCGCCTCATCACCTTCACCAGCGGTCTGAACTTCCAGCTTCCGATCAATCAAGTTCTGCAGGAGATTGCCTCAAGCGAGATACTCACTTTTACTGCCACGATTATTGACGATAACACCGTCCAGTGGAATGTAGACCAAATTTTCAACCCGCCTATTTGCGCAGTGATCAGTGCTTCGTCACAACAGCTACCTTTCAAGTTCTCTCGTGTCTTCGGCACGCTGACGATGACCATCAGCGAGGTGTCGTGCCAAGATGATCCACTGGGGCTGTTGGGTCGTCAGGTGACTCTACGGCTTACCCCCGCCGCAGGTCAGCCGAACTCAATGGGTTTTGAAGGGCGCGTCACCGATGGTGCTTGCTTCGCAGATTTCTTCGGTGGTTGTGGTTCGGCGTTCAATCTCAGCTATGTTGCCTACGGGGGCGCGTGCGCCTCTGTTGAGGGTGATGTGAATGGTGACGGCTGTGTGGACGACGCCGACCTGCTCGCTGTGCTGTTCGCTTTCGGTAGCACTGACGGCGGTGCCGAAGATGTCAACAGCGACGGTGTAGTGGACGACGCTGACCTGCTGATTGTGTTGTTCAACTTCGGAAGCGGTTGTTAACCTCTCCCCACGCCCCCCTCTCCTGAAAAGAGAGGGGGGAGTACGCTCCTGACAAGCCTACACTGCCTGAGTCAAAATCATACTAATCTGTCTCTACTTTGATTTCGTTATCCCCCTCGCCCCCAACTTTCATTCTGACACCCCCTTCCGTCATTCTGAGCGAAGCGAAGAATCCCAACAGAACTCTCAGCAGAGACCCTTCGCTGACGCTCAGGGAGACAGGGTGGGGGGTGTTACCCTGACGCCACCTCTCCGTCATTCTGAGCGAAGCGAAGAATCCCAACAGAACTCTCAGCAGAGACCCTTCGCTGACGCTCAGGGTGACAGGGTGGGGTTTTCAGGTTGACCCGAACCTCACTACCGCCTGCGTCTAAAGTAGAGGTGTGTTGCAAACTTGAACTCAACAACTGGAACTTTGTCCGCAGGATACTCGTGGAACCCAGCGAATCACCCCACTAATGGCGTTGGAAAAACACGCCGAGCTGGTGTCGGTCTGGGTCAAGCCGCGAACCTCACGCAATCAGGTCAAAGTGCGTGAAGACGGTTCGCTAGAGGTATGGACAACCGCCCCGCCCACTGAAGGGCGGGCGAACCGAGCGGTTATAGAACTCCTGGCAAACCATTTCGGAGTAGCGCCTTCCCGAATTGAACTGCTCTCAGGAGCGACCCATCGGCAGAAGCGGTTTCTTATTAGGCGGTGAGCGACTATGACCAAGACGACGACTATCAAGCCACGCGCTGACCGAGGTCCGCTTGACAATCCGCTGAAGGGATGGGCTACCTATAGCGAGCCATGGAGAACCTACGCTTTGCCCGCTACGATGGCGTTTTTCAATGTCTCTTGGCGCGAGTTGGAACCCACCTCAGGCGATTATCGCTTTGCGACATGGGAGTCCCAGAAGTGGAACGCTCCTCAGGCGCAGGGCAAGCATATCGTGATGCGCCTCTACTTAGACTATCCAGACCTTCCGACTGGGATACCCCAGTGGATTATAGACCGCGGGGCGGCGATGCGTCCGTATGATACTTCTATAGGTCGGGGCTTAGCCCCTGATTATGATGACCCGCGCCTGCTCAATCCCCTGTTGAGTTTTATTCAGGCGTTCGGGGCACGCTACAATCGGAATCCGCGCGTCGCTTTCGTGCAACTGGGCATGCTCGGCTTCTGGGGCGAGTGGCACACTTGGCCCGTTGAACACCTGTTCCCCAGCGAGGCGACCCAGCGGGCTGTCGTGAACGCATATCGGCAGGCGTTTCCCGACAAAATCTTGCTGGCGCGCTACCCCTATCCCGCCACCTCAACCCCTTGGCTGGGTTATCATGATGATATGTTTCCCGCCGACACCGACTATTGGAACGGCGAGGGGGAGGAGTGGTACTTCTTGCCCAAACTTCGGCAGGCAGGGCGCGAGGGTAACTGGCGCATCGCCGCAATTGGAGGCGAAATGGTGCCCAATCAGGGACGCCACTACCTGTCCACCGAGTGGGCTCGGACGCTTGAGATGACACGCCGTGCCCACCTCAGCTGGCTCGGTCCGTACGCCCCGATTTTGGAGACCGATTTGAGCGCATCGGAGTTAGAAAACGCCCGCACGCTGGTGCGCACGATGGGCTATCAGTATCGGCTCTTGCAAGCGCGCTGGAGCATACGCCAATCCCGCCTCCGGTTAGAAGTTCGTGGGGTGAACGAGGGCGTGGCGCCCTTCTACTACCCTTGG
This sequence comes from uncultured Armatimonadota bacterium, assembly GCA_937139515.1. GTDB lineage: Bacteria > Armatimonadota > Fimbriimonadia > Fimbriimonadales > GBS-DC > CAKZQI01. The sequence continues at coordinate 3,447 of CAKZQI010000040.1, read as the reverse complement.
CAGGTGCGCCTCGCACTGATACGGCGCACTGATGGCAGTGTCGTTCACGGCGCACCCCTGACGAATGTGGATATTCGCACTTGGCAACCGGGACCTTTCAACTTTCGTGCTGAGTTAAGCCTTTCCGTGCCACGCAATGTCTACCACCTTGCACTGGGGATCATAGACCCGTGGCGCAACCGCCCTGCCATCAAGTTCGCCAATCGTTTACAGGTCATCAACGGGTGGAATGTTTTGGGAACGGTGGCTCCCTGAGGAGAGTACCGCAGAAGGGGAGCGCATCTCAGCGCCCCCCTTGAGCAAGTTTACTGCGAGACACTCCACTGGTTGTCGGTCGGTGAACGATAGGTCTGAGAAAAACGCACGGCGCGCGCACTGCCATCCGCATAGAGGGCGAGGGTACTCCCCTGATAGCGGTTCTTGGCGACCAGCGTGTCCCACGGCTCACAGTTGCCGTCGTTGGGGAACAGCGAACAAGGCGGCGCCGCACGCCCACGCGACCAGTGATAGGGGTGGTTCGTATTGGTGGTCTCTGCCCAGACATCAATACACATGTCAAAGAACTCGGACACCCAGAACGGGTGGTTTGGGTTGTTCACGGGGAGGGGACTGGGCGGGGTGACACCCGTGATTCGCACCCACGGGTCAGCGCGCAGAGTGGCGTAGATGGTGCTGGAGGGCGAGGTGACCTCCGCCAACGCACGCGGAACCCCTGTCAGTAGCCCGTTGTTGGCGAAGGAACCCCACATCGCCTCAAGACTGCGGTCGGGGTCGGATGGGTCCCACCACACATTCTGCTTGTTGCGCAGACCACGATCCATCTTGATGTATGGCTCTAACGCAGACTGATAGTTGGAGATTGCCCAGTAGTTGACGGTGCTGGGCACGCCGTTGATGATTGCCATGGTGAAGGGGAATCGCTCGTCGTAGTCGTTGAGGTACATCATCACCGCAGTGCCGATTTGACGCATGTTGGACACGCACTGGGTCTGGCGTGCCTTTGCGCGCGCCTGAGCGAACACAGGAAACAGAATCGCCGCCAAGATGGCGATAATCGCTATCACGACCAACAGTTCAATCAGTGTGAACCCTTGTTTTCTCATCGCAAACCTCCGTTTTCATCTGCCACCGATGACGGTGGTCAAGTGTCCAGGGGCTTTGCCCGCTGGGTGCGTTCAGACCGTTCAACCTAACAGGTTGTACGCGTCAGCCGTGAACGACACCCAACATCGGAGGTGCGCGTGAGAATCGGTAGGTTCCTGTCGGTCGCCCATCCCGAACGAGGGGCTGAACATAGCCCGGCAGATACTCCCGCCATACTAACTGGATGACAGGCTTCAGCAGGAGGGCTGGGTCAGGCACAGCGCCGTTGGTGGCGTGGAGCCGACAGACAGGGCATTCTTTTGTGGGAGAAGCCGCTTCGGTTTCGCGGTGGATGGCGCCGTGCAACAGCTCGGCACTGAGTAACAGGGTCACCCAGACCAGCAGGAACGCCAGCGCTTGGGAGCGCGTTATCCCGCGTCTACGCACGTGGGAAGTATACCCCAAAGCAGAGGATTACCCGCTCTGCGACACGAGCACTCGCACCTGCAGTCCGCTAATCACCACTTCCTCAAATTGAAAATCTCGGCTAGCGTTGTCTGTGTCAATACTGACCAGCGTGCCCTGCTCGTCAAAGTCTAATACCACACCTAGTGCGACTTCTTGAGAGTCGGCGCTCACGCGCTCATTCAGCTCTATATACAAGCTGTCCGTTTCGGGATAGTAAATGATTTTCTTGGCTGTTACTATCCCAAGACAAGATTCCTCAACACCCCAATCCCCTCTACCTCCATCTCCACCACATCACCGGGCTGAAGCCACGGGTGCATACCTTCGGGGAACTCCAGCAGGCATCCGTATCCCACCGTGCCCGAGCCAATCACATCGCCCACCTGCAGACGCGTGTTGCGCGAGGCATGTGCAATCAGCTCGGCGAATGTCCAATGCATCGTGTTGGCGTTGTTTTCGGTGAGGGTCTTACCATTCACGCGCGCCTGCATCCGCAAGCTCCAACGGCTTCCGCGCTCAGGGTCGGGCTGGCGCCAGCGCTCCAGCTCGTCGGGTGTGACCACAATCGGGCCGAGCGAAGTGGCGAAGTCCTTACCTTTGGCAGGACCCAAGCCGATTTTCATCTCGCGCATCTGTATGTCGCGCGCGCTCCAGTCGTTCATAATTGTGAAGCCTGCAATCGCCTCTTCCGCTTGTTGTATGTTCCAGTCGCCCCCCGAGCGCCCGATGATTACTGCCAGTTCCAGCTCGTAGTCTAGCCACTGGGTGTCGGGCGGTTTGCGCACGGGCTGGTCATGTCCCACCATACAAGCGGGATTTGAGAAGTAGAAGGCGGGGATGTCGTACCATTCGGGGGGCACCGGCAGGTTGCGCTTTTGGCGGGCGTTGCGCACATGCGCCTCAAACGCATAAAAATCGCGCACGCTGGGCGGGATGAGGATGGGGGGCAGATAGCGCACAGGCTCAATCGGCACTGCGCGCTGCAGAGCTTGGGGTTTGAGGCGCTCCTCCAGGCGGAGCCAGTCCCAAAAGTCGCAACACCCCTCAACGCGCCACCACCGCCCCTCGCGATGAAAGGCAAGGCAGGGTTCAGCGTCGGGAGCGGTTTGGCAGGTCAGCCAGCGCATTACTTGCGGATATCCAGTATCCGAAAGTGCGAGACCCCTTTCGGCAGGTGCGCTTCTACCGTGTCGCCCTTCTTGTAGCCGATGAGCGCTTTAGCGATGGGCGATTGATACGAAATCTTGTGCTGTTCGGGGTCGGCTTCCATCGCCCCCACGATACGAAACTGGCGTTCGGTGCCCGTCTCGGTCTCTTCTACCGTCACGAGCGAGCCGATCCCGACATAATCGGTGGGGATGTCCTCGGAGCGCACAATCGTTGCACTTTGCAAAATGCTCTTAATCTCTTGAATGCGCGACTCAACATAGGCTTGCTCGCTCTTAAGGCTTTCCAGTTCGGTATCTTCCGGGCTAAATTCGCCGTGCTCTTTGTGGGCGCGAAATTCCTCGGCGATTCGCGCACGCTCCACCGTTTGGAGCCGTCGCAGTTCGGCTTCCAGATGGCGGAAACCTTCCTCGGTCAGATATACACGGTCGGCTTCGAACATGACTGTCTCCTCCGTCAAGGTGGCTGATAAAGTCTACGCTTGTTATTCCACACAAGTTCGCTGTGGAATCAGTCTCCCCGAATAGAAATGGTGAGCCGGGAGGGATTTGAACCCTCGACCCACGGATTAAAAGTCCGTTGCTCTACCGCTGAGCTACCGGCTCACGCCCTAAGTATACCCAATTCCCCGGTTTGTCAAGTTAGGTTGAGGGTGTTTGAAAATACGATGTAGCCCTCACCCCCCATCCCCTCCTGACGAGGGTACAGGCGTTGGGTACAAAATCACAC
>CAKZQI010000039.1 GCA_937139515.1 uncultured Armatimonadota bacterium | reverse complement strand
CCCCACCCTGTCACCCTGAGCGCCAGCGAAGGGTCTCTGCTTTGGGTGTCGTTGAGATTCTTCGCTTCGCTCAGAATGACAATAAGGTGTGATTTCAAACTTGGGACTGCCCCCCTGCCAGGACTTTGGCTCCCCTTCTCCCCTACCAAGGGAGAAGGGGCGGCTGCCTCAGCGTTCAAACGCGGCGTCAAAGGCGACCTTGGAGGGCGCGAAGTCGATGTGGCGCACGAACTGGCACGCCTCACGCGCGCCATGCTCGCGGTGCATCCCGCTGTCCTCCCACTCCACCGAGAGCGGTCCTTGATAACCAATCTCGTTGAGCGCACGAATAATCTCCTCAAAGTCCACCGACCCACGCCCAGGCGAGCGGAAGTCCCAATAGCGTCGCGAGTCGCCGAAATTGAGATGCCCACCGAACACCCCAGAGAGGCGCGGGGTCTCCGACCACCAGACATCCTTGACATGCATATGGAAGATGCGGTCGCGGAATCGGCGGATGAAGGCGACATAGTCCACGCCCTGATAGCCGAGGTGGCTGGGGTCGTAGTTGAAGCCGAATCGGGGATGACCACCAACGGCTTCTAGGGCGCGCTCGGCGGTCACGATATCGTAAGCAATCTCGGTGGGGTGGACCTCCAGCGCGAAATAGACATTCTCCTGCTCAAACACATCCAAAATCGGTTTCCAACGGGTGGCGAAGTCATTGAAACCGCGCTCCACGAGGTCGGGTGGGTTCGGCGGGAACGAGTAGAGGTACTGCCAGATGCTACTACCCGTGAAACCGTTAACGACCACGCGGGTCAGTTGTGCCTTCACCTCTTCGGGGGCACAGTTGAACAGTTTGCGGGCGGCGCGCGCAGTGTTTTTCATCTCTTCGGCGGCGCGTTGGCGCACCCCTTCGGGTTCACCATCGCCCCACACACGAGCGGGCAGGATACCCTTGTGGCGTTCGTCGATGTTATCGCACACCGCCTGACCCACCAAGTGGTTACTAATGGCGAAGCATTTGAGTCCGTATCGCCCCAAAATCTCCCAACGCGATTCGCAATACCGTTCGTCGGTGAGGGCGCGCTCCACATCAAAATGGTCGCCCCAACACGCAAGTTCCAACCCGTCGTAGCCGAACTCTTGGGCTTTCTGTGCCATCGTTTCCAACGGCAGGTCCGCCCACTGACCTGTGAAGAGCGTTACTGGTCTTGGCATCGTTCATTCACCTCCATTTTAGGGAGTAGGGAAGTGTCCCCGCACTCCAGTTAGGGAGGTTCGTGGTAGTCAGTGGAATTCCTTCTGGATTTGGCTTCTTCCACTCAGTCCCACCCCGTGTCCCGATTTGCAGGAGTTTTGGGCGCGGTCAACCCCTACATATCGCCAAATTTGGGCAAAAAATACCCAGATTTTGGGATTTTTTCACCTTTCCCCCTTGACAAAACTGCCAGCATAGGCTATAATATAGGCGTGGTAGCCAGTGGCGTGCTGGTGGAGACTAAGTGGTAAAACGCTATGCCAAAGTTTCAAGGCGGGAGTTGCAACTCGGTTGACGACAAGGGGCGCATCGTGATACCCCAGCGCTTCCGTCTGTTGCTGGGCGAGCGATTTATTATGACGCGTGGCTTTGAGGGTTGTGTGTTCGTGTTTACAACCGACCAGTGGCAACGACTTGGCGACAAGTTCGGGATGGATGTGATGTTTGACAAGGGCAAGGTGCGACTCCAGCGGTTTCTGTATGGCGCCGCCAGCGAGGTGGCGCCCGACAATCAGGGACGCGTCGCCATTCCCCAAGAACTGCGCGAATGGGCGGGCATCGAGCCGAACTCGGAAGTGGTGATTGCAGGCTGTACGAACTGGGTGGAGATTTGGGACAAGAAACGCTACGACGCGATGATGATGGCGGAACTGGAGCAAGGCGAGGCGCTAATGGACATCGCTAAGGAGATGGGGATCTGATGCATAAACCCGTGATGCTCGGCGAGGTGATGAGCCTGTTGAACCTCCAGCCCGGCGAGGTGGTGGTGGATGGCACCGTCGGGATGGGCGGGCACGCGCTGGCAATCGCCGAACACATCGCACCCGACGGCACCCTGATCGCCTTAGACCGCGACACCACGATGCTGGAAAACGCACGCCAGCGATTGAGTGGGGTAGGGGTCAACCAACTCTTCGTGCACGCGGACTATCGCGACCTGCCCGATGTGCTGGATGAACTGGGCTACCCTACGGTACACGCCGTGCTGATTGACATGGGAATCTGCTCCGACCAGCTGGACGACCCAGAGCGCGGGCTTGCCTTTCGATATGATGCTCCGCTGGATATGCGCTTGGATAGGGAACAAGCCACCACCGCCTTCCACCTCTTGCAGAAAATCAAGCAGAGCGATCTGGCGAAAATCTTGCGCGAGTACGGCGATGAGCGCTGGGCAGGACCGATTGCGAAGGCGATTGTGCGACGCCGAGACCGCGGACAGATGAACACCACGGGCGACCTCGTCGCCGCAGTGATGGAAGCGATTCCGCGCAAGTTCCAAGACCGACGGATCCATCCCGCCACACGCACCTTCCAAGCCGTGCGGATTGCGGTCAATCGGGAACTGGACGACTTGGAGCCAGCCTTCATCGCAATCGCCCAACGGCTAAAAGCAGGGGGGCGGATGGTGGTGTTGGCGTACCACTCGCTGGAAGACCGCGCCGTGAAACACGCCTTTAGACAGTTGACGACGCCCGTTGCCGATTTGGTCGGTGTGGGCAACGGACGGAGCGGGGAAGCGACCGCACCCGCCTATCAACTGCTGACCCCGAAACCGCTTGAGCCGACCGAGGCGGAGATTGCCGACAACCCACGCGCACGAAGTGCCAAACTCCGTGCGCTCAAACGCATTCGCTAAGAACCATCAGAGGGAGGAACTATGGCAGAGAAGCAGGCAAAACACACAAGCAGAGTGCAAGGAGCGGAGCCGAAACGACCGACCCAGCGCCCGCCGAGAAACCGAATGC
>CAKZQI010000038.1 GCA_937139515.1 uncultured Armatimonadota bacterium | reverse complement strand
CAAGCTCTTCAAAGATGGACTTCACCTCGCGCTGTGCCATCTGCTCAAAGGCTTCCAGCAGGCGAGCGCGTTGGGAGTGGCTTAAAGAATCGGGACTGAGGATGGGTATCTGCCTACCTTCGGGGCCGTAGAATGTCAGAACACCCTCAGCTTGGTTTGTACGCCCGTAAATATTTACTATAAGTCCCTGAACAGTACAGTTGAGTGTTGTAGCAAGTACATCACGATATGCAGGTATTAGACCCGTTAAGAAGTAGTATGTGTGGTCGCTTGGAAGGTCTTCAGGATTAACAGGAAAATCTAACTTTTGGTCATAGAACTGCCGCAGTAGCACCTGAGCCGAGGCAAGATTAGACATATTCCACCATGGATTTCTCGACTTACAGGTAGAGCCATTGTGATACCCCTGCCCCTCCCCCCATTTGATATACTCATACGCCTTCGGGTAGTGCTGTTGGAGGTAGGTGTCCACTTGACTGGGGTTCTGCTCAATCACTTGGCGCACATCGTCGGGGGGGAGCAACACGAGGTAGCGCAGGTCTTCCAAGCGCACGCGCAGGGTGCGGATTTCGCGCGGGCTTTTGACTACGGGTTTGAGCCACGCGCGCTCTATCTCGCCCTGCCAGCCTGCACGGTTGCGGACGCGGACGGTGGTGCCCTCATCCCCCCGTCCCCCTTCTCCCGTAGCTTCGGGAGAAGGGGGTGTCTGCTCCCCCTCTCCCACAGCGTTGAAAGACGAGGGCGTCCACTCCCCCTCTCCCACAGCGCTGGGAGAGGGGGCAGGGGGGCGAGGGCCAACTCCGCCCCGCTCGTACGACCTCTTCGCCACCGCCGCTAGGATTTGTCCCAAAACCAGTTCCGTATCCGACACGATTCGTTCGTTCGCAAACCGCATACAGGCGAACCCATGCTGACGCAAAATCTCTTCCCTTGCACGATCGCGTTCCTGCTGGGTAGGTTCAGAGTGGACAGCCCCGTCGACCTCGATGAGAAGCCGAGCATCATCACAGAAGAAATCCGCGATGAATGTGCCGATGGGATGCTGGCGCCGAAACTTGAAACCGCCAAGCTGGCGATTGCGAAGCAGTTGCCATAACATCTGCTCGGCAGGTGTTTGACGTTTTCTCAACTCACGGGCGAGCTGGATAAGTTCCTTCGAGGGGCGCAAGTCTGGGTGGAAGGCGACTGGTA
>CAKZQI010000037.1 GCA_937139515.1 uncultured Armatimonadota bacterium | reverse complement strand
ACAATCGCTGTAGTTGCACTGGTTTTCACGCTTCAGGTAGTACTTCTGCTGATGATTCCGATTGTGCTCGGTATCGCCCTGAGCCTCTCCTGGGTGCCAATGGACTTAGCAGTCAATTCTGTCTATGAAGGATTGCAGACATGGCTGTTAGCCTTGACTACAGGAAACATCTTCATATGGCTCAATCCGTTTTGGGCGATCAGCGAGTTTTCTGGTGTAGATGGGTGGAATGAAGCCACGAACCAACTTCGCCTGCTTCTCTGGGGTTGGATGCAGAGCGCGTTTTATCTCGCTGGGGCGGGAATGTTCGCTTACTTCACTTATCTAAGAGTCTGTAAAGAATGGCGCAAGAGGTGAGACGATGCTGGATGTCCAACAACTCCGCAAAGAGTATGGCACGCTCGTGGCGGTGAACGATATTTCGTTCCAGCTCTATCCGGGCGATGTGTTCGGTTTTATCGGTCCGAACGGGGCAGGCAAGACGACCACCATCAAGATGTTGGCAACCCTGCTGGAGCCGACACGCGGAACCGCCCTGCTCAACGGGATTGACATCGTGAAATACCCCGAAGAGGTGCGACCCCTGCTGGGCTATATGCCCGACTTCTTCGGGCTGTACGAGGGCATCACGGTACGCGAGTACTTGGAGTTCTTCGCCGCCGCTTATCGCATCCCGAAAAACCAACGCGCCGCGATTATTGACAATGTGCTGGAGCTGACCGACCTGACCGTGAAGCGGGACGCGTATGTGGAGACCCTCTCGCGCGGGATGCAACAGCGCCTGTGCCTCGCCAAGAGCCTCGTCCACGACCCGCTCCTGCTCCTGCTGGACGAACCCGCTTCGGGGTTAGACCCGCGCGCCCGTGTGGAAATCAAAGAGCTCATTCGCGAGCTGGGAGCGATGGGCAAAATCGTGTTGGTCTCCTCGCATATCTTGCCCGAACTGGCGGACTTCTGCAACAAAATCGGGATTATTGAGAAAGGTGAACTGCTGGTCTGGGGTGCGGTGGACGAGATTGTGAAGCAGATGCAGGTCACTCGGCACATCGCCATCCATCCGCTGGGCGAGATGGAACCCTTGCTCAAACGGCTGGAACACTGCCCGCATGTGCAATCAGTGGAACCGAGAAATGGGTACCTGCTGGCGCATTTCATCGGCGGGCTGGAAGAGCAGGCGGAACTGCTAACCCAACTGGTTCAAGAAGGTTTCCGTATCGCCTCGTTCCACGAGGAATCGCTGGACTTGGAGGATGTGTTTATGCAAGTCACTCGCGGAGAGGTCAGTTAGATGACAACTACTGGTCATTCCAAAGCGTATGATGCGGTGATTATCGGCGCAGGCGTGGTCGGCACCAGCATCGCTTGGCATTTGGCAGGTTATGGGTGTCGGCGGGTTCTGATCGTGGAACGCGCTGAGCAGCTTGGTACAGGCAGTACCGGCAAGGCGACGGGCGGGTTTCGGTGTCAGTTCAGCACCCCCATCAATGTGCAATTGTCGCTCCTCTCACGGGAGAAGCTTCTGCGCTTTCAAGACGAGGCGGGGCACGACCCAGGCTACTGTCCCTACGGCTACCTGTTCGTGGCGACCGACGAGAGCCAGATGAACACCCTGCGCGAGGCGCTCAAGGTTCAGCTTGAGGCGGGGGTAGGAGTGGCGAGGGAGGTTTCGGTGGACGAAATCCGCCAGATCAACCCCGCTCTCTACACCGATGACCTGGTGGGGGGCACTTTCTGCGAGTGGGACGGCTTCACGCGCCCGATGGATATCCTCAACGGCTACTACACGGCTTCCCAACGGCTGGGCGTGGAGTATCGCTTCGGGGTGAAGCGAGTTCAGGTCTGGCGGGCGAGCGATACGGTCGTCGGCATCATGGCGGACGGCGAGTTTATTCCTGCTGGCGCAGTGGTCAACGCTGGGGGTGCATGGGCAGGGCAGATTGCCCACGAGGTCGGGGTGGAACTGCCCCTCTACCCACTCAAGCGTCAAGTGGCAATTACTGAGCCGTTTGACGAATTGCCCGAAACGATGCCGATGAGCGTGGATGTATCGGACGGCTTTCATCTTCGGGTTCGGGACGGGCGTGTGCTGTTGCTCTATCCGCACGGCTTGAGCGAGGAGCGCACTTATGAGACGGCGTTTGAAGACGCGTGGCTCCCGAAGGTGCTGGCGCGAGCGCATCAGCGCGTGCCTTGTTTGCATCAAGCGAAAATTGACCGCCCGCGCTGTTGGGCAGGGCTGTATGAAATGTCGCCCGACAAACACGCAATTGTGGGCGAGGCGCCCGAACTGTGTGGGTTCTATCTGGCGAACGGCTCTTCGGGGCACGGCGTGATGCATAGCCCCGCTCTGGGCGAGATTATGGCACGGCTCATTATGGGGATGGAACTGCCACTGGACATCACCCCGCTCCGTCCCACTCGTTTTGCAGAGGGCGATTGGAACCTTGACACGGGCGTGTTGTGAGGCGGGGAATGACATACCCCACCCTGTCACCCTGAGCGAAGCGAAGGGTCTCTACTTTGTGCTTCATTGAGATTCTTCGCTTCGCTCAGAATGACAAGAGAGGGCGTCAGAATGACAGTTCCCCCACTTGTCACCCTGAGCGTCAGCGAAGGGTCTTAACTCCCCTCTCCCCAGCGTTGGGAGAGGGGTCGGGGGCGAGGGTAGATTCTTCTCTGCGCTCAGAATGACAGTGAGGGGCGTAGAATAACAGCGAGGGGGCGCAGGGGCTAACAAAGGGGCGTCAAACTTCAGAGCAAGGAGCGTCGGCTCACTACCTAATGGACTGCGCAATCCGCTCGATTTCGGCTTTGGGGAGATTGCCGACGATACCGAACCAGTAGTCCCCCTCCTGCCAGAAATGGGCGTTCAGCTCGGTGCGAGGCGGTGGGGCAGGTGGGCGGAACTCCCCACCTCGCCCTGGGCGGCGCGATTGGAACAGCGTGAAACTACCTTGAGGGGTGCGATAACGAATCGCCACCATCTGCATTCGGCGCGAACCGCGCGGTTGAACCAAAATGCGCTCGCGTACAGCGCCTGCAGGCAGATAACTCGGTAAGCGCAGGCGAAATCCAACGGCACGCTCCGCCTCTTCCACCGAACGGTACTCGTTCTCGCCCAAGCGACGCACCGACACGCCCTCTGGAAGCTGGAACAGGTCAGCCGTCAGGCGCGGGTTTAGGTCTAAACGCACGATTTCCGACCGCACGACGGGCGCGCCAGGGCGCAGTTCCAACTCGTGCTTCAGACATAGCCCGGTTGCCTTGTCAATCCAGAGCGTGGCGCGGAAGGGGAACGGTCGCTTGCGCGGAGGTCCGGGAGCTTCTTCAGGTCGGCGTGGCGGTACGCCAAAACGAGGAGGACGCCCTCCAGGACGCTCCAGACGCAACTGAAGCACCACCGCCGAACGCCCTAACACGCTCTCTTCCGAGCGCATCTCGGCACTCAGGACGCCCGCCTGCAACAGTTCGGTGGCGCGCTCCAACAGGTCATCGGACCACTGCACAGGCAAGAACGGTATCTCGTAGGCTTCCTGAGTGCCCAGTTTATGGCGAACCCAGCGCCCCTCACGGAAAATCATCACATCATCCCGAAACGATTCGGGTTCTAAGACCTCTATTCGGATGGCTTCCTCGCCGCGTCGCCAGAACCGCTCGCGGATGCGCTCGGTACGGTTGCCAATTTGGAACTCGGTGAGACGCACGCCCGCTACGCTCAGGGTTTTCTCGGCTTGCGCTGCGCGCTGGAGCCAGCGGGCAGGCGTGTCCTGAACCCAAGCCGTTCCCGTCAGCAAAACCAGTCCGAACAGCGCTAGCAGGCTTCTCATCGCTCAGCGTGTAGAGTAGCTCGTCAGCAGGTAGCCAGAGGGTGAGGGCGCCCAATCAGCGACCTCCATCTGCTCGTGGAGGTTCAGGCAGTCTTCGGCGTATTGCTGGGCGAGGTTGTCGGGACTTTGAGCGCTTTGGGTGCGGGATTGGATATAACCTGTAGCCCACCACAGCAGAGCGACCGTCAGTCCCAGCGCGGGTGCTAAGGCAACTCGTCGCCATCCTTGCCACCAGCGTGCCAGTGGTTTCGGCTCGGGCAGTCGCTCAATTTGGGCGTGCACGCGCTGAACCAGCCCCTCAGGTGCCTTTGCACGCGGGAGCGCGTGAAGGGCACGGTAGGTCTGGCGCGCCGACTCGTACCGAATTCGGCAAGCCGAGCATGCTTGGAGGTGCGCCTCCATCGCAGTGCGCTCCGCTTCGCTCAAGCGGTTCTCTACATAATCCCACACATATCGCTCACACTCACGGCAGTTCATTTCGACTCACCTCGCAAGTACGCCTCCACCTGTTTTTGCATTTGCGTGCGCGCCAGGTTCAAGCGTGATTTCACAGTGCCCATCGGAATGCCCAACACTTGAGCAATTTCCTCATAAGAAAGCTCTTCCACATCGTAGAGTAAGAGCACCGTCTTCAGTTTCGGCGAGAGTTGCTCAATCGCTCGTTCCACCACCTGTTGGAGTTCGCGGTTGAGCGCGTGCTCCAGCGGGTTGGGCGTTTGCGTGTCGGCAAATTCCCACTCGCCGATTTCATCTTCGTTCGCCTCATCACGATAGATAGAAACGGTCGGCACGCGTCGGCTCTGCTTGCGACGATGGTCAATACACAGGTTCGTCGCAATCCGATAGAGCCAAGTGCTCAAACTGGCTCGCCCATCAAAACTGGGCAGCGCTTGATAGGCACGAAGGAACACCTCCTGCACCACATCTTCCGCATCTTGAGCGTTGCCCAGCATCCGCAAGACATAGTTGTACACTCGGTCGGCATAGCGGTAGACAATCTGGTCAAATGCCTCCGTGTCGCGTGCTTGTGCCCGCTCAATCAGCCATGTCTCCGATGACAGGGTGTCCAAATCGTTCCTCCGCAAATAGGATACCGTTTCCATGGACATTCCGTAAGTATTGACGAGTCAGAGTGCCAGAGGTTCGCCACGCCGAGCATGGAGGCGCAGGCAAGTTCCATCAGGTACACTATAGTCCCGAATGAAAGCGTACTTAGTGCTGGAAGACGGGAGCATCTTTGAAGGGCAGGCGCTTGGAGCCGAAGGGCACACTTTGGGCGAACTGGTGTTCAATACAGGTATGACCGGCTACCAAGAGGTGCTGACCGACCCCTCCTACGCTGGGCAGATAGTGCTGATGACCTACCCTCTGGTGGGCAACTACGGTTTGAACGCCGAAGACCACGAGTCGCGCCGTGTGCAAGTGGCGGGGTTTGTGGTGCGCGAGGCGTGCGAAAATCCCTCCAACTGGCGCGCTCGTCGTACCCTACATGATTACTTGGCAGAGCATCAGGTGATTGGGATAGAGGGCGTTGATACGCGCGCCATCACGCGCCGAGTGCGCCAGCACGGGGTAATGATGGCGACCTTGACGACCGACGAATCCCCAGAGGAGGCGCTCCATCGCCTGCAGACCAGCCCGCGCTACGACGAACACGACTTCGTCTACAGCGTCACCACCGCCCAGCCCTACAAATGGGGCTACGACGGAATGGAGCCGATGGAGGCGTCGGACGAGCGGTATCGCCACCGCGTGGTCATCCTGGATTGTGGGGTGAAGTGGAATATCCCACGCCGATTAGCGAGCCTTGGGGTGCGCTCTGTTATCGTGCCCGCAACGACCCCTGCCGATCAAATCTTGGCGATCCGGCCTGACGGCATCCTGATTTCACCCGGTCCCGGCGACCCCGCGCGCCTGACACCGATTGTGGAGACCGTGCGCGCCCTGATTGGAAAACTCCCAATCGCGGGCATCTGTCTGGGACACCAACTGCTTTGCATCGCGATGGGCGCCAAGACCCACAAACTCAAGTTCGGGCATCGCGGGTGCAACCACCCAGTCAAGAACCTGCTCACGGGGCAGGTGACGATTACCTCTCACAATCACGGCTACGCTGTCATCCCAGAGAGTTTAGAGGGCACGGGGCTGGAGGTGACGCACATCCAACTCAACGACGGCACCGTAGAGGGCGTGCGCCACACCGAACTGAAACTGATGACCCTCCAGTATCATCCTGAGTCCGCGCCTGGCCCGTGGGATAGCCGTCCCTTCTTCAACGAGTTTGTGCGCCTACTCTAGGAAAACCGTGCCGATAGTTCGATTGGAACAGCTGGCTCATAAGGTGGTATAATTAGGTGGCGAGAAATCGCACAACAGGAGGCAACTATGGCAATCACACTATCAGAGCGTGCAGCGCAGGAGCTCAAGAGCGTGCTTGACGAGGCGGGTATCGTCGAGGCGGGACTGCGTGTTTGGGTGGCTGGAGGCGGATGCAGTGGTCTCCAGTATCAGATGGCTATTGACGACAGCCAGCCCGAAGCGGACGATAACATCTTCGAGTCGCACGGTATTCGTATCTATGTAGACAGCTTGAGCATCCGCTATATGGACGGCTCCACGATTGATTATGTGGAGGATGTGTTCGGTGGCGGCTTCAAGATTGACAACCCCAACGCTGTTGCGGGCTGTGGCTGTGGCTCCTCGTTCCAGACGGAGGAAGAGATGGGCACACCGGGCGCAGGTTGCGGCAGCTGCGGGTGCCGAGGCTAATCTCAAGGTCGGCTTTCGTCGTGAACAAGGGGGGACATCGTCCCCCCTTCTGTTTTTGGGAATGCCTTATGGTGATTAGGGCGCCCCACAGGAATACAACCTCACAAGCCGAGCAGGCTCAACAGGTATTCTTATTCTTATGAAATGCCCTGTCTGTCAAGTGGAGCTCAAGATTGCCGACCGAGCTGGGATTGAGATTGACTATTGCCCGAACTGTCGGGGGGTGTGGTTAGACCGCGGGGAATTAGACAAGATTATTGAGCGGGCACTTCAAGAGCCGCTGTCTGGTTCGCCCCCGCCCCCGCCTCGTTCTGCACCTCCACCCCAGCGCACTGCCCCGCCCCGCTACGACGACGATCGGTACGACTACCCAGAGCACGACCCGCGCTACGACCCGCATCGCGGATACAAGCGACGCAAGAAGCGCAACTGGCTGGAAGACCTGTTTGATGTGTTTGATTGAACCTGCTCCTCAGGTTGGTGAGTGGGGGGTATACTTTTACTGCTATGGGTCGCATTGTTGATGTTCCGCTGATTTATGAGCGCAGTGTGCCCGGCAGGCTCGGTGTGCGTCCACCGGTGTGTGATGTGCCCGTCCGTCCGTTAGCCGAGCTGATTGGCACCAAGAACCTGCGCACCGAACCTCCCCACCTGCCTGAAGTGAGCGAGTTGGATACCGTGCGCCACTACACGCGCCTCTCCCAGCGCAACTACGGCATCGATGTCGGCTTCTATCCGCTCGGTTCCTGCACGATGAAGTATAACCCGCGCATCAACGAGAAGGTCGCTAGCCTACCAGGCTTCACACACGCCCATCCGCTCCTGCCCCAATCGCTGTCGCAAGGAGCGCTCCAACTGATGTACGAACTCCAAGAAGACCTGAAGGCAATCACAGGCTTCTATGCCATCACCTTGCAGAATGTGGCAGGTGCGCACGGCGAACTGCTGAGCCTGATGCTCATCAAGGCGTATCACGAGTCGCGCGGTCAGGGCGCAACCCGCAAGGTGGTGCTGGTGCCCGACTCGGCACACGGCACGAACCCTGCTTCGGCGGCGCTGTGCGGATTCAGCGTGCGCTCTATCCCCACCGATGCCGACGGCAACACCGATTTGGACGCCCTCAAGAAGGCACTGGACGAACTGGGCGAGCAGGTCGCCGCGATGATGCTTACCAACCCCAGCACGCTCGGACTGTTTGACCAGAACGCTCAAACGGCGTGTGCCCTTTTACACGAGGCGGGTGCGCTCGTCTTCTGTGATGGGGCAAACATGAACGCGCTGGTCGGTGTGGTCAAGCCGGCAGAGGTCGGCTTTGACTGTATGCACCTCAACCTCCACAAGACCTTCTCCACACCCCACGGGGGTGGCGGACCGGGTGCTGGAGCGGTGGGCGTCGCCGAGTGTTTAGAGCCGTTCCTGCCGACCCCGCGCATCGTGCGCACGGAGGAAGGACGCTACGCGCTCGCCTACGACTTCCCACAGTCCATCGGGCGTGTACACGCCTTCTACGGCAACTTCTTGAACCTCGTGCGCGCCTACACCTACATCCGCGCTTACGGGGGCGAAGACCTGCACACCATCGGCGAGTTTGCCGTGCTGAACGCGAACTATGTGCTGGCGCGTATCCGCCATGCTTTTCCGCCTGCAGTAGACCGCCTCTGCATGCACGAGTGCGTGGTGACGGCTCAAGCTTACAAACAGTACGGCGTTCGTGCGTTCGATATTGCCAAGCGCCTGCTGGATTACGGGTTCCACCCGCCCACGATGTACTTCCCACTCATCGTGCCTGAGTGCTTGATGATTGAGCCGACCGAGAGCGAAAGCAAGCAGACGCTGGACATGTTCGCGAACGCTCTGTTGGAGATTGCTCACGAGGCGATGGAACAGCCCGACCTGCTTCGGAACGCACCCCACAGCACGCCCGTGCGTCGGTTGGACGAGGCAGGTGCAGCGAAGCAGTTGGTACTGCGATGGCAGGGCGAGGTGGTCTATCCGCACGAGGTGCCCGCCTGCGCGTGCTGATTGAGGGCGCAGGGACAG
>CAKZQI010000036.1 GCA_937139515.1 uncultured Armatimonadota bacterium | reverse complement strand
GAGCGTTTGGCGGTGGAGCGTGGTTTGCGTCAGGGGTTGGAGGAAGGACGCCAGTAGGGGCTACAACAAGGGCTTCAACAAGGGCTTCAACAAGGGCTTCAACAAGGGCTTCAGCAGGGCATTCTTCAGACCATAGAGACCCTTTTGCAGTCTCGGTTTCGCAAGGTTCCCGAAGAAGTGCATGCTCTCTTGTTGGCGGTTGAGGACGGCGAGCGTCTGCTTCAACTGAGCGTGCAGGCAGTGCAGGTGTCGTCGCTGTCGGAGTTCACTGAAACGCTCCGCTCTATCGCAAACCAATCTCGAGGTAGGGACGGAGGCACTGAGTAGAGTTTCAGACCGAGCAGGTTGGCAAAGACGAGTGAAGCAAGCAGGGCGCGTTGGGGTATACTTTAAGGGAATATGAAACCGCGGCACTGAGGAGGCAACCTGCGAGGTGCCAAAATTGTCTATTATAAATCACAGGAGGATATGTTGAGCAAGAACGCACGAACTGTTCTTACGGTGGTGGGGCTTGTGTTGGTGGTGCTTCTGTTGATGCAGTACCTACGCAACCTCCAGCCGATGGGCGCCACCGAGCTGACCTATACCGACTTAGTTCAGAACATCCAAGCGCGCACGCTTCGCGAGGCAACCGTTCAGGGCAACCGTCTGGTCGGAACCTTCAAGGATGGCTCTAACTTCTATGCGACCTTGCCTCCCGAAGGGGACGCACGCAGTCGCCTCTACGAGCAACTGCGCGACGCTAATGTCAGCCTCAAGTTCTCGGAGGACAGTCAGGTCTCAGGCTACCTCAGCCAGATGCTGGGGATGTTTCTGGTGCTGTTGCTGATTGGAGGGTTGTTCTGGTTGCTGTTGATGCGCTCGGCGCAGGCAGGCAACAATCAAGCCTTTTCGTTCGGTAAAGCGCGCGCACGACGCTACAACGAGAGCATCCCGCGAGTGACCTTTGATGATGTCGCGGGCGTGGAGGAAGCCAAACAGGAACTCGCCGAGGTGGTGGACTACCTCAAGAACACCCGAAAGTACCAAGCGCTGGGCGCCAAAATCCCCAAGGGCATCCTCTTACTCGGACCGCCGGGCTGTGGCAAGACCCTGTTGGCACGCGCTGTAGCAGGTGAGGCAGGTGTGCCGTTCTTCCACATCAGCGGTTCCGACTTCGTGGAGATGTTCGTGGGCGTGGGCGCAGCGCGCGTGCGCGACCTGTTTGAGACCGCCAAAGCGAACCGACCTGCGCTCATCTTTATTGATGAGATTGATGCGGTCGGACGCCTGCGCGGGGCGGGACTGGGAGGCGGACACGACGAGCGCGAGCAGACCCTCAACCAGCTGCTCGTGGAGATGGACGGCTTCGACCCGAATCTGGGCATCATCGTCATCGCCGCAACGAACCGCGCCGACATTTTAGACCCTGCGCTGTTGCGCCCCGGACGCTTTGACCGCCATATCGTGGTTGACCCGCCCGATGTGGAGGGGCGCAAGAAGATTCTGGAAGTCCACACTAAGGGCAAGCCTTTAGCCCCCGATGTGGATATTGAAGTGCTGGCGAAGCGCACACCCGGCTTCACGGGTGCCGATTTGGCGAACCTCGTGAACGAGGCGGCGCTCATCGCCGCACGGCGCAACAAGACGCGCATCACGATGGAGGAGTTTGATGAAGCGGTTGACCGCGTGATTGCCGGGCCTCAGCGACGAAATCGGGTGGTTGACCCCAAGGAGCGCGAGGTCGTGGCGTACCACGAAGTGGGGCACGCGATTGTGGGTGAACTGGTGCCAGAAGGCGAACCCGTCCACAAAATCTCTATCCTCCCGCGAGGGATGGCGCTGGGCTACACCGTGCAGATGCCCGAACGCGACCGCTACCTCTACACGCGCCAAGCCCTGCTGGATCGTATCACCACGATGTTGGGTGGGCGCGTCGCAGAAGAAATCGTTTTTGGCGAGGTCGGCACAGGCGCACACGATGACCTCAAGCGCGCCACCGAAATCGCTCGCTCCATGGTCACCGAGTTCGGCATGAGCGAAAAGCTCGGTCCGCTCACCTTCGGACGCCGACACGGTAGCCCGTTCCTCGGACGCGACATCATGGAAGACCGCAACTACAGCGAGCAGATTGCTTACGAGATTGACCAAGAGGTGCGCCGTATCATTGACGAGTGCTATCAGCGTGCCAAAGAAATCCTCACCCAAAACCGCGACAAGATGGATCGGATTGTGCAGGTGCTGTTGGAGCGTGAGAACCTGAGCCGCGAGGAGTTCTTGGGGCTGTTAGGCGATGAAGGGTCGGACACCGCCCCGCTCCCGCCATCGCCTGAGCCAGTCATGCCTTCCGAGACAGGGGTCTCACCCGATACGCCTACAACCGAGACGGGGGCATCTCCCAAGACCCTCAAACCGCGCACTGCCCCCAGCAGTTGAGACTTAGGGCGGAGGTTCGCACAACCCAGCGCGCCTCCGCCTTTTCTATAAACCCTTACTTAGCCTTCGCGTGTTTCGGATTGGCGTCCACAATCACGCCGTCAAAGATGGCGACATTCGACTTCACACGACAGTCACTACCGACCACACAGCGCACGAGCATGGTGTCGCGCATCACGGTGGCACCTTCCCATAGAATGCTCTCCTGCACGACGGCGCCCTCCTCCACCACGCAGTTCTCGCCGATGACACAGTTCTCCAGCACGCGCGCCCCGCTTTCAATGCGTGTGCCCGAGCCGATGACCACTGGGTAGCCAATCTCGGCATCGGGGGCAATCTCCACATTCTCACCGATCCAGACATACTTGCGCTTTTCGGGGTAGGGCATCTGCAGGTGGACACGCCCGCCCAGCGCATCCCAATGCGCCTGCTGGTAGGTCTTCAGGTTGCCCACATCCTTCCAGTAGCTGGAGGTGAGGAACCCGTACAGGGGCAGTTTGCGCTCTATCAACAACGGGAGCAGGTTCTTGCCAAAGCCGTAGGGCTTGCCTTTCGGTATCAGGTCGAACACCTCTGGTTCCAGCAGGTAGATGCCGATGTTCGCCGCGTTGGAGAAAATCATTTCGCCTTTGGGCTTCTCCAAGAATCGGGTGATGCGCCCGCGCTCGTTCAGCAGGGCAATCCCGTACTCGGAGGGGTCTTCCACCAGCGAGAGCGCAATCGTGCAGAGCGCCTTCTTCTCCTTGTGGAACTTCACAAGGCGCGAGAGGTCTAAATCGGTCAGGTCGTCGCCCCCGATGACCACGAAGGTGTCATCGAAGAACGCCTCGCACCGCTTCACGCTTCCCGCATCGCCCCACAGCTGGTCTTCTTCGGAATAGTGGATTTTTACGCCCCATCGGGAGCCGTCGCCAAAATAGTTCTTAATCTGGTCGCCCAAATAATAAAGGTTCACCATGATCTCGGTGAACCCGTGTTGTTTGAGCAGATTGACCAGGTGTTCCATTACGGGGCGATTGACAATCGGCACCAGCGGTTTGGGCACGGAGCGTGTGAGGGGGTCAAGGCGTGAGCCGACCCCCGCGGCCAGAATCATCGCCTTCATAGCGTTGCTACCTCCGCTTTGACGAACTCGGCGACCCCTTCCGCAACGAGCGCAATCTGGTCTTCGGTCAGTTCGGAGTGGATGGGTAGGGAGAGCACTTCTTTCGCAGCGCGCTCGGCATTCGGGAAGTCACCCTCACGATAACCTAAGAACTCATAAGCGGGCTGTAGGTGAAGCGGATGCGGATAGTAAACAGCACTCTCAACGCCCAGCGATTTGAGATGCTCGCGCAAGACCTCGCGCTGGGGATGGCGGATAGTGAACTGGTGGTACACATGGTAGTTGTGGGCAAGCGCCACAGGCAACTGCACAGGCACATCGGCAAGCAACGAGCGATAGAGGGTCGCGTGGTAGCGCCGTCGCTCGGTCCACTCGTGCAGGTGGCGCAGTTTCGCCCGCAAAATCACGGCTTGAACTTCGTCGAGTCGGCTCGTGTAGCCAATATCTTCATAGTAGTACCCGCCGTTCATACCGTGCACGCGAAGGCTCCGAATCTTATAGGCGACCTGTTCATCGTGGGTGAGCACCATCCCCCCGTCGCCCGCCCCACCGATGTTCTTGGTGGGGAAGAAGCTGAGCGTGGCGATATCTGCGTAGGTGCCAATCGGTTGGTTGTGGTGATAAGCCCCGATTGCCTGCGCCGCGTCCTCAATCAGCCATAGCCCGTAGTGGTTGGCTATCTCGCGCAGGGCACGCATCTCGGCAGACTGACCGTACAGGTCAACGGGCATAATGGCGCGGGTGCGCGGGGTAATCGCCGACTCCACAAGGTTGGGGTCTAAATTGTAAGTTTCGGGGTCAATATCCACAAATACGGGCACCGCCCCGACTTGCACAATCACTTCGACGGTGGACACGAAGGTGAAGGGGGTGGTAATGACCTCGTCGCCTTGTCCGACGCCGAGCGCGCGCAGGGCAAGTTTGAGCGCGTCCGTTCCAGAGTTGACGCCGATAGCGTGGCGCACCGCACACAGCTCAGCAATCTCTTGCTCTAAGGCGCTGACATGTTCACCCAGCACATAGCGCCCGCTTTCCAGCACCGCTATCAGTTGGGGTTCGACCTCCTGTCGTATCCGCCGGTACTGGCTTCCTAAATCTGCCATCCTGACTTTCAAGGTGTTTCGTCCTCCTTGCTATCCGTTCGGTTGGAATGTGCTATAGGCACGGATGACCGAGCCTGCCCCCAGCACGGCGTTGCACAGTTGTGCGTGGGGTTCTACCACCACCTCATCGTCCAAGATGCAGTCTTGCAGGTGGCATCCATCGCCTATTTGGACGCGCTCTCCCAACACACAGCCGTGGAGTATGCTTCCGCTCCCGATGGTGCTGTATGCGCCCACTACAGTATACCCGCTGATTTTGACTCCTGATTCAATAGTGGCGTTCAATCCTATCAGACAGCCCGTCTCGATCTCGGCGTCGGGCTGGATTTCGGCATGCCCGTCCAGCCAGTAGCCCGCTTCGGTGCAGTGTCCACCCGGTCGGAGTGCAGTGCGCACTTCGCCGTTGAGCAGGGCACGGGTCGCTCGCAGGTACTGCGCAGGGCGTCCAATATCCAGCCAGAAGCCGATGCCCTCCGCTCCGTAAACGGGCACGCCCTCCACCAAGATTTGCGGGTAGAACTCACGCTCAATAGAGCAAGGACGCAAAGGGATACGGCTCAGCGTTTCGGATTCCATAATGTAGATACCTGCGTTGATAAAATCGTCTCCTTCTATCGGTTCGCCTCGGTCAGCGGCGCGCTTCTGCTCCTCAGTCGGCTCCACGAACGCCTGCACGCGCCCTGTGTCATCCACTTGGATGACCCCATACGGATGGGGACGACGCACCCGATAGAGGGTGAGGGTGACCTGCGCCCCCCGTTCGTGGTGCAAGCGGACAATCCCGCCGATGTCAAAGTCGGTGAGGATATCCCCGTTGAATACAATCGCACGCATCGGGGGTAGCCCCTCGACGGCGTTGCGTATCGCGCCAGCGGTGCCCAGCGGTTCGTTCTCCACCGCATAGCGCATGCGCACCCCGTATCGGCTCCCATCGCCGAAGTGCGCTTGGATGCGGTCGGCGAGGTAGTTGGTGGCGAACACAATCTCTTCCGCGCCCGCCGAGCGCAGTTGCGCCACCTGATACTCCAAGAAGGCACGGTTCGCCACAGGTATCAGGGGCTTGGGACGACGCAGGGTCAAGGGTCTGAGACGAGTGCCGAAACCGCCAGCGATAATCACTCCACGCATCGGATAGCCTCCATCATTGCTTCACATGCCCAAGATGTGATAGCCCGCATCGATGTAGATGACCTCGCCAGTGATGCCCCGTCCCATCTCGCTGAACAGGAACACGGCGGTATCACCCACCTCGTAGGGGTCGGTGTCGCGTTTGAAGGGCGCGTGCGCACGCACGAACTCCATCATTGAGGTGAAACCCCGTATTCCGCGCGCCGCCAAAGTACTTACAGGACCGGGTGAGAGGGCATTCACCCGAATCTGTCGCCCGCCCAGTTCGTAGGCTAAATAGCGCACACTGGCTTCCAGTGCCGCTTTGGCGACGCCCATCACATTGTAGCCGGGCACCACCCGCTCGCTCCCCAAGTAGGTCAGGGTGAGCACCGAAGCGCCGTCCGACAGGATAGGCTCTAAGTGGCGCACTGCCGTCACGAAGCTGTACACGCTGGTCTC
>CAKZQI010000035.1 GCA_937139515.1 uncultured Armatimonadota bacterium | reverse complement strand
ACCCTGTGACCCGCGTGCGTGGCAATCACGGGACAGACGATGTGGATATGTATGTCATCTGCATCACCAACCCTGCGAGCTTCGTGGCGAGCACGGTCTCTGCCGATGGCGGAAGCGCGGGCTTTGATACCCAGCTCTGGCTATTCCGCTGTGATGGCACGGGCGTGGTGTTCAACGATGATTCGACGAGTACAGCTCAGTCCCGCATCGACAACTCCACGAACTGTATCACCCAGCCGGGCGTCTACCTCTTGGCGATTAGCCGATACAATCGCGATGCTATCGATGCAGGAGGCAACCTCATCTGGAACAACTCGCCGTTCACAGGAGTTCGCTGTCCTGACGGTCCGGGTGCGAGCAACCCGATTGCTGGTTGGGCAGGGGCAACTGCAGGGGGAGGCACCTATAACATCGCCTTGCAGGGTGCCTACTTCGTCAGTCCGCAAGGGTGCGATACCGGACCCGCTTGCGAAGGCGATGTGGACAACAGCGGTATCGTAGATGACGCCGACCTGCTGATTGTGTTGTTCAACTTCGGTAACACAGGGTTTAATGTGCCGGGCGATGTGGACAATAACGGGTTGGTGGATGACGCCGACCTGCTGATTGTGTTGTTCAACTTCGGCTGTGGGAACTAACCCGAAGGCTCAGTCCCCTCTCCCCTTTGGGAGGGGGGACTTCTGACAAGGGTACATCGCTTGAGTTCAAAGTCACGCCAACCCGCCCCTGCTTTGATGCCCCGTCGTTAGCCCTCTCGCCCCCAGTGTCATTCTGAGCGAAGCGAAGAATCTCAGTGCCACTCAAAGCCCAGACCCTTCGCAGGCGCTCAGGGTGACAGGGGGGGTGTCATTCCGAACTCCCCCCTTTTGTCATTCTGAGCGAAGCGAAGAATCTGCACTCACCCCCGCCCCCCCCTCTCCCAACGCTGTGGGAGAGGGGAGTCAAGACCCTTCGCTGTCGCTCAGGGTGACAGGGTGGGTTTTTCGGGTTGAACCGAAGCTCGCTGTTCAGTGCTACCGCCTGCGTCAAAAGTGGCAGGCTTTTCACAAATTAACAACAGCGTACCCCTATCAGGAGGGGACTTCCCTTATTCTTGCCCCAACAGCTTCTCAATCCGTTCCAACAACTGGCGCAAGGTGAAGGGCTTAGGTAGGAACTCCACGCCGGGCTTAATCTCGCCTTGAATGACCACGCTGTTCTCGGTGTAACCTGAGATGAAGAGCACCTTGATCTGGGGATACATCATTTTGAGTTGCTCTGCCAGTTCCGAACCGCGCATTCGGGGCAAGATGACATCGGTGATGAGCAGGTCGGGCGGATGGGCTTGAGCCAGCTGAATCGCCTGTTCAGGGTTCTCAGCAGTGTAGACCGCATAGCCCGCAGACTGAAGCAGTTGAGCGGTGCTCTCCCGCACATCGGGGTTGTCTTCCACTAATAGGAGCGTGCCCTTCTGAGTGGCTGGAATCACAACCGCAGTGGAGGCTCTCACCTCAACAGGGGTGGGCGCCGAGTCGATGCGTGGGAGATAAATCTTGAAGGTGGTGCCCTTACCCACCTCGCTGTAGACCCAGATGTGTCCCTTCGCTTGGTTGATAATCCCATGCACAGTCGCCAGCCCCAAGCCTGTGCCCCCTTCGCGCGTGGTGAAGAACGGCTCGAACAGGTGGGGCAGGTGTTCTGGGGCGATGCCGTACCCCGTATCGGTAATCGTCATCAGCACATAGTCGCCCGATTGAACCTGCCAGTGATAGCTTGCGTACTCCTCGTCCAGCGTGACATTCTGGGTTTCAATTGTGAGCATGCCTCCGTTGGGCATCGCTTGGCGCGCATTTGCCGACAGGTTCAGCAGCACTTGCTCTATCTGGGCGGGGTCAGCGCGCACACTGCCCAGTGTGTCGGCAAAATAGCACTTGATCTCTATATCTTCTCCCAGCAGACGCTGAACGAGGGGGAGCCATCGCTGGAGATGCTCGTTGAGGTTCATCGGCTGAGGGGCAATCAAGCGACGCCGAGCGAACGCCAGCAGTTGGCTCACCAACTCACCCGAACGCTCTACCGAGTCTAAGATGTGTTCAATCGCGTCTCGGCTGGGGTGGTCGTCGGGCAGGTGCATCAGCGCAATCTGGGCGAAGCCGCTGATGCCCGCAAGGATGTTGTTGAAATCGTGGGCAATCCCACCCGCTAAGCGCCCGATGCTCTCCAAACGCTGGCTCTGCTCCACTTGAGTGCGCAGACGCTTGAGGTCAGTGATGTCCAGCGCCAAGCCAATCACGCCCACAATCTCCCCGCTCTCTTCACGCAGTGGCTCCAAATAAACATGGAAGACCCACTCCCCCCAGCTCGCTTCATACTCCTGAGGCTCGCCTTGCAGGGCGCGCTCGTGGAAGATGAGCGTATGCTCAGTGTGGGATAGCGCAGCGATTTGAGGCACTTGCGTGCCAATCACCTGCTCCTCGGTTAAGCCGATCATTCTGAGTCCTGCCCCGCGAATGGAGGTGAACCTCAGCATAGTGTCACATGTCCACATCACGGCAGGGAGCTGGCTTAGGATGAGCTGGAGACGCTTTTCGCGGTCTGAGACCTCGCGCTCTAATGCACGGCTCCGCGCTTCACTCTCACGCAGATCCGCGTTCTCTTGACGAAGTGCCTCTATCTCTGACAAAGCCTCTTCATACTTCTGCTTTAGGTCTTGCGGTGAATAGTCCAAAATAGTCCCCTAATTGGGGGGCATCCCCCTTGAGAGTATACCCAAACCGATGATGAAAAGTGGGAATCGGATGCATAAGGGGTAAATTAAGTGAACAGGTGGCGAAAATGGTACGATGGAGTATCGCAACGGTATTGTTAGGCGGGCTTTTGGTTTGGGCGGGCTATGAGACGAAGCCCACTTTGCAGACGCTCAGTTGGACGGACTTGTCAGGCAAGAGGGCGAGCTTGAACACGCTGGCGAAGGATACAAAGGCGGTGGTGTTCGTCACGCTTTCCTCTCGCTGCCCCGCGGTGCCTCGCTATGCGCCCCGCCTGAACACTCTGTCCAAGACCTATCGCGCGAAGGGCGTGGCGTTTGTGGGCATCTACCCTGAGGCGGACGAGACCTCCGAAAAGGTGCGCGCGCACGCTAAGCAGATGGGGTTCAAGTTCCCGCTGGTGCTTGAGGACGCCCCGCGCCTTGCAAGAGCGTTAGGGGCAACTCATATCCCACAGGCGTTCGTGGTGTCACCTCAGGGCAAGGTGCTCTATTCGGGGGCGATTTCGGGCGTTGCCAAGCGTGATGTAGGGCAGGCTTATCTCCAAGAGGCAGTGGGAGCAGTGGTCGCGGGGCGCTCAGTGCCTGTAGCCAAGACGACCGTCGTGGGGTGCTTCCTGAACTTGCCTGAAGAGGCGCCTGCACCCAAAGCAGAACAGGTCACTTTCGCCGAACATATCGCGCCGATCATCTACAGCCGATGCACGACCTGTCATCATCCGGGCGACATCGGTCCGTTCCCTCTCCAGTCTTACGAGGATGCGCGCCGTTGGGCAAAGGAAATCAAGTACTACACCTCGCGCCGCCTGATGCCCCCATGGAAACCACAACCGGGCTTCGGCGAGTTCCGCGATGCGTTCTACCTGACCGATGAGCAAATCCAGCTGATTGCACGCTGGGTGGATGAGGGCGCGCCTGCAGGCGACCTCTCTAAGGCGCCCAAGCCCCCGAAGTTCAGCAAGGGCTGGTACTACGGGGAGCCTGACCTGATTGTGGAAATGCCCCAAGAATACGAACTGCAAGGCGTCGGTGGGGACGAGTACCGCTACTTCGTCATCCCGGTGGAACTGCCCGAAAATAAGGTCATCGTGGGCATCGATATCCAACCTGGCAACCGTGAGATAGTCCACCACGCCAATATGTTCGTGGATGTATCGGGACGCGCCCGCCAGCTGGACGCGGAGGACCCCGAACCGGGCTACAGCAACTTCGGAGGCACAGGCTTCATCCCGATGATGATGCTCGGTGGCTGGGTACCTGGGATGCGACCGATCCGACTTCACGACCAGCATGCCGTGGCACTACCGCGCCGATTTGACCTCGTGATGCAGGTTCACTATTTCAACAGGGGTAAGAAAGAGAAAGACCGCACGCGAGTTGGGCTTTACCTGAAAGACCGTCAGCCCGACCACAAACCTGTTCAACTGGTCGTTATCAGCAACAGGAACATCAACATTCCGCCTGGTGAGCGAGACTATCGGATTCGTGCCAGTTGGCGAACGCCCGCCGACCGCCCGGTCTACGCGCTGGCGATTATGGCGCATATGCACCTAATCGCTCGGGGCACGGAGGTGATTGCCCGCACGCCCGACGGACGCACCATCCCGCTCCTGCGCATCAACGACTACGACTTCAACTGGCAACAAAGCTACTTCTACAAAGAGCCGATTGAGCTCCCGCCAGGCACGGTGGTGGAGGCGGTGGGCTGGTACGACAACTCCTCCGAGAACCCCAGCAACCCGAGCAACCCACCGCGTTTAGTGCGCTATGGGGAAGGCACCTACGACGAGATGTTCTTCATCTTTATGGCAATCCACGACCCGAAAGCGCAAAGCTCCTTCCTCATTCCCGCAGGTTCGTAAAAAGCGGATGGGGCAGATAGACAGTCTGCCCCACCTTAGTAGGAAGAAGAAAAATGAACGATGCACAACTTCACTTGATGTTCAACCATCTGCCTGTGATGGGTAGCCTGTTCACTTTGGGGCTACTTGGGTGGGGCATCATCCGAAAAAGTGCCGAAGTCCAGAAGGTGGCGATGGGCGCGATGGTGCTGGTGGCGCTCACAGCGTGGATGGCATTCCTGACAGGCGAACCCGCCGAAGAGGTGCTGGAGGGCTTCCCCAACTTTGAGGAGGGGTGGGTTGAGCCTCACGAGCATTACGCCGAGTACGCACTGTATGCCTCTCAGGCGCTGGGACTTGTGGCGTTGGTCGGGCTAATCCTATCGCGTGGGCGTGAAGTGCCGATAGTACTCGCAGGACTCCTGCTGGTGGCTAACTTGGGGGTCGCGGGCATGATGGGCTACACGGCTCATCTGGGCGGGATGATCCGCCATCCCGAAATACGCCACGGTACTACTGCCCCCACTCAGGGAGCCGAGCAGGGCGGCGAGCACGGCGAAGCAGGCGAAACCGAAGAACACTGACTTACAGAAACGGGTTCGTCTGCCTCTCGATGCCAACGGAGGTGTCGGGACCGTGTCCGGGATGCAGGATGGTCTCGTCGGGCAGGGTAAGCACACGGGTGTGCAAATGTTCCTCAAGGGTTTTCGCGTCGGCATAGGGGATGTCGGTGCGCCCCACACTGCCGGCAAAAATCGCATCCCCACAAAACAGGCGCATCGGCTCCGTTCTGACCAAGAAGCCGAGATGGTCGGGCGCGTGTCCCCGAAGCGCTAACACCTCAAACTCCAGATGTCCCACCTTGAAGATATCGCCCTCTTTCAGGAACAGGTCGGGCTGGGGCAGGGGCGCCATCGGAGGCAGGTTCAGATAGGTGGGGTGCTCGTGGGCGTGTTGTGCCCACAGCTCCCACTCCACTTGCGAAATCCAGAAGGGCGCGCGGGTGTATGCCTGCACGGTCGGCACGCCCACCACATGGTCAAAGTGCCCGTGCGTGGCTAAGAGCGCAATCACAGGCGGTTCGCCCAGCTTCTGCAGACGCTGGACGATACGCTCCGCCTCCATACCAGGGTCAATAATGACCGTCTGAAGCGTTTCGGCGCACGACACGATATAACAGTTCGCTTGAAGCATGCCCAGTGTGAGCTTCTCGATTAGGATCACGGCGGTATAGTTATGGGCGAGTATACTGGGTTCCTGCTATGATGGAGACGCTGACGCACTGGGATAGGCAGGTGTTCTTTTGGCTCAATCACGGTCTGAGCCATCCATGGCTTGACCCCGTGATGTGGTTCATCACCAGCTTGGGCTTGGGCTGGGTGCAGATGTTGGTGGTGCTGGCGGGCACACTGGCGCCTTATCGAGACGCTCAGGGTTGGCGTTTGGGCAGGCGCTGGCGGAGCCTGTTTTTGCCTGCGCTGGTGGCGTTTGCTGGGAGCGGGATTACGGTGCAGATAGTCAAGAAGCTCGTCCCGCGCCTGCGCCCCTCCAACTTGCCTGAGGCTTTAGTGGCGCACGACGAGCGCATTTTTTACGGCTCGTTTCCGTCAGGGCACACCACGACGGCGTTTGCGTTGGCGTTCTGGGCGTGGCTGGGTTTGCGGGGCACGCGCTACGCTTGGGCGGGCTGGCTCGCCCTTATCGTGGCAGGGCTGGTGGGGCTATCGCGCATCTATCGGGGCGTGCACTACCCGCTGGATGTGCTGGTGGGTGCGATGCTGGGTATGGCGTGGGGCTGGCTAGCGTATAGGGTCGCCATTCGTCTCAACTCAAGCCGTACACAGGGATTGCCGAGCCGTGAATCGCCTCCGACGCCGACGAGCAGAGAAACATCGCCACCTGCGCAATCGCCTCCGCGCGTACCCAACGGCTGAAGTCAGCATCGGGGCGCGCCTGGCGATTGGAAGGGGTGTCAATCGTGCCCGGCAGGATACAGTTCACGCGGATACCCTGATGCTTGAGTTCATCGGCAAGCGTTTCGGTGAGCCGAATGAGCGCGCCTTTCGCAGCGCAGTAGCCCGCCGCGCCTGCAAAGCCCATCAAACCTGCACGCCCCCCAATATGCACCAGCGCGCCCCCACCCGCCTCCAACAGCAGGGGCACCACCGCCCGCGACACCAAAAACGCTGAGTGCAGGTTCATATTCAGCATCAGGTGCCAATCGTCCAGCGGGGTCTGGTGGACGGGTGTGCCCGCTTTGTATCCGCCGACGGTGTTCACCACGCAGTCCAGTTTGCCGAACCGTTCTCGGATGGCGTGCGCCATTCGCTCAGCATCCTCAGGTTGAGTGAGGTCTAGACCGCCCAGCAGTAGATGTTGACCGCTCAGGGCAAGGTCGGCGAACAGTTCATCCAGCAGGCGTGCGTTGCGCCCCACCAGCACCATCGTGGCGCCCGCTTCGTAGAACTGGCGCGCCACGATGCACCCCAACGCACCTGTGGCGCCCGTTATGAGCGTCATCTTGCCCGAAAAGTCCCACCGCACCATAAGGCGATTCTACCTAAATCGCCAGAGTAGGTTCGCTCCCCGCTCTTGAGCCAAGATAGAGGATGCCGAATAGCCCTTCACATGTCCATCGGCGAAAATCAGGATGGCTATTCCGCGATTGTCGCCTGTGGCGTGGTGGCGCGCATACAGAGGCTTGAGCTGGGCAGGGGGCAGATGGTTCAGCTCACGCACGAGGTCGCGGTCCGCCACCAAGGGCGTGCCCAGTCGGGGGTCAATCGGGTTCGGCTGACCAACATAGGGGTCGAACACATAGCCCCGATACTTCTCGCTGGTGGGACCGCTGGCGGTGTCCCCGAAGAGGGGCGTGCGCGCGGGTTCATCCATCAGGGGTAGGCGTGCAGGTTCTAAGAAGCCCTCTCTCAGGAGTGGGTCGTAGGCGGTCGCTGCGGTGTAGCCGATGGAGCCAAGCCCACGCTGAGACCAGTCGGTGGGGAAACCAGTGCGCGAGGCGCTGGGACAGGTGAAGATGTTCGTGTCGCGCACATAGGGCTGGATAAGGCGTGTCCAGATGCGCTCTGGCACATCGGTGGGCACGGCGTAGTTGGTGGAAGGTGGGAACGCCTCGTCAAAATCTTGAGTGTAGGTCATCACCGCAAGCGCCAATTGGCGCGCGTTGGACGCGCAGGCGGTCATGCGCGCACGCTCCCGCGCTTGGGCAAACACAGGAAACAATATCGCCGCGAGGATAGCGATAATCGCTATCACCACCAACAGTTCTATCAGCGTGAAACCCTTTCGGTGCATAGGCTCAGTATACACCAATCGCACGCAGGATTCGACGCCTGCCCTCCGAATAGGGAGGCTATGAATGTTCGGCAAGCAACTTTTGAGTGGATGGCACGGCGTGGTGTGCGCCACCTGTTCGGCAATCCGGGGTCTACCGAGTTGCCATTTTTGGTGGGTCTGCCCGATGAGGTGCGCTATGTGCTGGCGCTTCAGGAAAGCATCGCGTTGGCGATGGCGGACGGGTATGCGCAAGCGAGTGGCAAGCCTGCGTTGATTAACCTTCATGTGGCGCCAGGCTTGGGGAATGCGATGGGTGTGCTGTTCACCGCCCTTAAGAACCGTGCGCCCTTGATTGTCACCTGTGGACAGCAGGACACGCGCCACATCTTTCACGAGCCGCTTCTGTCGGGCGATTTGGTGGGCATGGCTCGCCCTGTGACGAAATGGGCGTACGAGGTTCAGCACGCCGAAGATGTGCCGAATGTGCTGGAGCAAGCATATCATATTGCACTGACACCCCCGCGTGGTCCTGTGTTCGTCTCAATCCCGATGAACTTTTGGGACGCGCCTGCTGGGGGAGTACCCCGTCGGGAAGTGCACGCACCGGGCGCGCCTCAAGGGTTAGAGCGTTTGGTGCACGCGCTCTCGCAAGCCCAACGCCCTGCGTTGGTGTTGGGGGCAGGGGTCGGTGGGGCAGGTGCCGTGCGTGAAGCGGTCGCCCTCGCCGAGCGGATTGGGTGCGCAGTCTACCATGCACCTCTCAACTCCCGAATGGCGTTCCCGACGAACCACCCGCTGTATGAGGGGATGCTGTTGCCCGCCGTACCGCGCATCTTGCAGACGCTGAGCCAACACGATTTCGTGCTGGTGGTGGGCGCGCCGATGTTCCTGCTGTATCCCTATTTCCCTGGTGCTCTGCTTCCGCCGGGTGTGCGTGCAGGGCTGATTACCGACGATTTGATGGAGGCGTCGCGCATGCCGGGCGAGATGGCGTTTGTGGGCGACATTCGGAGCGCGCTGGCATACTTGGCGGAGCAGGTGCCTCAGCGCGAATATACGATGCCCTCACGGGCGGTGGAGGAGGCGCGCCGACGCTCCGAAGCGACACGGGCGCGCGCCAAGATGGGTGCCTTCTTCGTGCTTCACACGCTGGCGCGCCACCTGCCCCCAAATGCAGTCATCGTGGACGAGGCGGTCTCGTCCAGCCTGTGCTTGCGCGAGTTCGTGCGCTTGGGCATAGACAACGATTACTATACTTCCGCCAGTGGGGGATTGGGTTGGGCGATGCCCGCCTCCGTGGGCCTCAAGATGGCACAGCCTGAGCGCCCTGTGGTGTGCGTGATAGGCGACGGCTCGGCGATGTACTCTATCCAAGCCCTTTGGAGCGCGCGTGAGGAGAATGCGCCCGTGCTGTTCTTGGTGCTCAACAACCGCGCCTACAACATCCTCAAGAGTTTCACGATGGCGTTCTATCCCGGCACCGAGAAGGGCGTGCAAGGGCTGGATGTGCCCCATCTGGACTTGGTGGCGCTGGCGCAGGGTATGGGCATACACGCCGAACGGCTCACCACCCCCGAAGCAGTGGAGGAGGCGATTCCGCGCGCCCTGCAACTCAACCAGCCCGTGCTGTTGGATGTGACAATCGACCCCACTGTTCCCAGCTTGTTCTGACGATGACGCGCGAACAGCAGAGAATGCTCTGGGGACACCTGTTCATTTTGCCCTGGCTCACAGGGTTTATGCTGTTCACGCTCTACCCCATCTTGGCGACGCTCTACTTGAGCTTCACCGATTTTCGGGTGCTGAACGAACCGCGCTGGGTGGGACTGGAGAACTATGCGAGCCTGCTTGCTGACCGCGACTATTTCTGGCGTTCGGTGGGCAACACG
Source organism: uncultured Armatimonadota bacterium (assembly GCA_937139515.1). GTDB lineage: Bacteria > Armatimonadota > Fimbriimonadia > Fimbriimonadales > GBS-DC > CAKZQI01. The sequence goes on along the minus strand of CAKZQI010000035.1, from coordinate 8,678 downwards.
CTGTTCATTATGATCGAGGTGCCCCTGAGTGTGGTGGTGGGGATTGGCTTGGCGATGCTGTTGAACCTGCGCTTGCGGGGTCAAGCGCTCTATCGCACGCTGTTCTACCTGCCGTCGGTGGTGCCAGCGGTGGCGACGGCTTTTCTGTGGATGTGGGTGCTCAACCCGCAGAACGGGCTGGCAGCGCCCCTCAACAGTGGGCTGGTGCGCCTCGGCTTGGAGCCAATCAACTGGTTCACCGACCCCTCAACCGCCAAATGGGGTTTCATCCTGATGGACTTGTGGGCGATTGGGGGCACGATGGTTATCTACTTGGCGGCGCTTCAGGGAGTGCCGAGCCACCTATACGACGCGGCGCTCATCGACGGCGCACGCGGTTGGCACCTCATACGCCATGTGACCCTACCCCACATCGCCCCCGTGATTCAGTATATGGTCATCATCGGCGTGATTGGCACCTTCCAGTACTTCACGCAGACCTTTGTGGCGACGCGGGGCGGACCCGAAAACAGCACGATGTTCTACGCGCTCTACTTATTCCAGAACGCCTTTGAGTTCTTCCGATTCGGGCACGCCTGCGCGATGGCGTGGCTGTTGTTCTTGGTCACCCTACTGGCGACCTATCTCATCTGGCGCGTCTCGTTGCGCAAAGTGTTCCAGGAATCGGTGGGCGTGTAGCTGAACCCGCTCGCACTCGATGCCGATAATCTTCTGCACAGGCAAAATGTCCTGCAAATGTGGAACAACCTGTGCAGGAGGCGATGATGAGACGGCTTCTATCCCACCTGAGCGCTGAGAGTTGGGCGATTTTGTTGGTCTGTGTGGCGGACTTGCTGATTACGCTGGTGCTGATTGACAAGGGGCTTGCCGAAGAGGGCAACCCAATTATGAAGTTCTACTTGGGGTTTGGCGTGTGGGCGTTCATTATGGCGAAGAGCGTCTTGGTGTTGGCTCCGATAGCGATTATCGAGTGGGCGCGCCAACACAAACCGCGCACGGTGCGAGCGATGGCGCGGGTGGGCTTAGCCAGCTACTTGGGTATCTACGCCTTTCTGTTCCTGACCATCAATGTGCCCGGTATGGCAAGGGGAGGCGCTTTGAGCTATGACCCCACTGAATACCCGCCGATTGACTGGGTGGTCATCCAGCGTGAGCGCGAGGACTTGCCGTACCCTGAGATGAGCCGAGTGGTGGAGGAGAGCCGAAACGCAGTGTCTCGTCCTTGAGTGAGTGGGTTTGGCATCTTTGCTCATCTTGCTTGCTGTTAGTGCAGGCGTCTCTCCTGCTATTTGTCCCTACACTCCTGATAAGGGTACATCGCTTGCGTTCAACATCAAGCCTACCCCGCCAGATTTTCAAGCCCTACTTCCAACCGCAAAGCCCCAACTGTCATTCGGAGTCCCCTCCCTGTCATTCTGAGCGAAGCGAAGAATCTCAACGAACCCCTCAGCACAACCCCCTCACGCACACTCCGATTCCCCGCTTGTCACCCTGAGCGAAGCGAAGGGTCTCCTCGCCTTCGGCTCGGAATGACAATAAGAAAAGGCTCGGAATGACTGGAGGGAGCGCAACGGTTAGCAAGCGAGATCACTGAACCTGGGGGAACTTGGCGCAATTTCGTACACAACACCCATACCCTTGTCAGTCTCCCCCCTCTCTGCTTCAGAGAGGGGGGACAAGGGGTGAAGAGACTAACATCCACTCCCAAAGTTGAACAGTACGATTAGCAGGTCAGCATCGTCCACTGTCTCATCGCAGTTGATGTCCACACGCCCAAGGTTAGGACCCGTGCGCCCGAATGCAAACAGCACCTGCAACAGGTCAGCGTCATCCACACAACCGTTCTCATCCACATCGCCATTATGGGACACGCAGGGTACTGAGACCCATTCCCAACTGAGAATGTCGTGGTTCTGATAAGAAGCCCCTGTTGCTGAGGTAAAGCCGACCCAAGCGAAATTGCTCCCCCCTAATATTGCTGGCAAGTTGACACTTGCTGTTAGCACGGGAGAAGATAGATTGTCTAGGAAGACACTTAGCGTGTTAGTATTGGGCGAGTACTCAATCTTCACAGTGTAAATATTGCCATCAGACATATTCACAGTAGGCGTTACAAGAGCAAGCGTATTATCCAGAGTGTGGAAGGAGGAATTTCCTCGCATCACTGCAATGTGGTTTGGGTTTGGGTCGTTGCGGTCGTGTCCTACATTCCGTGAGTTTTGCCACATGTCGAGCTCCACTACTAGAATGTTTGACGAGGGAAATCCCTCATATCCGATCCCAGCTCCAGCACCACCAATCGCATTACTGCCAGTTCCGAAGTTTTGGATAACAAAGGCAATCCCATCCGCACCGGGTTGACCGTCTGTATCGATATTACCGGCTCTGTCAGTAATCTGGAACTTGAAGATGGTATACCAAGGTCGTGAAATGTCCTGCCGAGCGAAATTGTACCAAGCGGCACCGATCCGCTCAAATCTACTTGGAGTGAGGCGTAGACGATTGTTGACTATCTGAGCACTGCTGACAAGGCCCAAACCAGTTGCATTTGAAAAGTCTGGGTAGTTGAACTGTGCCAAAACCGACGGCGTGAGTTGGAAGTTGGCGACCCATAACAGACCTGCTACGAGTAGCCAACGATGATGGTGGATAAGACCCTGTTTTCGCGAACGGGTTGGGAGATGAGACATAACTCTCGACGCACCTGCAGTCTGCAATCTGACCAAATGCTTCACAAATGTTTGCACCGTCCTTTTACCTCCTTGTCTGTTGTTGAATGGCAGGAGAGTTGTTCTTTCTCTGCTATCCAATCTGTAGCAACTTTTGTGCCAAATATCGACAATTCCTGCCGATTCGAGGGAACTTACAAATATTTTGAGTTTTGCACGTCAGACGAAGCACCTATCCCCTCAGGGAGTGGCAGAGTAGAGTACTTTGAACTATGCGCCAAGTGCTTATGTATGAGGTAGTCGGTGACTCCCTACTCTAATACCCTGAGTGTGAGTGAAGAGTATTGTCGAGTGTTGCGGGCGGGACGCCTACGCTCCCAGAATGCCCAAACCGCGCGGCAACTTTTCAGATACCTCGCTCAAAGTGGTATAATCATCTGGAATGCAGGCGCTCAGCAAACTCAGTACTTTACCTGCCCCTATACGCGAGGACGAACGAGGAGTCCTACGCGTGAGCAACACACGCGTCACCCTGACGATGGTGCTGACCGCTTTCCAAGCGGGGTACAGTGCGGAGGAGATTGTGCTGAAATACCCCACTCTTAGCCTGATCGAAGTCTACAGCGTGATTGCTTACTACCTCTGGAATAAAGAGGTTTTTGACGAATACTTGCACAAAGCGGAGCAAGAAGCACAAACGATACGCAATACGATTGAGCAAGCCTATCCCACCTCTGACATACGCCAACGCCTGTTGAGCCAGAGGCGATGAAGCTGTTGGGCGACGGAAATTTGGACATGGACATCGTGCGCGCCCTAATGAGACGCCTACCTGAACTCGACCTTATTATGGTACAGCATATAGGACTATCGAGCACCTCAGACGAAGAGATACTGGCTTATGCTGTTGCCGAGGGAAGGGTAGTCATTAGCCAAGATACTGCGACCATGCCTCTAACTGCTTATGAGCGTCTCAATCGTGGCGAGTCTTTCTACGGTTTGATTATCGTTCCACAAAAGATGCCCATAGCGCAAGCTATTGAGGAGTTGATACTTGTCGCAACCTGTTTGCGAGAGGATGAGATAAAGAACAGGGTGTTATGGCTTCCCCTGTAATCTTCTCGTGCCTTTGGACAGCCTTGCAACCAGGTACACTTCTGTTATCCGTGAGCCGAGCGATTCCCTTTGACAGCCTCAATCTGTATGCAGTGCTGACCGAGTGCCAACTGCTGGTGGGAGGGCGCATTCAGGACATACGCCAGCCCGACGCCCATACGGTGGTGCTTGTCGTGTACGCTCAACGCGCTGAACACCGCCTGCTCATCAGTATTGACCCCCAGTACGCCCGCCTGCATAAGATTACCAGTTCCTGACCATCAATGTGCCCGGTATGGCAAGGGGAGGCGCTTTGAGCTATGACCCAACCGAATACCCCCCAATCGACTGGGAAGCCATTCAGCGCGAGCGTGAGGGGCTACCCTATCCCGAACTAAGCAGAGTAGTAGAGGAGCACCGAAACGCCCCGTCCCATCCCTAAAGCGACTTTACCACAAGAGCATGCGTATCAAGCCGTGAACCAGCCAGATGCCGAGCAGGGCAAGCGTCAGATAGATTGCACGGTCAGGGTGGATGCGTAAGGTGCGCGTCGTGAAGAGTGCCACGAGGCTATTCAACCCGAAGCCGAGCACAACAGCCGAGACAAGGAAGCCGAAGGGGTTCGCCCGCCACGCCAGCGCCCAGTAGCCATGAAAAATCGCACTCACGCTGGTGGTCAATCCACAGGAGGGGCAGGGGCGCCCCGTGAGGAAATGGAGCGTGCAGGGCGGAATCCCCAGTTGCTGGTGTGTGCCCAGACCCTTAGGGCTTGGCTCTAAGTAGAGTGCCACCCCCACAAACACCGCCACCGCAACGAGAATTAGAAGATGGAGCCAACGCTCAGCAGGCTTGCTCAAAGGTTCCCAGCGCACCCACCATCGCTCTGAAGCAGTCACCGTTCGGCTTGATAGGCTCATCGCTACTCACCAACACTGATAAGTATACTCCAGACTGTGCGGTCGCGCACAAGGCTCGCTCGCAACTCCAAACTCGGTCTTGGATGCCAAACGATTGCCCCATTGATATTATTGCCTGTGTGCTCGGCTAAAATAGAGATCTGATTGGTGAGGGGAACATCAAAGCCTACAAACAGCCCCTCCTCTCGTCCCGTGCGGTAGCCAAGATGGATACGCAAATCGCGGTCTAAAGGTGTCTTGCCGAGCGCAGGAAGCCCGTACGAGAGGGCGAGGTAGCCGTAGCGTCCCGTCTCCGTGCGGTTCCAGAGGTCCCCTATGCCAACCGAGATGCCCGGCGTGTAGCCAGGGATTTCAGGGTACAGGTTGTAAGCAATCCCAGCGGTCTCAATTCGCCTCCCCTCTGTTGCCGAGCGTGAGAGTTGCAGCTCAAGCGTATCAATCACCCGCCAGTTGAGCCAAATGCGCTCCTCTTCAGGTTTATCTGCGAAGATGCCTGCTTCCAGACGCACACGCTCGGGATAGACGATGCGTCCTGTGGGAATTTCTATCAAGCGGTCAGCGTAAATCCAAGCACACAACATCCCTGTCAATAGGACAGCCCCTATTCGCATGCCACGAGTTTACCCGATGGGTATACTTAAACTCTGTCTGAGGGTGCAACGACGGTTGGGTATAATCATTCCGGCTGACCAGTCGGTCAAAAGTCGCCCTCAACGAGGAGAGGAGACTACTATGCATCAAGAGAGGCTGAACCAGGAGCTGAGTGCGGAGCGCATAGAGGTGCGTGCGCCGGTGTCGGACGCCTATGCTGAAATCTTAACCCCCGACGCTCTACGCTTTGTGGCGAAGTTGACTCGTGCCTTCAATCCCCGCCGCAAAGAACTGCTCTGGATGCGCGAGGAGCGTCAGGAGCGACTGAACGCCGGTGAGAACCCCGATTTCTTACCTGAAACGAAAGCAATCCGTGAGGGCGACTGGCGCTGCGCCCCTCCACCCACCGACCTGCAAGACCGACGCGTGGAAATCACAGGTCCCGTCGACCGTAAGATGGTTATCAACGCGCTCAACTCAGGTGCGAAGGTGTTCATGGCGGACTTTGAGGACGCCAACTCGCCCACTTGGGCGAACTGTATTGAGGGGCAAATCAACCTGCGCGACGCTATCCGCCGAGCGATCGAGTACACCAGCCCCGAGGGGAAGGAGTATCGCCTCAACGCGCAGACCGCCGTTCTGTGCGTGCGCCCACGCGGTTGGCACCTGCCAGAAAAACATCTCTATATTGACGGCGAGCCTGCGCCTGGTTCGCTGGTGGATTTTGGTCTCTATTTCTACCACAATGCCCACGAGTTGGTGAAGAGGGGCACGGGGCCCTACTTCTACCTGCCCAAGCTGGAGAGCCATCTGGAGGCGCGCCTCTGGAACGATGTGTTCAACATGGCTCAGGACGAGCTGGGGATTCCTCGCGGCACTATCCGAGTGACTGTGCTGATAGAGAACATCCTCGCTGCGTTTGAAACGGAAGAAATCCTGTATGAACTGCGTGAACACGCAGGCGGTCTGAACAGCGGGCGCTGGGACTACCTGTTCAGCGTCATTCGCAAGTTCCGCAACCGCCCTGAGATTGTGTTGCCCGACCGCGCCACGCTCACGATGACCGTGCCGTTTATGAAGGCGTACTCCCAGCTGGTGGTGCAAAGTTGCCACAAGCGCGGCATCCACGCGATTGGGGGGATGGCAGCGCAGATACCCATCCGACACGACCCCGCCGCCAACGAGCAGGCGATTTCGAAGGTGGTCGCCGACAAAGAGCGCGAGGTGGGCGAGGGCTACGATGGCACCTGGGTTGCTCATCCCGGACTTGTGCCTGTGGTGATGGAGGTGTTCAACAAGCACCTTACCACACCAAACCAGATAAACTACATGCCGAACTACTCCATTTCGGCACAACAGTTGCTGGACTTCCCCAGAGGCGAGATTACCGAGCAGGGGATGCGCCTCAACATCAATGTGAGCCTGCGCTATCTCGACTCGTGGCTGAGAGGCACGGGTGCCGCTGCGATAAACTTCTTGATGGAAGATGCTGCGACCGTTGAAATCTCGCGCTCTCAGCTCTGGCAGTGGATACAACGCGGCGCGCACCTCAGCGACGGGCGTGCGATTACTGCCGAGCTGTTTGAGCAGATGCTCAACGAAGAGCTCGCCAAGATAGAGAGCGATTTGGGAAGTGGAACCTTCCAACAGGGGCGCTTCACCGAAGCCAGCGAAATCCTGCGTAAGGTGGTGCTGAGCGACGCCTTCGTGGACTTCGTGACGCTGGTGGCGTACGAGTACATAGACTGAGGAGCGGTTTCCCACCCGATGGTGGGGAGAGTAGATGAAACGAGGAGGTCAACCGATGATAAACGAGCGTGTCGCCGAACTGGAGCGTGATTGGCGTGAGAACCCGCGCTGGAACGGGATTGAGCGACCCTACAGTGCGGAGGATGTGGTGCGCTTGCAGGGTTCTGTGCGCATTCAGTACACCCTCGCCGAGATGGGTGCAAAACGTCTCTGGGAACTGATGCAGACAGAGCCTTATGTCGCCGCACTGGGCGCACTGACGGGCACTCAAGCCGTGCAGATGGTGCAGGCAGGTCTAAAAGCTATCTACTTGAGCGGTTGGCAGGTCGCTGGGGATGCCAACCTCGCTATGCAGACCTACCCCGACCTGAGCCTGTACCCTGTGAACAGCGTGCCCACCGTCGTGAAGCGTATCAACAACGCCTTCCGCCGAGAAGACGAGAAACAGTGGGCGCAGGGCAAGAACGACATCTACTGGTACGCGCCGATTGTCGCCGATGGGGAGGCAGGTTTCGGGGGCGTCCTGCACACTTTTGAGCTCACCAAAGCGATGATTGAGGCGGGTGCGGCGGGAGTCCACTACGAAGACCAACTGGCGTCTGCCAAGAAGTGCGGGCACTTGGGCGGGAAAGTGCTTGTGCCTACGCGAGAATTTATCCAGAAGCTGGTCGCTGCGCGCTTCGCCGCCGATGTGATGGGCGTACCGACCGTGCTGATTGCACGCACCGATGCCCTCAACGCAACGCTTCTGACCAGCGATGTTGACCCCTACGACCAGCCGTTCTTGACGGACGAGCGCACCTACGAAGGATACTACTGCGTGCGCCACGGGTTGGAATCAGCCATAGCGCGCGGGTTAGCCTATGCCCCCTATGCGGACTTGCTCTGGTTTGAAACTTCGGAACCCGATTTGGAGCAGGCGCGCCAGTTCGCTGAAGCCATCCACACCAAGTTCCCCGGTAAGATGCTGGCGTATAACTGCTCGCCCTCGTTCAACTGGAAGCGCAAGTTGGACGACGCCACCATCGCCAAGTTCCAGAAAGAACTGGGGGCGATGGGCTACAAGTTCCAGTTCATCACGCTGGCGGGCTTCCACGCGCTCAACTACATCAGCTTCCAGCTGGCAAGGGGCTACGCCGAGACGGGCATGACCGCCTACGCCGAGCTACAAGCGCAAGAGTTTGAAGCACGGGATAAGTACGGCTTCAAAGCCACCGAGCACCAAGCGTTTGTGGGCACAGCCTACTTTGACGCGGTGCAGGAGGCAATCACAGGCGGTCAAGCGTCCACTTTGGCGATGCATGGCTCCACTGAAGAAGAGCAGTTTCACTGAGATCGTGCACCCAAGCGTAGGGAACCCGATGCTGAGCTAAGAAACTGGGATACCCCCAAGCCCAGGTCCTTCGCTGACGCTCAGGGTGACAGGGGGGATTGTCCCACAGTTGATTGGCTCGTGAACAGGTGGGACCGAGCCTTGTACTCGTTTCGGAATGTTCATCTGTCATTCTGAGCGAAGCGAAGAATCTGCCCTCACCCCTGATCCCTCTCCCTGCCTTAGGGGGGAGGGTTCGGGGAGGGGGTGAGGGTGTTCGAAAAATCACTGGGATCGCGGGCGTCCCGCCCGCATGCATGGCATGGGCATCCCTCACCAAGCGGT
>CAKZQI010000034.1 GCA_937139515.1 uncultured Armatimonadota bacterium | reverse complement strand
CTCTCTTGCTCACGGGCAGGATGCTCGTGCTACGTTTTTTTTCGGGTGTTAGGGTGGAGCTGTTATCCTTAGCGCCCCCTCTTTGTCATTCTGAGCGAAGCGAAGAATCTCTAAAGGGGCAGATGCGGGGGATGTCCCTAAACAATCCCTACTGCAGGCTCGCACGCAAGGGCACATCTTGAACCTCTATGTGCAGGAACTGATCGACTCGACCCGAATCTGGGGGGCGTTATGAAAGTCGGCGTCATCGGTTGTGGAAACATCAGTTCGGTCTATCTGCGCGTGGCGCAACGGTTCCCCCAGATTGAGGTCGTTGCGCTTGCCGACCTCGTGCTGGAGCGGGCAAAGGAGCGCGCCGAGCAGTTCAACATCCCGAAGGTCTACTCGGTGGAGGAGTTGCTCGCTGACCCCGAGATTGAGGTGGTGCTGAACCTTACGGTTCCCCAAGTCCATGCCCCGCTCAACAAGCGCGCTCTGGAGGCAGGCAAGCATGTCTACTGTGAGAAGCCGTTCGGGGTCCATCGCGAGGAGGCGTTTGAGGTGCTGGAATTGGCACGCCAGAAGAACTTCCGCGTGGGTTGCGCTCCAGACACTTTCCTGGGTGCGGGCATTCAGACTTCGCTCCAGCTCATTCGTGAGGGTGCGATTGGGCAGTTGGTTGGGGCGAGCGCGTTTATGCTCTCGGCGGGGCACGAAAGTTGGCACCCCGACCCTGAGTTTTACTACAAGCCCGGAGGCGGTCCGATGCTAGATATGGGACCTTACTACATCACGGCGCTGGTGAGCCTGATGGGTCCAGTGCGTCGTGTGGCGGGTATCAGTCGGATTACGCGCCCCCAGCGCACGATTACCAGCCAGCCGAAATACGGCGAGACAATTCAAGTGGAGACGCCCACCCACATCACGGGCGCGGTGGAGTTCGCCAACGGGGCGATAGCGACCGTCACGATGTCATTTGATGTGCAGGCGCATCGGTTGCCTTGCATAGAAATCTATGGCACGGAGGGCACGCTCCAAGTGCCCGACCCCAACGGCTTTGGGGGGCAGGTTTGGCTGCGGCGGGCGGGCGATACGGACTGGCAAGTGGTTGCACACACGCATCCCTACGACGAGCAGTACCGAAGCCTTGGCTTAGCCGAGATGATCCAAGCCATTCAGCAGAACCGCCCTCATCGTGCCAGTGGTGCGCTGGCGTACCATGTGCTGGACATTATGCTGGCTTTCAACGACTCGTCGGCACTCGGTGCGCACATCTCACTTGAGAGCACTTGCGAACAGCCTGAGCCGATGCCTAAAGAGGGTTTGGGGAGCGAGTGAGCGCTCTTACCTAAAAGCCTCACAAATTCAGACCCCGCACCTCGCTGGGCATCCGTGCCAGCCACGCTCGCACTGGTTCCAGTAGGTGGTGTGCCGTGAAATCCAGATGCACGGGCGAGATGGACACATACCCGTGCGCCACCGCATACACATCGGTGCCGGGCTGGTCGCGGTCTTCCACGAGGCTCCCGCTGAGCCAGTAGTAGGGTCGTCCTGCTGGGTCGACCCGCGACTCGATTCGGTCGGCGTACTGGCGTCGTCCGAGCGCAGTGATTTGGTAGCCCTTCACCTGCTCCGGCGGGAGGTTCGGCACATTCACATTCAGGAAGGTATAAGGCGGTAGCGGATGCTCGGCGAGCAGGCGGGCGATGTGAGTCGCAGCGATGCCTGCCGTCTCGTAGTGGAGCCGAGGCATCTCGGTAGGAAACGGCTCGTTGGTCTCTTCCGAGCGCGCCAAGGGCAAAATCTCTTCCGCAGCGAGCGAGATGGCGAAAGCGTTGAGGTTATGCACGGCGCCCTCAATCGCTGCGGCGACCGTGCCTGAGTAGGTCAAGTCCCAGCCCAAGTTCGGTCCGGCGTTGATGCCCGAGACGACCAAATCCACCTGATGGTTCAACACGGCATGGGCACCGAGCGTGACGCAGTCGGTGGGGGTTCCGTTGGTCGCATAGCCGACCGAACCGTCGGGGAAGTGGATACGATGGATGCGCAAAGGCTTGTGGAGGGTGATGGAGTGCCCTGTCGCACTGCGCGGTCGGTCGGGCGCTACCACAAACACCTCGCCGAGGGAGCGCAAGTGCTGTGCCAGCACTCGGATTCCCTCGGCGTAGATACCGTCGTCGTTCGTGACGAGGATTCTCATTCAGCGCCCTCGCCCACCACTTTGTCAGGGATGATGCCCAGCCACTTCTTGAGGCGGTAGATGGTGGTGTCGCGGTGGAGTTCGGCGATCGCCCGTGTGAGGGGGATACCTTTGGGGCACACCTTGACGCAGTTCTGGGCGTTCCCACAGCCCGTGATGCCCTCAGGACCCGTAAGCACTTCCAAGCGCTCGTTGGCTAAGGTCGCCCCCACAGGATGCAGATTGAACAGGCGCGCTTGGGCAATCGGGGCAGGTCCGATGAAGGCGGAATGCTCGTTGTACTGCGGGCACGCCTCCATACAACAGCCACAGGTCATACAGCGTGCGAAGGCGTAGCGGAGCTCGCGCAGGCTGTCGTCGGTGCGCGGACCGGGCCCGAGGTCGTGATAGCCATCCACAGGAACCCACGCCTGTAGGGTCTTGAGCGCTTCAAACATCCGACTGCGGTCGACAATCAGGTCGCGCACAACGGGGAACTTGCTCATCGGCTCTAGGGTGATTTCGATCGTATCCCCCTTGTGCGCGCCCACCTGGTCTACCAACGCAGCACACGACTGCTGGACTACGCCGTTGACCACCATCGTGCAGGTGCCACAGACCTGTTCCAAGCACGCCGCTTCCCAAGCAGGCGGAGAAACCGGTTTGCCCGAACCGTCCACAGGGTTGCGCTGAATCTCCATCAAGCAGGAGATGACATTCATATTCGGACGGTACGGCAACAGGAACTCTTGCCAATAGGCGGGCTTGCCAGGTCCGTCCTGACGGCGGATTTTGAGACGAATGTTGCGGATATGACCATTCTGCATGGCAGTCCTCCAAAAATATTATACCTTGAATAGGGCAGGGGTTGATGAAGGGCAAAGTGGCTTGGGATCTTGCCCAAGATACTCTTCACGGGCAGGATGCCCGTGCTACTGTTCGTGGCTTGGGATTTTACCCATCAGGAGACGCGCAAACCCTTGTTTATCCAACGCTCCCCTCTTGTCATTCTGACCCCCCTCTGTCATTCTGAGCGAAGCGAAGAATCTCACAAAACTCCGCCCCATCCTTGAGAGGCTCTATGGGCAAGATGCCCGTACCACGCGAACTCCCGAAAACAGTACTTTTTGCAGGTAGGAACTTTTTTATAGGGAACGAATCTAATACCCTATGAAACGAAGAGGTTTTACCCTGATCGAGTTGCTTGTGGTGATAGCGATTATCGCCATTCTTGCGGCGATACTGTTCCCCGTGTTTGCGCAGGCGCGTGAGAAAGCGCGTCAGACCCAGTGTGTGAACAACATGAAACAGCTCTCGCTCGGTGTCCTGCAGTATGTTCAGGACTACGACGAGCGCTTCCCCTTCAGCATCTACCTCAGCTCCCAAAACAACCAGCCCTGTATTTTCACCTTGTACAACGCCATCCAGCCGTATATCAAGAACACCGACATCTTGCTCTGTCCGTCCGACCGTCAGGCATTTGATGTGGTGTCCAGTTTCGGCGGGTTCGGCGTGCCCGTTTGTAGCGTACCGGGCTTCCGCTATACAGGGTACATTTTCAACTGGTGTGTGTTTGAGAACGGGAATGTGCCTGGTCTGCTTCAACAAAGCCCGCCCGTTTCCTTGGCGCAGATTGAGTTCCCCGTGAACACCTCTATGCTCTACGATGGCACACTGGGACCGCCTACCACCATCCAATCGTACCTGCAGGCGCGACACAACGATTTGGCGCCCGCGAACTTCGTGGATGGACATGCCCGTACGGTCAAGGGTCGCCCGCGCCAAGCGCCCAACAATACCGTCACCACCTGGGACGGCAAGCAAGCGCGCCTATTTGATGTGGGCGAACCGGGTCCCTATCAAGGTCAGTTCAATCTGTGGGGCATCGCCGCCCAGCGCGCGAACGGCACTTGGTGCCGAAACTGCCCCAACCGAGGCAACAACGGCAACTGCCAGTAAACTTTCAGGTGTCGGATAGAGGGGCAGACAAAGGGGTCTGCCCCTACACAATCTCTCCTTCTGAGTTCTCTCTGCGAACCTTTGTATGCCAATGACACGGGTTCATTCACTGAGTTCAAAATCACACTAACTCACCCACGCTTTGGTGCCCTTTCGTCAGCCCCTTCGCCCCCACTGTCATTCTGAGCGAAGCGAAGAATCTCGGCGAATCCCAAGCACAGACCCCTCACGCACGCTCAGATTCCCCGCTTGTCACCCCGAACACCCCCTTTTGTCCCCCCGAACGCAGTGAGGGGTCTGAAAGAGATTGCTCGCCTTCGGCTCGGAATGACAGGGGGAGGCTTGAAGGTGAGTAGATACGGGCTGTGAAACGGGGTGGGTTCGGTGTGATTTTGTACTCAACGCCTGTACCCTTATCAGCCTGTGTCCCCCTTCTCCGCAAGCAGAGAGGGTGGAGCATCTGCGTGCCTGTGCCCCCTTTCCGTTTACGGAGAGGGGGGCGGGGGTGAGGTCTTTCGTTGAGATTCTTCGCTTCGCTCAGAATGACAGAGGGGGGGGTAGAATGACAATCCCCGCCCTGTCAACCTGAGCGTCAGCGAAGGGTCTCTGCTTCGGGTTGCACCGAGATTCTTCGCTGCGCTCAGAATGACAATAGGGGGGAGTTAGAATGATAATTGGGGGGCGAGAGGGCTAACCAACAGGCGTCAAAGCAGAGGCGGGTTAGTACGAGTTGGAACACAAGAGATGTACCCTATGACAGGAACAGACCTAACCTTCAGGGGGAGTGAATATCACTCCCCCTGAGTGACGACCTGCCTCTCACTTATCCACAGCGATTTTGACCCGCTGGCGCAGAACGGCTTGCGCCGCCGATAGACGCGCAATCGGCACGCGGAAGGGCGAACAGCTCACATAGTCCAGCCCCACCTCGTGGCAGAACTCAATAGAGGCAGGGTCGCCTCCATGTTCGCCACAGATGCCCACCTTCAGGTCGGGGCGCACCGCCCGCCCGAGGTCAAACGCCATTCGTATCAGCTTGCCCACTCCGTTGCGGTCTAAAGTCACGAACGGGTTCTCAGGCAAGATTTTGTGTTCCACATAGTAGGCAAGGAACTTGCCCTCCGCATCGTCTCGGCTGAAGCCGAAGGTGGTCTGCGTGAGGTCGTTCGTGCCGAAGGAGAAGAACTGGGCGTACTGGGCAATCTCGTCGGCGGTGAGCGCCGCGCGCGGGATTTCTATCATCGTGCCGAACTTGTAGTCCACGCGCACATTCTCTCGGCTCATCACTTCTTTGGCGACCTGCTCCAAGTTCTCACGCACGACCTTCAGCTCGTTCACATGTCCCACCAGCGGAATCATAATCTCCGCATGGGGGTCGTACCCGCGTCGTTGCGCCTCCGCCGCCGCTTCCAGAATCGCCGTCACCTGCATCTCCACGATTTCGGGGTACAGGATGGACAGGCGCACCCCCCGCAGACCGAGCATCGGGTTCGCCTCGTGGAGCTCGTCCACACGCTGGAGCAAAGTGCGCAACTGCTCCAACTTCTCCGACTTGGGCGATTTGACCTCCAGACGGGTCACCTCGCGTATCAGCTCCTCACGGTTCGGGAGGAACTCGTGCAGGGGCGGGTCGATCAGGCGGATGGTGACGGGCAGTCCGCGCATCACCTCAAAAATCTCAAAGAAGTCCTGACGCTGGACGGGGAGCAGTCGGGCGAGGGCATCGCGTCGCTCCTTCTCGGTCTTGGCAAGAATCATCTCCTGCACAATCGGCAGGCGTCCTTCCCCGAAGAACATGTGTTCGGTGCGTGCCAAGCCGATGCCCTCCGCGCCGAACTCCAGCGCTTTGCTGGCGTCGTGCGGGTTGTCGGCGTTCGCCCGCACGCGCAACCGACGGAACTGGTCAGACCACTCCAGCAGGGTGTTCATCTCGTCGGTGAGTTCCGGCTCTTGCGTGGGCACGGCGCCCAGATAGACCTTGCCCGTGGAGCCGTCGATGCTAATGAAGTCGCCCTCGTTCACGGTAATCGCCTTGCCGTCTACTTCTACGGTGAAGCGTGCGTGGTGTTCGTCCACGCTGAGGCTCTCACATCCTGCCACGCAGGGGATACCGAACCCGCGTGCGACCACCGCTGCGTGGCTGGTCATCCCGCCTCGTGCGGTGAGGATGCCTTTGGAGGCGAGCATCCCGCCCACATCGTCGGGGTTCGTCTCAGGGCGCACCAAGATGACGGGTTCGTTCTTGCCTCGTTCCATCGCACGCTTGGAATCGAACACGGCGCGCCCACTCGCTGCGCCCGGCGAGGCGCCCAATCCCTGCGCAATCAACGGGTAGTCGCCACTCGCTAAAGCGTTCTCGTCCAGGTGGGGGTGAAGCAGTTGGTCTAAGTGGCTGGGTGAGACGCGCAGAGCCGCCTCATCGCGCCCAATCAGCCCCTCCTTGACCATATCCACAGCGATTTTGACTGCCGAGCGCCCTGTGCGCTTGCCCACACGACACTGGAGCATCCAGAGCCGTCCGCGCTCGATGGTGAACTCCAGGTCCATCATATCGCGGTAGTGGCGTTCCAAGCGGTCGGCGATCTCTATGAACTGTTGGTACACCTCGGGCATTCGCTCGTGCAGAACATCCAGCGGGAGTGGGGTGCGCACGCCAGCGACCACATCCTCGCCCTGAGCGTTGGGCAGGAACTCGCCGTATATCTTGCGCTCGCCGGTGGAGGGGTCGCGCGTGAAGGCAACACCCGTGCCCGAATCGTCGCCCATGTTGCCGAACACCATCGCCTGCACATTGCACGCGGTGCCCAAATCGTGGGGGATTTTCTCGCGCTCGCGGTACACAATCGCGCGCTCGTTGTTCCAACTGCGGAATACCGCCTCAATCGCCATCTCCAGTTGCTGATAGGGGTCTTGGGGGAACTGCTTGCCGTGGTCGCGCACAAGCTGTTTGAACTCCTCCATCAGCTCTTGGAGGGCTTCGGCGGGCACTTCGGTATCCTGCTTGACGCCCAGACGCTCTTTGAGGGCGTCAAACTGCGCTTCAAAGTGCTTCTTGGGGATGTCCATCACCACATCGCTGAACATCATGATGAAACGGCGATAGGCGTCATAGACAAAGCGCGGGTTATTGGTGAGCGCAATCATGCCCTCGGCGGTGGCATCGTTCAGCCCCAAGTTCAAAATCGTGTCCATCATGCCGGGCATAGAGAACTTCGCACCAGACCGTACGGAAACCAAGAGGGGGTTATTGGGGTCGCCGAACCGTTTGCCCACGCGCGCCTCCACAATCTGCATCTTCTCGCGCACTTCTTGCATCAAGCCGTCGGGCAAGCGTAGGCGTTTGATATAGCCGCGGCATACATCGGTGGTAATGGTGAAGCCGGGGGGTACAGGAAGCCCGATGTTGGTCATCTCGGCGAGGTTGGCGCCTTTCCCGCCCAGCAAGTCGCGCATGTCTGCACTTCCCTCATCAAAAAGATAGACTCGTTTCATCGTTTCACCTCTTTTTTTCAATGTTGCGCGACCGCAGTGTCGTGTAGCCCCGCTCCAACGGGAGGCTGGCTATATTATGGCACATATTCCTGAGGCAAAAGGAACAGGGTAAAATTTCGTAAGAGATGGCATACCATGTAGCAATCGTTGGTGCAACGGGCGCAGTAGGCACCGAGTTTCTCACCCTCTTAGCCGAGCGCAACTTCCCAATTAGCAAACTGACCCTGTTGGCGTCCGAACGCTCGGCAGGCAAGACTTTGGAGTTTCGGGGCGAACCAGTCACCGTGCAGGCGCTCCGTCCCGAGTCGTTTGAAGGCGTGGAGATTGCGTTCTTTTCGGCGGGCGCCTCGCACAGCCGTGAATATGCGCCCTACGCAGTGCAGGCAGGTGCGATTGTGGTGGATAACTCGTCGGCGTTCCGTCAAGACCCTGAAGTGCCGTTGGTCATCCCTGAAATCAATCCAGAAGCCGTCCAGCGGCACCGAGCGATTATCGCCAATCCCAACTGCTCCACGATAATCATGCTGATGGCGCTGGAACCGCTTCGCCGTCTGACCCGAATAAGGCGTATCATCGTGGCGACCTACCAGTCCGCCAGTGGGGCAGGTGCGCAAGCAATGCAAGAGCTCATCGACTCGACCCACGCCTTCCTCTATGGCGAACCCTACGAGCCGAAGGTGCTTCAGCATCCCTATGCATTCAATCTGTTCTCTCACAACTCGCCGATAGGGGAGGACGGCTACAACGAGGAGGAGCGCAAGATGGTGCTGGAGACGCGCAAAATCTGGAACGACCCGACGGTGGCGGTGGTGCCCACCTGTGTGCGGGTGCCCGTGTTGCGCGCCCACAGCGAGGCTATCGTGGCAGAGGTGGAAGAACGCCCGCCGTTGGAAACCCTCTACGAAGCCTACCACCAGTTCAGCGGGGTCAGGGTGATAGATGAGCGCGACCGCAACTACTTCCCAATGCCGCTTGAAGCCACAGGGCGCGATGAGGTCTTGGTGGGGCGCATTCGCTATGCTTTGGATATGCCGAACGGAGTAGCCCTCTTTGCCAGTGGTGACCAGTTGCGCAAGGGCGCAGCGCTCAACGCCATCCAGATTGCTGAGTACCTCATTCGTTCCTGAACTCGGCACGCACGCGATGGATGGCTAACAGCTCGCGCAGAAGCGGTTCTACTTGAGCCAGTGGGTATTGAGTCGCTGAGTCGGACAGGGCGCGCTCTGGCTCTGGGTGAGCCTCCATAAACAGGGCGTCAATCCCCACAGCGACCGCCGCACGCGCCAGCGGAGGAATGGCGGAACGGTCGCCCCCCGATTGCCTGCCTGCCCCACCAGGGCGCTGGACGCTGTGTGTGGCATCGTACACCACAGGCACTCCGAACTGGCGCATCATCGGCAAGCCTGCCATATCCACTATCAGCGTGTTGTAGCCGAACGAGGTTCCCCGCTCGGTCAGCAGAATGCCTGATGCCCCATAAGCGCGCAACTTCTCTACGATGTTGCCTGCATCCCACGGGGCGAGAAACTGCCCTTTTTTCACATTTACGGGCTTGCCCGTTTTTGCAGCAGCGTACAACAGGTCGGTCTGCCGACACAAGAAGGCGGGTATCTGCAAGAGGTCAACCACCTGCGCGGTCGGTTCAGCTTGGTCGCTCTCGTGGATGTCGGTAGTGACGGGGACACCGAATTCTTGACGGATGCGATAGAGTACCTCCAGCCCCTGCTCTAACCCTTGCCCCCGAAAAGAGTCGTGGGCGGTGCGGTTCGCTTTGTCGAACGAGGCTTTGAAAATGTAGGGGATTTCTAGCCGTTGGCACAACTCGCTCATCGTGCTCGCAACACGCTGGCAAAGCTCTAAGTTTTCAATCACGCAGGGACCTGCGATTAGGGCAAGGCGTCCATCACCAATCTTTACCGAGCCGACCTGCACGATGTTCATGCATGCAATTGTACCCCTGTAGTAGTCTATGTTTCCGAAAGATGTTGGCGGAACGCCTCTATGTCGGTTGCGGTTGCTGTAACTTGAAGCAGGGCTTGCAAGCGCTCTACGGACTCTTCCTCTTGGATAGCTTTTTCTACCTCTTCGGGGACTTCACCGAAGCGTGTCTGGAGCACAAGGCGCAGGCTATCTCTCATCGCCTCCACTTTGCCCTGTTGGATACCCTGTTGGATACCCTGTTGGATACCCTGTTGGATACCCTGTTGGATACCCTGTTGGATACCCTG
>CAKZQI010000033.1 GCA_937139515.1 uncultured Armatimonadota bacterium | reverse complement strand
ATGCCCGTGCCCCATGAAGCAACACGGGCAGGATGCCCGTGCCACGAATAAAGCGAGCGAGACGCCCGCGCTCCCAGCATTTTTCAACCCCCTTCCACACCTCTTGAAATCCCCGCAACTGAATGAGGTATAATATAGTCCCACCGCGCGGGTGGTGGAATTGGTAGACACGCATGGTTGAGGGCCATGTGGGCGTAGCCTGTGTGGGTTCGAGTCCCACCCCGCGCACCAATCAGAAGGGCGGTTAGCTCAGCGGTAGAGCGCTTCGTTCACACCGAAGAGGCCGTTGGTTCGAGTCCAACACCGCCCACGTTTGCTCTGCTCCTGACGATTACCCCACTTTTGCTTGGAGAGGTTTCAACCCACGAGTTTTCGCTAAAGATACCGATAATCCCTTACGGTGGACTGGCTTTGGGTTTGGTTGGGCTTTTCAGGGTTCGTGATAACGAGCGGACGCTGGGCGATTAGGCGCGCTCGGTTAGCGGACAACAGCGCTATCCAGCGAGTGCGCCGACAGTTTCGCACCCTTCTCTGGCTCTCAGTCGGGCTGAAGGTGGGGGTGTTGAGTTTTGCGCCGTTGTACACCGAACCGCAGTGGGGAAGTGCGCTCCTGATGGGCTTTGGCTGGGTGCTGGGCGAGTTCTTGTTGCTCTACACTTGGCTCTACCCGCTGGAGAAAAAAGCCCGACAGTTAGACCTCTCTAAGACCGAGTATTTGCACCTGCGCATAGGGAGCGTGTCGGAACGGATAGCGCCTTGGGTGTTGGCAGGCTTGGGGCTATTCAACGCCCTGTACATCATGCGAGGAGGCTATCGTGAGGATGGGGCTTGGGGCGTTTTGTATGCCCTGTTTTCGGGGCTGGGCGTGCTGCTGATGGGGGCTACCATCGGACGAGTGCGTCGGCTGCCACCGAGCCATACGCTTGCAGTCTGCGAGGGTGTGCAAGACGAACTGCGTCGGCTGGCGCACACTCTCGGCATTCCCACACCCGAGCTGATTGTGGTGGACGGTCGCCGAGCTCGCAGGGCAAATGCGTTCGCCCTGCCCGGTGGCAGGATTGCGATTACCGACTATCTGGTGGCACACCTTTCGCAACGCGAACTGTTGGCGGTGTTGGCGCATGAGGTCGCACATCTGGCACAGCGCCCGCGCTTGGTGCGGTTTTGGTTGCTGGTGGTTGGCATCGGAGTGCTGGTAAGCCTGAGTCTTGCCCCCATCAGTGCGCAACTGCCCGAATGGAGCTTGCTGGGGCTGATGGTCGGGTTGGCGGTGTTGATGGGGCTTCCGATGCTCCGATTGCGCCAGCACCACGAGCGGGAGGCGGACGCCTTCGCCGTCAGCGAATATGGCGCGGAAGCCCTGCGCTTCGCCCTCATCAAGTGCGCTCAACTGAACCAAACCCAAACGAACCGCCGTACTGACAGCGTGCATCTCGCTCTGGAACAACGCCTGCGCTGGCTGAGCCAGTTCCACCAGGTATAATCTCCAACGAATGCAACCCCAGTGGTTGAGTGCGCTTCACGCCTCTCTGCCTCCGCTAACCCCACCGACCATTTGGCGTGAGGTGTGTTCGGAGTCGAAACCAGTGCTGTTGGCGACCCTCCTCTCCCAGAGGCGGTCGCCCACGCTGATTCTCGTTCCCAGTTTAGAGCGCGCCGAGCAGTGGCTGGCTATCCTGCTTCGGCTGGGGCTTTCGGAGTCGCAGGTCCTGCGCGCCCCCGCTGGACTGACCCCGATTATGGAGCCGACGGGCGTGGAGCCTGAAGTGCTTCACGAGCGCATCCGCGCTTTGCGTGCGCTGGCGATGGGCGAGCCTGTGTGTGTGATTGCTCCGATTGCTTCTGCGCTCCAGACCACACTGTCGCCCGCTCAGTTCCGCGCCGAGTGGCTTCGCCTACGCACAGGCGAGACCACAGAGCCGTCCGATGCCCTCTATCAAATAGAACCCGCCGAACTGCTCCGACGCTTGGTGGAGGACGGATACGAATATCAGGAGCCAGTACGACTGCCCGGACACTTCGCACGGCGCGGGGGGATTGTGGATGTGTTCCCAATGGGTGCCGAACTGCCCGTGCGGATTGAGTTTTGGGGCGACGAAATCACGAGCCTGCGCCGATTCGAACCCTCCACCCAGCGCTCGGTCAAAAATGTGGCGTGGGAGGTCATCCCACCTGCGCGCGAAGTGCCGATGGGCAACTCCGAGATTGCCCAGCGGATACGAAATGATTGGGAAACCCAGATTGCGCGCCAACCTGTTGAGTTTCAAACGACCCTGCGCGAGCGTTTAGAAGACGACCTACGCCCCCTGCAACAAGGAGCGCCGTTTGACCGCTTGGAACTCTATCTGCCGTGGTTGATGTCCGAGCGTGCCTGCATGGTGGATTACCTGCCGAGCGATGGACTGATGGTGCTGGACGAGCCTCTGCTGTTGCGCTCTGCCTGCGAACGGCTGATGGAGACGCTTCAGCAGTCGCTCGACTCGCGTGCTGAGCGGGGCGATGTGGTGCCCTTGAGCGCCGCTCAGTATGTGGAGCCGTTGGAACGAATTTTCGTGCCTTCTGCACAGCTGGTGCTGGAGGCGATGGAGACCCCTGATTTGCCCGGCATTGTCCACGAAATTGGCACTCGCTCGCTGGAGACAGCGCGGGGACGCCTGCCCGACCTGTGGAATTCGGTTCAGCGCTGGTACGAGGGCGGGTACCAAATCGTGATAGCGACCGACCGCCCCAATCAGGTAGCACGCGTGCTGAAGGAGTTGGGACTGGGGTACGAGACGAATAACCTCACCCCCCCGTCCCCCCTCTCCGCAAGCAGAGAGGGGGGCGAGCCAGTGCATACCCCCTCTCCGTTTACGGAGAGGGGGCAAGGGGGTGAGGTGAACTTAGAAACCCCCACCCCACCCCTCCCCCTAAATGCAGGGGGAGGGAGCCAACTGCCCCCCTCTCCCGAAGCCTCGGGAGACGGGCTGGGGGTGATGGCACCAGAAAACCTCACCCCCCCGTCC